>PMHI01000160.1:0-2957 GCA_003156615.1 Acidobacteriaceae bacterium | reverse complement strand
CCAGTTCGCCGACGCCGGAGGAGTCGATGTAATCGACATGGGCGAGGTTGAGCACGATTTTTTTCTTGCCTTGGGCGATGAGCTGGTGGATGGTGTCGCGGAGCTTTCCGGTTTCGTCGCCTAGAGTGATGCGTCCGTTGATATCGACGAGCGTGACGCGGCTAACTTCGCGGGTAGTGATGGTCATGTTTTCCAGTTTCCCGCCATACATGGGGGGTTCGGGTGAATGGTAGAGGGTGAGGCTCCGCAAGTCAATGGGTGGGAAGTTGAATGGAATGCGACGATTGCGAATCGTATTCCAGCCACGCTGAGGCCATGGTGGCAGGTAAACCGCCGGTCCCTCGACTTCGAAGATCATGCAAGAAACGAACGCGCTTGTTGCGCTCGGGATGACCGGCTTGTGGCAGAGCTGCCAGCCCTTATGCGGAGCAATTTTAGTCGTAGGTAAGCGAGTCGACGGTGCGGCCGGCGGAGATGGGTTGGGAATCGCGGATTTCCTGAATGGGAGAAGTGACGATGGGAGTGTCGTATTCGGGGTGGCGAAATTCGAGGTGCATGCCGCGGCCTACGTACTGGAGCTTGAGCATGGAACCTCCCCAGGTGGAGCCGGCGATAGCGACTTGAACCGGGTCGGGACAGAATTCGGGATGACCGGAAATGAGAGCGTCGCTGCCCCCCAGGAGGACGGCGGTGTAGCAGTGGTGCATGGTTTGAATGTGGAGAACAGTGGAAGGCGGAAGATCGTGGAGGAAAACTCCGCCTTCGATCTCCGATTGGATGATGGCGTGGTTGACGTCATCCGCCAGGTTGGGGTGCGGGGTGAACATTACCGATGCCAGAGCATAGGGTACTGGGTTTCGGGCGGACGAGCAAGGGTTGTTTGGAATTTTCGACGAACTTTCGGGAGGGGGCTTCCGAGGAGCGTAAGGCAAGAGCTCTTTCACCACTGGGGACGCAGGGCTGGGCTGGGTTAGGGAATGATGGCTATGGAGCCTTTGGGCCCGACGATTAAGGCTCCGCCGGTGGCATATGGGCTAAGGGCGTTGAAGTGGAGGCCGGACCTTCTGGGCGGGCTGATTCTGGTGGGGTTTCGGGGTGGGCGGAAATCGTAGATAAATTTGGGGCCGACCAGGAAAAGGCGGACGTGCGCCTGGTTTTCCGCAAAATCCTGGGCTTTGGGATTCTTGCGTCCCCGATCGTAGGCTACGGCGGAGTAATAGGACTGGGGGAAGATTTGGGAGAGGGTCCAGGTCTTGCCGCCATCGTTGGTGAAGGCGAGGTTGGGGCCGTCCTGATCGGGATGTTTGTAGTCGCCGCCGGCGATTACGCCGTGAGTTGGGTCGCGGAAAACGATGGAGAAGATGCCGGCGGAGTCGGGGCCGTGGAGGATGGGAGTGTCAAAGACTTGCCAGGTTTGGCCGCGGTCGGGGGAGTGGAAGACGCGGGCGGCGCGCCCGCCGGTGGCGAACCAGATGTTGGGGTCGGGGGCTGAAGCCGCTTCTTTTTCCGAAGACTGATGCAGCGCTCGAGCGCCGCTATTCCACGGTAGTGTCGGAGTAGTGGAGTTGGGGCCGGCGCCATTCGTCGCGCTGGCGAAACCAAGATCCCCCGCTTCGCTCGGGGTGACAAGGGTGTGGGCGCTCGGGATGACGGAGCTTTGTGAGTTCGTGGTGCTGGAGAGGATGGCCAGGCAGGAGTTGCTCGCGGCGAATGCGCCTTCACCTTCTATAGCTGGCGGGAGTTGATCGGGTGGGATGGGCGTCCAGGTTTGTCCGTCGGTGGTGATCAGAAGTTCGAATTTCAGTTTGCCGGTCTCATCGGGGATGGGATCGCCGAGAACGATGCCATGGGTTGGGTCCCAGAAGACCATGGAGTCGAAAAAGCCCTTGGGATTTGTATTGGTGAATTGGAGCTGCCAGTGCTCGCCAGCATCGGTGGTGTGGTAGATGCGGGACTGGTCACCGGGACCGGCGGACATGAGAAAGGCTTCGCTGGCGGAGAAGGCGACTACGGCGCGGAAGTCGAGGGCGGCGGCATCGGGAACTTGTGCGGGCGTCCAGTTGCGGCCGGCGTCGGTGGTGAGGAGATAGGTGCCATGGGTGCCGGAGGCCCACGCGATAGTTTGCGAAACAGTACTCGCGCCGCGGAGGTTTTCGGTGGTGTGGGAGGGATGGGTCTGCGGGCTGCGCTGGGCGACGGCGGTAGCGGCGAGGAGGATTAGCAGGGTGCGCATGGGAAGATTGTCGCAGAAAAAAGCGGGGAGAGGTGGCCGTGAGAAATCGCGCGGGAGTTAAGCGCCACGACTATCGGCGGGGACGGCAAGTTGCACGGTCCTTTGCTCGGCACAGGATGACAGTCCTTAATTCTGCTTCACTCCAATTACCGAAATGCGCCGTGGCTACTTAGCAACGAAATCGGCGAAGGTGGCGGTCTTGCCGAAGTAGATGCGGAGGGTGCATCTGGGGCCGACGTGGGCAAAGGCGACTTCGAGGGCGTCCGCGGGCTGGCTTACCTGTTCGGTCTCGATTGCGGCGCGGGCGAGGTCTTGCTTCTCGTCGTAGGCGGCGCCGGGGGTAACGTTCTTGTTGACGACGAGGGTCCACTTGTCTCTAGCCGGGATGGGGTAAACCGTATAAGCGCCGACTGGGATGGTAACACCGGCGAAGTTGAGCTGGGCTTCGGTAAATAGAGTCATGGGAGCGCCGCCTGGGGCCCAGGGCTTGCCGTTGGGAGCCCTGTCGTTCTTGGCGCTGACGGGGTTGTAGCGGATGTAGACCTGGCGGCCGTCGTCGAGATTGCAGGTGGCGGTGGTGGGCTCGGATTGTGCTGTGCAGACGGCAGTGAGCGTGAGCGGAATAAGAATGGCGACGACGAAGCGAGCGCGGAACATGGGAGACCCTCTGGGGCAAGTAGTGTAGCGCCGAAACGGGCGGAGGGAAAGAGGATTTGAATTCTGG
>PMHI01000311.1:6081-6584 GCA_003156615.1 Acidobacteriaceae bacterium | reverse complement strand
GCATTATTCGCACCATGCAGTTTCCGGCAAACTCGAAGTCCAGGAGATGATGAACTGATTGAGCGAGGTTAATTAGGCCTGTTCATCGATGAAGGTTAGTGTTGGCGTAGCGGCTTTTCCCGGTTCTCCCAAGGAAGCGCGCGCGCTTCCGCCCCACCGATGTAAGTATCCGCACCCCCGTAGTAGAACAAGTACCGTTCCCCTTGCTGCACCATGCCTTCCACGAACACGACATTCGGGACCTGGCCCACTTTCTCCCATGGCTTCTCCGGAGCGAAAATGCCAGCTTCGACCCGCGAGATGATTCGGCGCGGGTCGTTGCGGTCGAATATCGCCACGCCGGTGCGGTACACAAGTTTGTCGTCGGCGCCGTTGTAGACGAGAACAATCCCCTTCGGCGTGACGATCGGCGGAGGCCCCGGTTCGGCCACACGAGAATCAAACATTCCTGCCCGTACAGCTAACACCGGAGCATCGGTGGCGTCGGTCCAATGCAAGAGATC
>PMHI01000311.1:0-6049 GCA_003156615.1 Acidobacteriaceae bacterium | reverse complement strand
ATCACGCCTCGTCGCTCCCAGTGGATGAGATCTTTTGACGTTGCCAGACACAGTTGTGCGTCTCTCTTGTTGTAGCCCGTATAAGTCAGATAGTAGGTATCGCCGAACTTGACCAGCCGCGGGTCTTCCACGCCTCCATCTTTTTCGAAGTCTTGTTCGGGGGAAAGGACAGGCTCGCTCCGCCGCGTGAAGTGGATTCCGTCCGTACTCTCGGCATAGCCCAGGCGGGAGGTGCCGCCCTTATCCTGGGCCCGGTAGAGCATGACGATTTTTCCGTCCCGTAGAATCACGGCAGGGTTAAAGGTGCCAGCCGATTCCCATCCGTCTCCCTGCGGCGAGATTACGGGAGTCTCTGAAACGCGCTGCCATGCTCCGAAAGGCCAATTTGCGCTATCCTGTGAGGCCAACGCCAAAAGCAGCGTGACCAGCGTTACCCAACTCTTGGAATGAATGGAATGTGTCACCGCAGTGCACTCTCGCTCCCCGATTCTGCGCCAGTTAGCTGGTTCCCGCAACTGTGGGTGGTTTCGTGGGTTTCGTGGAAGGTTCCATGCTGAGCAAGAGATATCTCGTCGTCGGTCTGGGTGAATTGCTTTGGGACTTGTTGCCCGCGGGGAAACAACTGGGCGGAGCGCCGGCCAACTTCGCCTACATTACCTCCCTGCTCGGGGATGACGGCATTCCAGCGAGCCGCCTCGGCCAGGATGCTCTCGGTGCAGCAGCTCTACGGCGCCTCGCTGAACTCGCTCTCCCCACCGAATTTATTCAGATCGATGCAGACCATCCCACCGGAACAGTGCAGGTCGAACTGGACGCCACGGGTCAGCCGCGCTTTGAACTTTCCGCCTCCGTCGCCTGGGACTTTCTCGATTGGACGCCGCGATGGCAGACGCTGGCACGAGAGGCCGATGCCCTCTGCTTTGGATCGCTGGCGCAACGCTCGGAGCGCAGTCGTGCCACCATTGGCAAATTTGTGCTGGCTTCGCGGCAGCGAAACGCGGTGCGGGTCTTCGACGTCAACCTCCGGCAGAACTTCTTTAGCGCACACGTCCTCGCGGAATCGATGAGGCTTGCAACCATTGTCAAACTCAACCACGAAGAACTCCCCAGGATCATGCGATTGTTCGAATTGGAACATCACCGCGACGAAGAGTCGGCGCGGCATTTGTTGTCTTTGTATGATCTGAAACTGGTTTGTGTTACCCGTGGCCCTGGCGGCAGCCTCCTGATATCCGCCGAGGAATCGAGCGAACATCCCGGCTTCAGGGTGAAGGTAGCCGACACCGTCGGCGCTGGCGACGCCTTCACCGCGGCCTTGGTGCACGGATATCTACGGGGGACATCACTCGGACAAATCAATGAAAACGCCAATCGCGTCGGCGCGTGGGTCGCCAGTCAGTCAGGAGCAACCCCGAAGACGGCCGACCTGGCGCAGGCCTTGGCTGAGATTGGCTAAAACTCATCAGCCGCATGGTCCACGGTCCCCCATTACCGCGCTCATGCTTTTAGTTTATTCTCTTGGAGTTTGGCTTTTGCCCTTCGAGGGGGTCCATTGACCAGATCCAAGCGAGTCCTTCGTCTGTTGGTCTGCATTTCGCTTTTCCTCTCCGTCGGATTGAGCACCGCACAGCAAATCCCGGAGAACACATATCAGGAGCTACATTGGCGAATGATTGGCCCGTTTCGCGGCGGTCGCACCCGCGCCGCCACTGGCGTTCCGAGCCAGCCGAACGTCTTCTACGTGGGCCAGGTGAACGGCGGAGTTTGGAAGTCGGACAACTACGGCCGCACCTGGACTCCGATCTTCGACCACGAGTCGATCCAGTCGATTGGCGCCATCGCGGTAGCACCTTCGAATCCGAGCGTCATTTATGTCGCCAGCGGCGAAGGCCTGCACCGCCCCGATCTCTCGGTTGGCAATGGTATCTACAAATCGACGGACGCTGGAAAAACCTGGACTCATCTCGGCTTGCGCGATAGCCAGCAGATTCCCGCACTCGCCATCGATCCTCGCGATCCCAATCGAGTCTTCGCCGCCGTCCTCGGCCATCCCTACGGCCCGAATGAAGAGCGTGGCCTTTTCCGTTCCACCGACGGCGGCCAGACCTGGCAAAAAGTCATCGACAAAAACGAGAACACCGGAGCCTCCGACGTGGAGATTGATCCCTCCAATCCCGACGTAATTTACGCCTCGATGTGGGAAGTGCGCGAGGGCCCCTGGGAGGACAACAACGAGGTCAACGGAACCGGCGGCGGATTGTTCCAGTCCACCGACGGCGGAAGCACTTGGCATGCTTTGACCAACGGCCTGCCCAAGGATCTTTCGCAGATCTATGTCGCGATAGCTCCTACGGACCCACGCCGACTCTACGCCACAGTTGGCACAGCCTCGGGCGCGCTTGCCGTCTACCGTTCCGACGACGCCGGAGANNGTGGACTCCAAGAATGAAGATGTCGTCTATAGCGCCAGCACTGTAACCATGCGATCGACAGATGGCGGCAAGACATGGTCCGGATTCCGCGGCGCTCCTGGCGGCGACGACTACCAGAATCTCTGGATCAATCCCAACGACCCGAACATTATTCTGCTGGTCAGCGATCAGGGCGCGATCGTGACCGTGAATGGCGGGGTTAGTTGGAGCTCCTGGTACAACCAGCCCACCGCGCAGATATATCACGTTGCGGTAGCACCGACTTTCCCCTATCGCGTCTGCGGAGGTCAGCAAGAGAGCGGTTCCGTCTGCATCTCCAGCCGAGGCAACGATGGCGCCATTACCTTCCGCGAGTGGCATCCCGTAGGCGTGATCGAATACGGCTACGTCGCCCCCGATCCCCTCGACCCGGACGTTATCTACGGCGGTGGCAGAAGCGAGGTTTCGAAGTTTCACTGGTCCACCGGCCAGGTGCAGAACATCACTCCCATCCCGCTTCGCAACCCCAAGTACCGCACCGACCGCACCGAGCCGACGATGTTCTCGCCCCTCGACCCGCACGTTCTTTATTTCGCCAGCAACGTGCTCTTCAAAACCACCGACGGAGGCAATTCCTGGCAGACCATCAGCGACGATCTGACTCGTCAGAGTCCAGGAATCCCAGCGAGCGTTGGCAATCTCATTCCCAAAGGGGCCGACAAACAGCGCGGAGTAATCTACGCGCTTGCCCCTTCCTTCAAGAACATCGACACGCTGTGGGCCGGCACCGACGACGGCCTGGTCTGGGAAACTCGCGACGGAGGCAAGAAATGGAACGACATTACTCCAAAAGAATTGACGCCCTGGAGCAAGGTCACGCAGATCAGTGCCTCGCCCTTCGATGACGACACGGCCTACGCCTCCGTGAGCCGCTTCCGCATTAACGACGAGCGTCCCTATATTTACCGCACTCATGATGGCGGCAAAACCTGGAAGCTGGTCACGAGCGGCCTTCCCGACTTCGGTCCCGTGGACACGGTCCGCGCGGATCCAGTGCGTAAAGGCTTGCTGTTTGCCGGCACGGAGAATTCAGTGTGGGTCTCGTTCGATGACGGCGACCACTGGCAATCCCTGCAACTGAATCTGCCGCACACCTCCATGCGCGATCTCTGGGTTCACGACAACGACCTCATCGTCGGCACGCACGGGCGCTCCTTCTGGATTCTCGATGACATCACGCCGCTGCGCGAAGCAGCCGATTTGGCGGCGGACAAAATTGCCCATCTTTTTACGCCAGCACCCGCCTACCGTTTGCAGCGTGATACCAACACGGACACGCCGCTTCCTCCCGACGAACCCGCTGCTCAGAACCCACCCGACGGAGCAGTCATTGACTACTATCTGGCGCACGCCGCTTCTGGTCCCATCACTCTCGAAATCCTCGATGCTCGCGGCCAACTGGTTCGCAAGTTTTCGAGTGACGATAAGCCCGAGGTCACGGAAGCCGATCTCAAGAAACAACTCATCCCTCTTTATTGGCTGCGTCCCTTTCGCTCTCTGTCCTCCGAGGCCGGCATGCACCGCTGGGTTTGGGATCTGCACTATTCCACGCCCGATTCCGCGCACCACGAATACCCCATCGCCGCGATCCCGGGAGATACGCCTCGGTATCCTCTCGGCCCCACAGCTTTGCCCGGCTCCTATACCGCACGGCTCACCGCTAACGGAAAGAGTTACACGGCGCCCTTCACGGTCAAGATGGACCCACGGGTACAAATCTCGGCAGCCAGCCTCGAAAAGAAATTTCAACTTGAAATGCGCGTCGCATCGCTCCTCAGTGAAACATCCAACGCGGCAATGCAAGCCGGTTCGATTGGTGAGCCGCTCGAAAAATTGTCCCAGCGGGCCACCGGCACAGCCCACGACTCCATTGAGGCTTTCCGGACCAAACTGGCGGCATTGCTTGGGGTACCAAGCGGTTTCGCCGCAGCACCTGCCGACGCAGTCACTCTCACCCGAGTGAACGGGCAAGTCGCCGTCTTGTATGGCCAGGTGTGGCAGGTCGATGCCGAGCCAACCGTAGCGCAGTCTGAAGCCATCGCGGCCACCGAACCTGATGCCTCGGACGCCATGAAGCGTTGGGATACGCTTAAGACGTTAGATCTGCCCGCGCTCAATCGCGAACTTCGTGCCGCGAACTTGCCGGAAGTGCAAATCGAATCGAACCCGCACGAGGCAGATAGTGGAACGGATACGGATGAAGACTAGGGTTTGAGATTTTGCTTCCCTCTACAAGGCTTCCACCGCGCTCTGCAACTCCCGCGCGATCTGCCCGGGATCGCTGCCCGACGCACAGTTCATCGGCCGGCCGATGCGCACACGAATCTCTCCCGGCTTGGCGAACTTCCTGCCTGCTTCGATCACTTCAAACAATCCCACAATTCGCATGGGCAATACCGGAATGCCCAGATTAATTGCCAGCAGCCCAATCCCAGCGCGGAACGGGTTCATCTTGCCATCCACTGTATGTCGCCCTTCGGGAAACACCAGCACACTGTATCCACGGTCCACGGCCTCACCCGCGTAAGCAAAACTCCTCCGGAATCCAGCCTCGCGCGGCAGCGGAAACAAATTCAGCAGAGAAACGCCAAGTGCCCATTGCACGCGATCGTACGTTCTGCCGAAAAAACCTCTGTCCGCGGCCGGCGTGTGTAAGGCTTCCAACGCTTCTCCCCCAGTCGCCGTCGCAATCCGGTTCCGCAGCCTCGCGGGCAAGGCCGTCTGTACGAACCCCACATCCATATCACCAATATGATTGCAAACCACCAGCAGCGGCCCATTCCATCCCCGCAAGTTCTCCCGTCCTTCGATCCGCGGCCAGCCCAGCAGAATCATGGCCGGCCTCATCAACAAATAATGCGCCGTCCATCGCAACCACGTCACCGGCCACCGCAACACCCAACTCGGATAGCAATACCCGAAGCGCTGATGCACCTCGCCGCGTAACATCTTTTCTACATCGCCCACGGTGCGCGCCGTGCTAAAACGGGTCTCGCTAAGATCGACCTGATAGCGATCCTCGAGCGCGCTGATCAGTTCCACTCGGTCCAGCGAACTGAGGCCCAAATCAGAGTCAAGATCAGAGTCGCCCCCCGCCCCACCCGTCACCGGTCGCCCCGTGATACGACCGATCAATTCCCTCACTGGGCTGTCCGTTGCCGCATCCTTCTCTATACCTTGTAGAATGCGTCTGGCTGCGAATTCCGCGATCAAATTCCGCCGCGGCTTTTGCGTGTTGGTCCGCGGGAAGTCTTCTTGCGGCCACTGCACCCACATCCGCATGCGCTGGAATTCCGCCAGCGACTGGTTGGCGCGTTCCACCACCGCCGCCACGCTGGCATCGTCGTGCACAATCACCACGGCGCAGGGGTCTGCATTTCCTGCCCGCTCAATTCCGACGACAATACAATCTTTCACTTCCGGCTGATGACGCAACGCGGCCTCTAAATCCTCTGGATAAATATTTAGTCCGCCGGGCGTCACGATCACTTCTTTCTTGCGCCCCTTGAAATAAAGGTTTCCGGCTTCATCCAGCGCCCCTATGTCTCCGGTGCGATACCACCCGTCTTTATCCGTAA
>PMHI01000179.1 GCA_003156615.1 Acidobacteriaceae bacterium | reverse complement strand
CCGCTTCTCTGCGGGAACTGAAACTCCACCATCAACCCATCACCTGTCTCACCGCCTACGATTACGCGACGGCGCGCCTCGTGGACGAAGCCGGCATCGAGATGATCCTGGTCGGCGATTCGCTGGCCCAAACTATTCTTGGCTACGACAACACGCTCTCGGTCACCATGGACGAGATGCTGCACCATGTAAAGGCAGTCCGCCGCGGCGTGAAGCGCGCGCTACTGCTGGCCGACATGCCGTACGGGTCTTATCAGGTTGACGCCCGCGAGGCGCTGCATAATGCCACGCGCTTTGTGAAAGAAGGTGGCGCCGAAGTGGTGAAAATCGAAGGCGGTGAAAAGCGTGCCGACCTGATTCGCCGCATCATCGACGCCGAGATTCCCGTGGCTGGCCACATCGGGCTGACTCCCCAGTCGGTCAACGTTATGGGCGGCTACAAGGTACAGGGGAAAAATCTCAGCGGCATCGAGCAGTTGATGCGCGATGCGGTGGCGCTGGACCGCACGGGCGTGGCCTGCATTGTGCTGGAAGGCATTCCCCGCGAAGTGGCAGCGATGATTACGGAGGAGGTTGGTACGCCGACAATCGGTATTGGCGCTGGTCCGGAATGCGATGGCCAGGTGTTGGTATTCCATGACCTTCTCAACCTCACGTTTGGACCGCCGGCAAAATTTGTGCGCCGCTACGGTGATGCGGCCGCGCTGATTACGCAAGCGGTGCAGTCGTTTCGCGCCGATGTGAGATCGCTGCAGTATCCGTCGGATGGGGAGTCGTATCATCTGCCGAAAGAGACGAAAGCCGGGCTGGATACTGTTCTCGCGCGGAAGCGGGCGATGCGGCAGTAAGAGATTAAAGGATAATGCTCCACAGATTTACGCGGATCAAATAAGCCAGCCCGATGGTCCCGGGCTTCAAACTCAACCGGCTGTGGTGCTAGTCTATTGCTGTTGAGGAGGTTTTTATGGCGCACCTCTTGCCCGCGTTTTTCCTGCCGTTCTTCGGACTCGGGTTCGTGATGTATTTTCTGCCGTCGATCGTCGCCTTTGCCCGCAGCAAACGGGACACTGCCGCCATTGTGCTGCTCAACTTCTTCTTGGGATGGACGTTGATCGGATGGGTGGTTGCGCTGGTTTGGGCGGTGAAAACGGACGTTCCAATGGTAGTGCGGTGAGTTCGTCGGCCGCCCGAGGTTGTCCGCAGGCTGGCCTCCTGTCCGTGCTCGGATTTATCTGGATGATGAACTGCTCTCTTGCGGCTTGCTCGCGGCAGAACGCGCCACCGCCGCCAAGTGCGGCCACTCTCCTCGAGACCATCGCCGCGGCCGATCCAGCGAAGTACCCTTCCCCGCAAGCGACCAGGCGCTGGAGTAATCCATATCTCGTCATCCGTCCTGACGCCGTTGGTCTGGTCACCGGCGTCACCGCCAACGAAGAACAGATCCTGCAGCCCGGGGAGGTTTTGAACGCGTTGGCTCGGCTGCCCGCATCCGCCTGGCCTTACGGGCGCGCGGTGGCGATCCTCGTCGAGGAGAAGCCCACAGCCTCCGAATCGGACAAGGTGGCGATTCGAAGAAGCCGGGGTATTGTCGAGGGTGACCTGGAGAGCACACACGTCGCGATCAACTGGATCCCCACATCCTGAAGTTAATCTCCCCGACGCAATGAGAATCTGCAACACCGTCGAAGACATGCGGGCTGCGTGCCGCGCCGCGCGGCGCGGCGGCAAGCGATTGGGATTCGTGCCCACCATGGGAGCGCTGCATGAGGGGCACCTATCGCTGGTGCAGGCGGCCAGAGCTTCGTGCGATGCCGTCGCAGCGTCGATCTTTGTAAACCCTGCGCAGTTCGGGCCTAACGAAGATCTGACGAAATATCCGCGAAGCTACGATGGTGACCGGGAACTTCTCGAAAGCGAAGGCGTGGCGCTGCTGTTTGCTCCGTCGGTCGAGGAAATGTATCCAGCTGGCGCTGCGAGCTGGGTCACGGTGGAGGGACTGNNCTGGACGGGCGTTCGCGGCCCGGGCATTTTCGCGGCGTCACCACGGTGGTGGCCAAGCTGTTTCACATCGTCGAGCCGGATGCGGCCTTCTTCGGACAGAAGGACGCAGCGCAGGTGGCGATCGTTCGCCGCATGGTGCGCGACCTGAACTTTCCTATGGAAATTGTCGCCTGCCCCATTGTGCGCGAGGCCGACGGGCTAGCCATGAGTTCGCGCAACGCTTATCTCGATCCGCAACAGAGAAAACAGGCGATTTTGTTGCATCGTTCCCTGATGCGGGTGAAGAAATCTTGGGAAGCCGGCGTACGCGACGCGGCAAAGCTGCTCGCCACGGGTCGCGAAGAATTTGCAGGAGAAAAGTCAGTCCGTCTCGACTACCTCGAAATCGTAGATCCCGACAGCTTGGATCCAGTCGAAAGCGTTGCCGGCGGTGCCCTGGTCGCGGTCGCTGCATTCGTCGGCCCGACCCGGCTTATCGATAACATCCTTCTTCCTGGGTCTCCAGGATAGGATTCGCCGGCATAAGCTGCCGGCTAAGGTTGCGGATTGACCGCCGCGGCGGTGGTTGGAGACACCAGTCGCTGCCGCACCAGGTTTTCGATCTGTGACCAGACGTGGGGATCGCATTCACTCTGCATGTGGCCGGGGGTAAAGACGCGGTTCCACCAGGAAAAGTTCTCGCAGGCAACGGGATGCTGTTTGTAATCCACGCGGTAATTTCCGAGGATCTCAGTCTTCGCCGGATCGGCGGCCGTGATTCGAGCCCGGCCATGGACGATGCCATGCGGCTGATAAAAGTTCACGGCTTCGGCGACGTTGTCGGGGATGATGGAATCGTTCTGCCACACTTTGGCAACGCTATCTACCTGTACCGTCAGCAAGACCGGCACGCCTTCCCGCCGCAAGTCGCGCGCCAGCAACACCGCCGCGGATGCTCCCCAACTGTGGCCGAAGAGAATAATGCGAGCCCGAGCTTTTTCCTCGGGGGAAAGAACGCCGTCGTGATCCGTGTCCAGAAGGTGGACGACAGTATCGTAGGCCTGTTTCCTGTGCCGATTTTCAAAAACCCGAACATAGGTGGTTTTTGGAACAGTTCGCCGGATTTGCTGCGCGAGTTCGACCGGGCCGTGGTGCGGGTCGTCATGGCCCACGAAACCACCTACGAAACCGATCACGATGTTGGAAGGAGCCGCGGTCGTTTCGGGCGGAAGCGGCGCGGCCTTGACGGCTCGAGAGAGCCCAGGAATACTCGCACCCAGAATCGCAAAAGTGACAAGCGAAGCGCGAACTAAAGCTGACCAGCGCACGCGGGCTCCCATGTCGTGAGATGATTTGCTTCGTCTGCAGGATGCAGCAAAACGGAAGATTTATTCGCCGAGGGTTGGCCGACCCATTCACCGATCATGCATGCGCCCATCATTCAGAACATCCCGGAATTCGGTCAAATGCCTTGACTGGAGCGGGTTTTTCGCGCATTTGACCCGAGGGACAGTTTACACCCATTTGTCAAATCCCGGACCCACCTTAGTTTCTGACTGGCGTTTTCCTGCCGGAAACGAACCGGTTTCCTGCAACGATGTAGCGCAGCGGTTGGTCCGCGGCCTTGCTGATGCCAATGCGCGGGGTGATTTGGATCTTTCTTGGGCGAAAACCGTCATCTCCAATCCACAACCCGGAACTGCAGGAACCAAGATCACATCCGTTATCGCGCGCGCGTGTGATGCCGAAGGCTTCAGACAGGCGTCCTGGGCCCCCGGTGAGTCGAGGAAGATCGCGAGCACCTTGCAGCGCGACCTTTCGAGCCCGCGCCATCTCTTCAATGCCCAGGAGCGGTTCGAGCGCGCGGATAAGCACTGACCCTGCCTTCCCCTCGCGCTGGCAGGAGACGTTAAGGCAATGGTGATTGCCGTAGATGAAATAAACGTAGGCGTACCCGGGCGGTCCGAACAGGACTGAGGTGCGGGCAGTGTTGCCGGCGGCGGCATGGGCCGCGGGATCGTTCTCGCCGAGATAAGCCTCGACCTCGACAATGCGGCCCGCCAGGCGCAGCGTTCCGCAGTCACGCACCAGCACCTTGCCGAGAAGTTCGCGAGCCACGCGCCGCGGACTCCGGCCAAAGAATGCGCGGTCCAGCGGGCGAATCGACCAANNCCGCCGCCGGCACGGCCGCGCTACGCCGCACCTTTGGCCGATTCTTTCAGGTAAGCCAGCACCTCCCCGGCGTGGCCTTCCGCCTTCACCTTAGGAAATATGTGCTGGATTTTGCCGTCTGGCCCGATGATGAAGGTGGTCCGGACGATGCCCATGACCTTCTTGCCGTACATGTTCTTCATTTGCAGAACGCCGAAAGCGTCGGCTACCTTCTTGTCGGCATCCGCCAGCAGGGAGAAAGGCAGCTTGAACTTGTCCTGAAACTTCTTCTGCGCCTGGGGCGTGTCGGGCGAAATGCCAAGTAACACGGCGCCGGTTTTCTGCATCTGTTTGTAGGTATCGCGAAACTCGCAGGCCTCGATCGTGCATCCCGGAGTATCCGCGCGAGGATAGAAATACAGCACCACCACTTTGCCCCTCAGACTTTTCAGCGAGATTTCTTTTCCGTTCTCGTCCTGCAAAGTAAACTCGGGAGCCTTATCATTGACATTGATGCTCATGAACGCCTCATTTCCAGCGAAGTTAGGGTCGGATACGGCGTCCACCCTCTCCACCTCGGCAACGCCAAGGAGGGAACGACGTATGTCCAGAAAGTTCTTATACCGCAGATTGGGGTCCGCCGTCATCGTCATTCTGGGGTTTCTCGCCGTGATGGCTCCGCCCAGTGCTGCGCAGGACAAACCGGAGCTTAAACGCCCGCAGCAGACTCCTCAGGAAAAGCTTCCCGAAGAGAAGAAGCCGAAAAAGAATGTTAAAGGACCGCGGGCCGTGGGTGTTTTGCAACTCACGAACAGCGGCAAGGCGACGTTAATTCCCATCGCAATTCTGATCGACGGCAAGTTCTACGATGCCAGCGTCTATAAGGCGGATCCGGTGCCAATGGCGCTCGAATCCGGCACCGTCTATGAGGCTGAGCAGGAGGGCGATTCGCTGGGACTGTTCACGATCAGTGGAGCGCTGCACAGCAAGACTGCGGGCAGCCCGCATCCCTGGGTGGGCGCGGGTTCTTACTTGCCGCATGGAACGGAGGCTGCGAAGTCCACGCGCAAAGCGGAAGACGTACCGGTCGGGCTGGAGAGCAGCGGCGGCGATGCACCGCCGCGGTTGAGCCGAGGGGGCAAATCGAAGCCAGCGGCGGCGCCCAGTCCGACTCCCGCACCGAGTTCCAGCACTCCCTCCGGGGCAGGCTCATCGGGGAAGCCCGCCCCGAGCGGGTCTCCGGCTTCTTCACCACCGGCAAACGGTTCCTCTACCGGTGCGTCCTCCGGCCAGCAGCAAGCACCGGCGTCGACGGCAGGGCAGCAACCGCCGTCCGGGCAAACATCGCAAGGTCAGGCGTCGCAAGGTCAAGAAGCGGGAAACTACTATCGCCCCACGCTTCGCCGAGGCAAGCCTACGCAGTCCGCGCCGCAAGAGGACGAACCCGCCCTGACTGACAAAACGAAGACGGGCAAACCTGAGTCTCCGGCAGCCGCCGCTCTCAGCCCGGAACCGATGCAGCTTGTAGCCGCAATTTCCGATGCGGGTGGACCCGATCCGCGGCCCTACAAGTTTTTCTGGAAGACGGGCGAAGAGGAAGATCGGGGCCATGAAATCATTGCCCTCGCCGCAAGTGAAGTCCAGGCTTACGCGAATGCACTGGCGAAGAACCGCATTCCGGCCCGGCCGCCTGCCGCGAAGCCGGCCGCCGCAGGCCACAAGCCGCCGGCCAAGCCTGTGCAGCCGGTGTTTGAGAACATTCAGTTTCGGACCTTCGATGTGTGGGTGAATAACCAGCCGGTGATGATCTGGAGTGCCGAAGCGCACTTTCCTCCTGCGCCAGGAGCTGCCGCAGCGCCGGAACAGTACTTGATCACGCTGGTGGCTCGAACCGACATCTACGGCAACCTGCGCAAGCTATATTCGGGAGTGACCGACAAGTTCCACCTCGACGTAACTCCGCGGCTGGAGTTGATTGACGCGGTGGATGCCGACGGTGACGGGCGCGGGGAGTTGCTGTTTCGCGAAACCACGGAAGCCGGCAGCGGGTATGTAATCTATCGCCCCACCGGCGACAAGTTGTGGAAGATGTTCGACAGTCTGG
>PMHI01000650.1 GCA_003156615.1 Acidobacteriaceae bacterium | reverse complement strand
CGCATCGACCGCAAGCGCAAGTTCCTGGGAAGCATCTTCCTGCGCGCGCTGGGTCTGCGCTCGGGCGAAGACATTCTGCGCACGTTCTATACCGTCGACCGCATTGCGATTAAAGACAAGAAGCTTTTCTGGACGCTCGACCCAGCCAGCGAGAAGCCCACGAACCTGCTGGGCATGAAACTGGCACACAGCGTCAAGAACAAGTCGGGGGAGGAAATTGCGCACTCCGGCCGCAAGCTGACCGCGCAGATCCTGAAGGAAATTCAAAAGGCGAAGATCTCCGAGATCGAAGTGGATGTCACCGATCTCGAGGGGGCGTGGGCCGCCGCCGATGTGGTGGACACGACCACGGGCGAAGTGCTGCTCGAAGCCAACAGCGAGCTGAATGCCGAGAAGGTCTCGAAGATTCTGGACTCGGGCGTAATGGAAATGAGCCTGTTCTTCCCCGAGCGCGATGATGTGGGCACGGTCATCAGCCAGACGCTCAAGCGCGACTCGGTGAAGACCCCGCAGGAGGCGCTGATCGAAATCTACCGCAAGCTGCGTCCCGGCGATCCGCCGACGCTGGACACGGCCACGGCGCTGTTCCACGGCATGTTCTTCGACCCGCGCAAGTACGATTTCTCGAAGGTGGGCCGGCTGAAGTTCAACATCAAATTGTTCGAGAACCAGGACGCCACCAGTCTCGACAAGCGCACCCTCGATCCCGACGATTTCTACGGCACCATCGGCTACCTGCTGAAGTTGCGCAAGAATATCGGGTCGGTGGACGACATCGATCACTTGGGCAACCGCCGCGTGCGCGCGGTCGGCGAGTTGATGGAGAACCAGTTCCGCATCGGCTTGGTGCGCATGGAACGCGCCATCAAGGAAAAGATGAGCGTCTACCAGGAAATGTCCACGGCCATGCCGCACGACCTGGTCAATGCCAAGCCGGTGATGGCCGCGATCCGCGAATTCTTCGGATCGAGCCAGCTTTCGCAGTTCATGGATCAGACCAACCCGCTCTCCGAGATCACGCACAAGCGGCGTCTCTCGGCCCTGGGGCCGGGTGGTCTTTCGCGGGAACGTGCCGGATTCGAAGTGCGCGACGTACATCCCACGCACTACGGCCGCATCTGTCCGATCGAGACGCCGGAAGGCCCGAACATCGGATTGATCTCGTCGCTGAGCTGCTACGCCCGCATCAACGATTACGGCTTCATCGAGTCGCCCTACCGCAAGATCAAGGGCGGCCGCGTGATCGACTATGTCACCGTGGTCAACACTGGCGACAGCGACTACAAAGTCGGCGATCACATGGAGAAGCATGAGATCGAGAAGATCAATGCCGAGTTGAAAGAGAAGCGCAAGAAACCGGCGCAGGTCGATCCCTTCTCTTTCTATCTTTCGGCATGGGAGGAAGACCGGCACACCATCGCACAGGCCAACGTAGAGCTTGACGACAAAGGCCGCATCACGGCCGAGCTGGTTAACGCCCGCAAGGCGGGCAACTTCGTGCTGGTGAACCGCGAGGAAGTCGACTACGTCGACGTCAGCCCCAAGCAACTGGTTTCGGTTGCCGCCTCGCTGGTGCCGTTCCTTGAGCACGACGACGCGAACCGAGCATTGATGGGCGCGAANNACGGCGCGGGACTCGGGCGCGGTGGTGCTGGCACGGCGCAACGGTATTGTGGATTCGGTGGACTCCGACCGCATCATCGTGCGCGTCGAAGGCGAACATCATCCCACGCAGCTTTCGCGGGAAGTGGGCAGCGACATTTACCAGCTGACCAAGTTCAAGCGCTCGAACCAAAACACGTGCATCAACCAGAAGCCGGTGGTGAAGAAGGGACAGCGCGTGCTCAAGGGCGAAGTAATCGCCGACGGTCCCTGCACGGATCACGGCGAACTGGCTCTGGGACGCAACGTGCTGGTGGCCTTCATGCCCTGGCGCGGCTACAACTTTGAGGATGCGATTCTGGTCTCCGAAAAAATGGTGAAGGACGACTACTACACTTCGCTGCACATCGAGGAGTACGAGATCGAGGCGCGCGACACCAAGCTCGGTCCGGAGGAAGTCACGCGTGACATTCCCAACGTGAGCGAGTCTATGCTGCGCAATCTGGACGAAGCGGGCGTGATCCGCATCGGGGCCAGCATTCGGCAGGGCGACATCCTGGTGGGCAAGGTAACGCCCAAGGGCGAAACCCAGCTTACGCCGGAAGAGAAGCTGCTGCGCGCCATCTNNGCCATCTTCGGCGAGAAGGCCGGCGACGTGCGCGACGCATCGCTCTACTGCCCGCCCGGCATCGAGGGCGTCATCGTCGATGTGAAGATTTTCTCCCGCAAAGGCCAGGAAAAGGACGAGCGCGCCAAGTCAATTGAAGCGGCGCAGATCGGCAAGTTGGAGAAAAACCTCTCCGACGAAATCCGGATTCTGACGGACGAGCGGCTGAAGCGGCTGGAGAACATTCTCGGAGGCAAGGAAGTGCAGGCCGACCTGCACGACGAACGCACCAACAAGCGTCTGCTGAACAAGGGCAACATCCTGGACCGCGACGCGATCGAGCGCATCTCCACCCGCAACCTGAAGCGTATTAAGTACGCCGACAAGGATCCGCGAGTGAATGAGCAGATCGACGAGATCGAGGAAATGACTTCGCGTCAGATCGACGTGCTCAAGAAAATCGTCAACGAGAAGAAAGAGAAACTCACCAAGGGCGATGAGTTGCCGCCGGGCGTGATTAAGCTGGTCAAGGTCTACATCGCCATGAAGCGCAAGCTGAGCGTGGGCGACAAGATGGCCGGCCGTCACGGGAACAAGGGCGTCATCGCGCGCATTCTGCCGGAAGAGGACATGCCATACCTCGAAGACGGCACGCCGGTGGAGATTGTGCTCAACCCCCTCGGCGTACCCAGCCGTATGAATGTGGGCCAGATTCTCGAAACCCACCTGGGATGGGCGGGTTTTGCCCTGGGCGAGAAGATCACCCAGCTGCTCAAAGAAAACACCCGCACGGAAGCCATCCGGCGCGAGCTGAAGGCCCTGTTCAAGGACTCGCAACTTGCCGACATTATTGCCGACATGAGCGACGACGAACTGGAATCCGTGGCTCCCACGCTGGCGCGAGGCGTTTATATGGGTTCACCGGTATTCGACGGCGCCAAGGAAGGCGAGATCAAAGCGCTGCTGGAGCGCTCGGGTCTGCCGACTTCGGGCAAGACGACTCTGCATGACGGCATGACGGGCGACCAGTTCGAACAGCCTGTCACGGTGGGCTATATCTACATGCTGAAGCTGTCGCATCTGGTGGATGACAAGATTCACGCGCGCTCCATCGGACCCTATTCGCTCATCACTCAGCAACCTTTGGGTGGTAAGGCGCAGTTCGGCGGACAGCGTTTCGGCGAAATGGAAGTCTGGGNNAAGATTTACGAGGCCATCGTCAAGGGCGAAGCTGCCATGGAGCCGGGCGTGCCGGAATCGTTCAACGTGCTGATCCGCGAATTGCAATCGCTCTGCCTCGACGTAGAGTTGATCAAGGCCGGGGAGAAAAAGCCCACGGCCAGCGCGGCAGCAGACTAAAGGCAGTACCCAGTAGCGGGTACCTAGCACCGAGTACCGAGCAGGAAGCGATACTTCGAGGCTAGGCGCACTCTTAGGCAAGTTTGAAGAAGAAGCGTTCCGCGCATGGCAGCTCTCGACTCGCGGAACACAAAAACTCGGTACTCGGTACGTACTCGGTACCCGGTACCGCTCGAGAGCAGGAAGCGGAGGAGCACCTTGTTTCGTTCGAGCCCGTTCGAAATGCAAAACACCATCGCGGATTTCGATGCCATCCGCATCAGCTTGGCCTCTCCGGAAAAAATCCGGAGCTGGTCCCATGGCGAAGTGACCAAGCCCGAGACCATCAACTACCGCAC
>PMHI01000640.1:1894-2584 GCA_003156615.1 Acidobacteriaceae bacterium | reverse complement strand
CCAAGCGCCGTGATTTCCTCCGCCAAGCCCTGGGCAGCAGGCGCAAGGGACCGCAGGTCGTGGATCGCATCTCGCCCTTCGACAATCGCCTGTTCCGCTCCGTCCAATGCCTTGTCCAATGTTTGGATCGCTTGTGCTGCGCGATCGGGAAGAAGATTACGAGCTCTTTGAAAATGGAGCGTCAGCCCCTGAAAGCTTTGCAAAAGCGTGTCGTGCAACTCCCGGGCGATTCTCGTGCGTTCGGAGAGCCGTTCCTTGAATTGCATATCCAAGCGGCCCGTTACCTGCCGCACTCGGTAACGATACGCCATCCAGGCCAGGGACGCGGCAGCGGCGACGCAGAACAAAAAAAACCATTTGGTCTGGTAAAACGCGGGAAGGATGTTGAACTCCAGCGTGGCTCCTTGCTCGTTCCAGACGCCGTCATTATTACAGGCGATTACGCGGAAGCGATAGTGGCCTGGACGGAGATCATTATAGAAAGCTTGGCGTCTAGTTCCGGGTTCCTGCCAGCTCGCGTCGTGGCCCTCTAGTTTATAGCGAAAGCGCACCTTCTGCGGAACCACAAAGCTTAATGCCGTGTAATCAATTTCGAGATCATGAGCAAGCGGAGGAAGGCGAAGATTCTCTCCGAATGAGTAGCTCTTGCGGTCCGCAATAATAGCCTCCACCCGAACCGGCGGCGGTATG
>PMHI01000640.1:0-1826 GCA_003156615.1 Acidobacteriaceae bacterium | reverse complement strand
GGCATGTTCCCACCATTTTTGCATTTCCAGCTTTACAACTTTAACCAGACCACACTGCATGTATAACCAGAGAGCCTGATCGTTGTCGGAAATTAGACCATACACCCCGTCACAGGGGAGGCCATTCTGAACCGTGAGAGTCCGCAGCTTCCCGTTCTGCCATCCGATCAGCCCTGCTGATGTTGCTCCCAATACAGAGCCGTCTGGATTTACAAGAACTTGACGCACCATAGCGTTCTGGCTGTGGCTGACGGAAAAAGTCTCGAGCTCGCCGTGCCGATATCGAGCCAGATCGCCATTGACCAGACCTAACCAGATACCATCATGAGGATCGGCGGCAAGGGAAGCAGCTGCCGGCATTTGCGGCGCCGGAATTTCTTCGCCTACCACGCGATCGTGAATGCGGACGAGTTTTGCAGTACTCCCAATGGCCTCAGCCCAGATATTGTCATCCCGATCTTCGCTTATCGCGATGATCGTTCCAATCGGAGTGCCGTCGCGACGATGGATCGGGCTGAACTTCCCCTCTTCATAGACCGAGAGTCCGTTATCAACACCGACCCAAAGTCGACCAGCATGGTCTTCGAGCAGCGATGTTACTCGCTCCCCTGGCAAGCCATTTCTCACCTGAATTGAAGTCAGCTTGCCACCATGAAGGAAGTCCAGAGCACCGTGGTTTCCGATCCAGATGATGCCAGCTTGATCGGTGAGCACCGACTCGACCAAGTTAGCACTCAGTCCTTCACGAGTAGAAAAACTGACCACGGGATTGTTGCGGAAGCAATCGATGCCTTCCGACGTCGCTACCCATAGGTTGCCCTCCCGATCCTCGTAGAAACCACTCACCGAATCACTGGATAGGCCATCCGTGCTGAAAAACCGATCTACCTTTCCGTCGTAAAGACGGTAAACACCTTGGTTTGTGGTCCCAATCCAGAGCGAGTTCTCGCGGTCCAGGAACAACGCGGTAACTTCGAGAGTGCTGCCGTCTAATTTCTGTGTCAGGAAGGGCTTCCAGACCCCTTGCACGAATTGCTGCAATCCCAAACCCACCCCATGGCGACCCATTCCGATCCATAAAGAGCCTTCTGGAGTGGCCGCAAGAGCTTGAAGGCCGCTTAAGCCTTGGGCGGATTTCAACGCGGAATTGACATAGGTAGTGGAGGACCCTGCTCGCCAGCGCGTGAGAACATCCGAGCTGCCAATCCAGAGATTCCCCTCGGAGTCGCTGACCAACGGTCCAGCATAGGGAGGCTTGATTCCTTCGGCCTCCCCATGGCAACGCAGTTTTGTGTCCGCGACCTGGCAGAGAGGTCCGGTTGCGTCATGAACTCGCGAACGCGCGATCCAAACTGTTCCATTGCGATCTTCGAGAATGGCATTGATACGCCCGAGGCCGTCCACATAGTTGATCAGATCCCCGTCTTTCAAACGAGCGAGATTGGCTCCCGTTCCGATCCATAGGCTTCCATCACCTGCTGCCAAGAGCGAAAAGATGCCACTGGATAATCGTTTTCCATTTGGAGGAACCCATGGAACAAAGCGAACGCCATCGAAGCGCACGAGTCCGTTTTGCGTTCCAATCCACAAATAACCATCGGTGGTCTGAGTAATTGCGTTCGGAGCGCCGCTAAAGAACCCGTCCTGTATCCTCCAGGCGCTGTGCGCATATTGAGAGATGGGCCTGCTCGGATCGACTGCGAATGCGCCAGTGCACACGACCGCGGCAAGCAAAACGACCCAAACACTGCGCCGGATGTGCCCGATTGGATTCATAGCCCTCGCCGAACTAGCAACGAGCAAGAAGAGCCTGGAGCAGATAAACG
>PMHI01000464.1 GCA_003156615.1 Acidobacteriaceae bacterium | reverse complement strand
TTGTAAAGCTCACTATGCATTCTTCCCAGAATGGCTGAACCAGTTCAGAGTTCCAGACCCGCGGTAAAGGTCTTCGTCGCCACTACGGTGATGTTGACCTTCATCTCATTCTGGCGGGCTTCCGCCATCGTCCTCGCCGACCTCGCGTCTTCCGCTTACTACGCTGGGGGCGACGCCGAAAAAGTCATCGGCAAGAGCGCCCCTTGGTTCATTCTTGCAGTGATGCTGTTCAGTTATGCGGTGCGGGCGCTCTACATCGAATCGAGCAGCATGTTTGTCCGCGGCGGTGTCTACCGCGTGGTCAAGGAAGCCATGGGCGGCGGCCTGGCCAAGTTCTCCGTCTCGGCCTTGCTTTTCGACTACGTGTTGACCGGCCCCATCAGCGCCGTTTCCGCTGGCCAATATTTGGCTGGCTTCATCAAAGATATGGGCGTATACATGCACCGCCCGCTCCACTTCTCCGACGACCACTTCGCCGCGGGCTTGGCCGTGATCGTTGTCGCGTACTTCTGGTGGAAGAATACTCAGGGCATGCATGAGTCCAGCCAGAAGGCTCTGCAGATCATGGTGATCACGACGGTGATGGTCGTCATTTTGATCATCTGGTGCACCATTACGGTTTTGCGCGCTCCGGTCCAATTGCCGCCGAGCCCGCTGCACGCCGGCGTAATTCCTCTGAATAAGGAATCGCTCGGCTGGCTCAACGGAACCTGGTTCGGCCACATCACCTGGATCATCCTTTTCGTAGGTTTCGGCCACTCCGTGCTGGCCATGAGCGGCGAAGAAACTCTGGCGCAGGTGAACCGGGAGATCGAGCATCCCAAGCTGAAGAACCTGGAGAAAACCGGGCTGGTGATTTTCGTCTACAGCCTGCTTTTCACGTCGCTAGTCTCGTTCTTCGCGGTNNATTCTGGCGGGGGCGCAGAATACTTCCATCGTGGGCGCGAACGGAGTTCTGAATCGCGTGGCTGAGGACGGCGTGCTTACCAGCTGGTTCCAGAAGCCGCACCACCGCTTCGGAACCAGTTACCGAATCATCAACCTGATTGTGGGACTGCAGGTGCTGACGATTGTGCTCAGCCGCGGCAACGTTTACGTGTTAGCAGCGCTCTATGCCTTTGGCGTGATCTGGAGCTTCGCCATGAAGTCCGTTGCCGTGCTCGTGCTGCGCTATACCGAGCCGAGCAAGCGGGACTGGAAAGTGCCTGGCAATCTGCATTTCGGCAAGACTGAAGTTCCGGTGGGGTTGATTCTCATTTCTGCGGTGCTGCTGATCACCGCTGTCGTGAATTTGTTCACAAAATACCAAGCTACTATTGCCGGAGTGATCTTCAGCGCTGTCTTCTTCACCATTTTCACTCTCTCCGAACGTCACGTCGCCAAGGAACGTCACGGCAAGCCCGAACAGCTCGACCAGTTCCGCGTCTACGGCAACCAGGACCTCGGCAGCGGTGCGATGGGAGTTCGTGAGGGAAACATTCTGGTCGCGGTGCGCGATCCTCGCAACCTGTTCTACCTCCGACAGGTCCTCGCCCACACCGACACGGCCAAGCAGGATGTGGTCGTGATGAGCGCCCGTCTTTACCATCGCGAGCCCAGCTTCGGCGGCAGTTCGGTCATGGAGGCTGGCCAAGTCTTCGACCACTACGAGCAGGAACTGTTCACCGCTGCCGTGGCCGTCGCCGAAAAAGAAGGCAAGCCGATTTCTCTGCTTGTGGTTCCGGCCACAGATGTCTTCGACGCCATTCTGGTGACCGCGCAGCGGCTCGATTCCTCGCGCGTCGTCTGCGGCCCCTCCAACAAACTCACTGTTGACGAACAGGCCAAACTCACGGGCGACGCCTGGGAGCGCATGCCAGAGCCCCGTCCGCGTGTTTGCCTGGAAGTGTACGCTCCCGACGGAACGGTCCGCGAATATACGATCGGCCCGCACACCCCGCGTCTGCGTCCACAGGATGTCGAACTCATGCACAAGATCTGGCTCAACATTACAACCGATCCCAAATTCGCAGGAGCACATCATTACCACATCGTGGCTCTCGCTCTGGAAGAATTGCAGCGGGAGTTGAGCACCGAACAACGGACGCAACTCCTGCAAAAGCTGCAAGAAGAAATGAATGGCCCTAACTCCCAGTGACAGTGACCGGATAGTGGGTTGCTAGGACTCGGGGGCAAACGGGAACTTGATTGTGAGGTTGAGCAATCGAGCATATGTAGGACACTTGTGTGTGCCGAGTCTTGCCTGGGGTGCTTTGCCCACGTGCGAATGTTCTTGATGGAGGATTGGCCAGCTCCACATATTGGCCAGCTCCACATATTGGATCCCTCTAGCAGTTGATTCGGCCGTCGTCCTTGGGCACTTTGTCGTCTCGGCCAGGAGTCGGTAGCTGCGGTCGGACAAATGGGCCCAACTTGTTCCGAAGAACTAGAGCTAGTTCGAAACGCCTCTTGTCGTGGACCCTGGATTGGGCGAGAAAGTCACCACGGTACAGCGCTCGATCCGGTTCGGGACGAACTCGGCGATGTACCCGTGCAGAGACAGGCCAGTGAACTGAGGCTGTGGCGTATCCGGCGAAAGGACTTTCACCTGCCACTGGCTCAGATCGTGGACCAGCCCGTTTCAGCTCCGGCCGGACTTTGAGGTTTCTGCCGCCGCTTGGTGATCGTAGTTGAGCAAGTGGAGTCGGGTTCCCGAGTCAACTGGCCCAGCACGGAACCGCGCGGCTCTAGACTGAGGCGAGGCCCTCCTGCCGCGTAATCGGAGCGCATCGCAATTCCCGGCTCCGCCTTTCCGGCCCTGATGATGAGGCCCCCGCCAGCGGTGAACGTATTCAACCGGGCCTTTGCTCGGCGCTGAGCTTGGGCAGGTCAGCCGCCATCGCCAGCACCTTGAACCGGTCCATGGGGACTCCCTTGTCTGGGTGCGCGAGCACTTTGGTCTCGAAAAGACACTCTGCTTGAGGAATTCGTCGGCCAGGAGGTTGAGCGGCTCCGCAGAGATCAAGGCGATACGCGCCACCGGCACCGTCTGGTGGCGCCGCCTAGACATCCTATCAAGTCCCCATTTGTGCTAGAAACACGGTTTCTGGAACGTGGGCTTCTTCCGTTTCCGCGAGCACTCGAGCTAACCTTGCAGCCAGCGTCTTGACCAGAGGCCGATGCATTAGTTCAAAATGCCCGCCGTCGATAATCTCCTCTACGAATTTCCCCCGCGTGATTCGTCCCCGGGTTTCCCTGGCAATCGGCGAGGTTGGAAGAAATGAGGCAGCTCCGCGCCAAAGCCATACGGGCGCAATCACCGTTTCCAGTCTCCCCGTGCTGATCAGGCTCGCGTGACGGATAAAGAGTTCAAAGAACTTTTTCGAAACCGAATCCGCTCCATTGCCCACATGCACTCCATGTTTCACTAGCCAGTCCATGACAAGGTGCAATCGCGCCGCCTCTTCTTTGGCCGTCGCCGTTTTTCTCGCGAGTTCCATCATCGAGTCTAAAAGGTCACCAGTCTCGCGCCGCTGCAGCAACGCTGGTTCACCGCTGAGGTGGTCATAGAACTCCGCAAACAAGTTTTTCAGCACGAGTTCACGCGGGTAATCCGGGCAGAACACGCCAACGGGTGTGTCGATCATGCCGACGAACGACACTGTTCTACCGCGTCGCTCTAGCTCGCCCGCCGTTGCCAGCGCAAACAAACCACCCGCGGAAAAACCCGCCAGCCGCAATGCGCCATCCGGCTGTCGTTTTGTAATGAGCGAGGCATAATTCCGCGCCATCTCCTCTACCGAAATATATTCGTCATCCGCGCCCACTAGAATGCGTGACTGAATTCCGTAAACCGGAAATCCCTCGGGCACCTGCGCCACCAATTCGTCGTAAATGTTCGTACCACCTCCGGCAGGATGGATCAGGAATACTGGAGTGCCACCTCCTCGGGAGCGCAAAGTCAAAGTCTGTTCACTCCGGAGCGCTGACTCGATCGATTTGTTCCTGTCGTGGCCGACCGCTGGCGCTGAGGTCTGCCCAGTTCCCGGGTCGGCCCCGTCCTCAACGAACATTTTCAGCACAACTGCGGCAAGACTGTTAATGCTCGAGTTCGCCGAACCGTTGTTTGACGGCCACGAAATGCCGAACTGCATTTCCAGCCGGTTCAATAATTCGAACGCCATCAGCGAGTCCAGTCCCATTTCCTCAAGGGGACGATCCGCTTCCAGTTTCGCAAGGCTGGTTCGCAACACCTTCGCCGCCGATTCGGCGACCCGCCCAACAACTAACGCAAGCCTCCCCGCGGCGGGTGCAGACAAAATCATTCTGCGAATGTTCCCGGCGTCACCGTGTTCCCTTTGCGCTGGAGCCGCAATTATTTCTGAAAACCTCGGTGACGGCGATGAACCGACCGCCGTGCCAAAGAATTTCTCCCAGTCGACGTGCATGAAAGCGATCTGGGTGACATCACTTTGCAGCAGCCGTCCCAACATTTCAGTCGCTTGCGCCGGGGTGATGCTCTGAACTCCATGGGCAGTTAGGTGTTCCGCAACTCTTGCGCGGCTCGCCACGACACCAACTTCGCTCAACGCGCCCCAGTTTACAGTGAGCGCCGGCAGACCCGAGGCACGCCGGTAAAGCGCCAGTACGTCGAGAAAACAGTTCGCCGCCGCATAATTCGCCTGCCCTGCCGCTCCGACCAGCGCGCTCGCCGACGAGAACATCACGAAATGATCCAGCGGAAGTCCTGTCGACGCCCTATGCAGATTCCACGCACCGGTAACTTTCGGCGCCGTCACGTGCGAAAATCTTTCCGCCGTGAGGTGGGCCAACACCCCATCGTCCAGCACCATCGCTGCGTGAAAGATTCCTCGCAACGGCCCCAGCTTGTGCGCCAATTTGAAGATCCGCGCCACGTCACTTTCATCCGTGACGTCCGCTCTCACGACCACAACCTGTGCGCCGAGGCGTTTCAAATCCGCCACGGCACGTTTCGCTTCAGGTGTTCCCGCTCCGTTTCGCCCCGACAAAACCAGATGTCTCGCGCCGCTCTCGAGCAGCCATTTCGCCACGACCAATCCAAAACCGCCGAGACCCCCTGTGATCAGATACGATGCCTTCGCCGAAAACGTCAGCCTTTTCTTCCGCAACATTCGCTTGGGCGTGATGTTCTCACCCTGCATCGTTAAAACGATCTTGCCAATATGTTTTGCCTCCACCATCTGGTGGAATGCATTGGAGGCTTGTGAAATCGGCCATGAACGATGCGGTGGCGGATGCAATTCTTTACCGCGCATTCGTTTCATGATGGTTTGCAGCAGGCTCTGAACGGTTGCGGACTGCGCCATCATCACTTGTCCCATGTCAATCACAAACATCGAATGATTATTGCGAAAAGGGCGCAGGCCGATGGCGGTGTTCGCGTAAATGTCGCGCTTGCCAATCTCCAGAAACCTTCCACCGGGGGCCAGGGCGGCCAATCCTTTCGCGATGGCGTCGCCGGCCAGCGAATTCAACACCAGGTCAACGCCCTCGCCTTTTGTGAGTCTGCGAATCTCCGCGGCAAACGCAGTGGAGCGCGAATCCATGACATGCCGGATACCAACCTTGCGAAGATAGTTACGTTTTTCGTCATTTCCCGCCGTTGCGAATATTTCCGCGCCCGCCAGTCTTGCGATCTGGACCGCCGCCAGCCCGACGCCGCCTGCTGCCGCATGAATGAGGATCCTCTCTCCCCTCTGGATCTTCCCCAGATGATGCAGCGCATACCAAGCCGTCATGAACGCGACCGGAATCGTCGCAGCCTCCTCGAATGGGATGCGCCTGGGCTTACGCACGACAAACGACTCGGGAACCGTCAAATGCGAAGCGAAGCAACCCGAGCCAATGGCGATCACTTCGTCGCCAATCTTGAACCTCTTTACCTTATTGCCGAGGGCAACAATACGCCCGGAACATTCGTCCCCGAGCCTCAGGTCAAGATCGCTGTCCATTGGATAAATGCCGAGCAGCTTCATTACATCGCGAAAATTCAAAGCCGCCGCGCAAATCTCGATCTCAACTTCATGTGCGCCGGGCCTACGCCGTGGATGTTCGAGCAAGGCCAACTCGTCCATAATGCCGGACGTTGGGGTTTCCAGACGATAACCGGGATTGCGCACTGCCGAGGTGCGCGGGGGATGCGCCTCGAGCGAAGTCCGCGCGATTCGGCTCGCAAACCGCGATTCGCCTCGCCACGCGACTTCCGTCTCGCCTTCGCCAGAAATGATTTCCCGCAATAGAAGCCGTGAGGCGTCCTCTGCATCGTTGAAACTCAAGTCCACCAAGCGGCAGGACAGTTGCGGCAATTCGCTCATAATGGTGCGGCCGATTCCAAGTATCGGCGCCTGTGCCACGGAAATCCTGTCCTCCGCGGTGACGCTTTGTGCGCCCCGCGTCACAAGCCAAAGTGGCGGTGCGGGCTTCTCCAGAACCATCGATTGCACAAGGTGTAAAACGCTGTGGCATCCGTCAGCCTCAGCTTGCAACAGCGACTGTCGATCCAACTCCGTCGGGTTGGGTGCATCCAGACTACAAAGATGAATTACGCCCGCGACCTTCTTGCGGCTTGCTCCGTTTGCACTCGCGAGACGTTCCCGTAGCTTTTCAAAACTGTCCGCGGCAGGATGTTGAGAATTCCTGTCAAGAGAGAACAGCAGCGGATCTCCGCCTCGTTGTTTCAACAATCCCGATAGTTTTTCTGCAACTCCTGAACTGTCGGTAAACAGCAACCATATTCCCGACAACGGCTTTTCTGTGAGTGCTCCAGACTCGCTAAGTGCCCTGGCCACCCACTTTGTTTCGTAAAGCCAATTGTCCGGACCATCGAGGCGTGAGGCGCTCATCCCGCGCACCGCTTGCACGCGGAAACCTTCGGAGTTGAGCAGCACGCGTCCCGTCTCATCGAAGACTTGAAAGTCCCACGTCATAGCGTGTGAACTGGCTTGGACAATTTTGCCGTGGCAGAATACGCTCTTGCCGGGGCGCGCATGGAATGTGACGCGATCAAGGCGAACGGGCAACAACAACCGTTGGTCGCCCGATTCGGACTTGGTACACAGCAGGACCTGAAAACAGGCGTCGAGCAGCACCGGATGTATCTGAAATCGTCCCTCCCCTTCAACCAGTTGCTCTGGCAACTCGACCTGTCCCAGCGCTTCGCCGTCTTGACTCCAGACGGTTTCAACTGCACGAAACATCGGGCCATAGAATAAGCCGGCCCGCTCACACCTTGAATACACTTCATTCTTGGCGAGTCGGGTCCCCAGATTCTGCTGCAGGCGTTTCAAATCCACCGTCGGCGGATTGGTGGCGACGTGCGCTCGTAATTTTGCCGTCGCATTCATCACCCATTCGCCGTCGGCCTCATTTCCACGGCTGGAGAACCTCACCGTCGCATCCGCCGGCGAAAACACGGAATGCAACTGCATCGGATTTCTCCCCTCGGGCAAAACAAGTGCTTTGTGAAACTCGATGTCCTCCACCTCGAGGGGTTGGGAATTGAACAGCGTCCCGCCGATGCCCAGTGCCGCTTCAATGTAGCCCGCGCCGGGAAAAACGATGTGTTCCTGGACGCGATGATCCTTGAGCCACGCGTGCGCGTTCAGATCCAGCCAAGCATTCCAAACCGGCGCGGCGGTGCGGACTTTGGCGGTCAAAAATGGGTGTGCCGGGGGAGCAAGCCGATCCGCGTGCATCGTGCTCGTTTCGCGCCAGTGGCGTTCTCGCTGCCAGGAATATGAGGGCAGGGTAACTTCAGATTCGACGTCGGGATAGACGGCCTTCCACTTCACTGGTGAACCTGCGACGTGCAGCGCGCTCAGATTGGCGAACATCGTTGCCAGTTCGGGCTCGTTGCGCCGCAACGAGAAGAAAGCCTTTCCGGCCCCCGAGTGGCACGCGAGGGTTTCGGAAATCGTCGCCGTTAACGCCGGATGTGCGCTTAATTCCAGAAATAAATTGTGGCCTTGCCCGCTCAGCGCCGCAATGGCTGCGCCGAAACGTACTGGCTGGCGTATGTTGCGCCACCAGTAATCGGAGGTTAAGTCGGGGCCGTCGACCAGCGTCCCCGTGACCGTGGAAAGCATCTTCAGTTGCGCGGGCGCTGTTTCCAGTTTGCCCAAAGCAAGCAGCAATTCATCTTTCGCCACGTCCATGTGATGGCTGTGGAATGCGTAGTTGACTTGTAGGAAACGGTTGAAGATGCCGCGTGCTTCCAGTATGCGCGCGACTTCTTCCAGCGGTGCGGCTTCGCCGGAAAATGTAACCGAGTTCGGGCCGTTAAACGCGGCGATGGCGACCTCGCCGGGAAAGCGCGCGGCCAACTCCTCCGCCTGTGCCGAGTCCAGGCCAGCAGCGAGCATGCGTCCAGTCTCGGGAGCGGACTTCATACTGCGGCCGCGATGAAAAGTCACCCGGGCCGCCTCGCGCAAAGTCAAAATCCCGGCAGTGTGTGCGGCAGCGACTTCGCCGACGCTATGGCCCACAACCGCTGAAGGCTTGACGCCCCACGATTGCCACAAAGCCGCCAGCGCGATTTGCAATGAAAAAACAGCAGTCTGTGCGATTTCCGTTTGTCGAAGCCGGGATGATTTTTCGCCGCTCGATAATTCTTCGATCAAAGACCAGTTTCCAAATTCGCGGAATAGTTTGTCGCATTCTTCAAATTGTTCGCGGAATACCTTCTCTTGCCGCAATAGTTCGCGGCCCATGCCCCACCATTGCGAGCCTTGGCCGGAGAAAACGAAGACCGGAGTCGCGTTCAGTGCAGCCTCCCCGGCAACAACTGCTGGATTTCTTTCTCCAGCCAAATAATCGTCGAGTCGCTCAAGGAAGTCCTCGCGGGAACTGCCGATGAGGCAAAGCCTGTGTGCGAGATGGGAACGGCGGGTGGCGGCGGCGCCGCAAAGCGCCCCGGCGTTGGCTTTGTGTTCCGACAGCAGCGCGCGATATTGTTTTGCAGCGCCCTCCAGTGCCTCCTGGCTGTGCGCAGAAATTGGTAGTACGAAGTGTTGGCGAAAGCCTTTTCCTGCCGGCGAGTCCTTCTTGCGCGGCGGCCCCGGCGCGGCTTCAAGGATGACATGCGCATTCGCTCCTCCGAAGCCAAAGGAATTGATTCCAGCAAACAGCCCCCGGGAACGTTGGGGAAGCTTCTCGAGCTGGTGGACAACGCGCAACTTGAGTTTCTCAAAATTGATGTTTGGGTTTGGATTCTTGAAATGCAGGCTGGGCGGGACGGTCTTGTGTTTGAGGATCAGAGCGGCTTTGATCAGGCTGGCGATGCCGGACGCCGCCTCGAGGTGTCCGATGTTCGTCTTGACCGAACCGATGAGACAAGGATGTCTCCGGCCTTCGCACAAAACCGAACCGAGCGCGGCGGTTTCGATCGGGTCGCCGACGGCCGTTCCTGTACCATGCGCTTCGACGTAACTGATTTCTCTGGGCAAAATGTTCGCAGATTGGCACGCCTGGCGGATAAGTGCTGCCTGTGCTTGCTGGCTGGGAAGGGTGATGCCGTTGGTGCGGCCATCTTGGTTGGCCGCTGTGCCGCGAATGACGGCGTAAATCCTGTCGCCGTCAGCCTGCGCGGCGGATAGCGGCTTCAAAACGACGGCACCGACGCCTTCTGCGCGAACAAAGCCATTCGCGCTCGCGTCGAATGCCTTGCACCGTCCGTCCGGCGAGAGCATCGACATGCGGCTGAATGCGATGTAGTTGTCATGGTTGAGCAGCGCATTGACGCCGGCAACGACGGCCATACTACAATCGCCGTGCCAAAGACTTTGGCAGGCGACGTGGCAGGCTGTCAGCGCTGAGGAACACGCGGTATCCATCGCTACGCTCGGCCCCCGCAGATCGAAACAGTAAGAAATCCGGTTGGCTGCGATGCTACTAGCCGAGCCGGTGGCGGAATAAACATCCGCCAGGTTGAGCCCGTAGCGATCAACCTGCATCGCAGCGTAATCAGTCGTTGAAATGCCGACGAAGACACCAGTGCTCGAACTGCGGAGTTCTTCGAGCGTCTGTCCGCCGTCCTCAAACGCCTCCCAACTCGCTTCAAGCAGCAGGCGTTGTTGCGGATCGATGCTGTCGGCCTCACGTGCGGAAATTCCAAAAAACCCGGAATCGAACCTGTCTATGTTCTCAATAAAGCCGCCCCACTTGGAAAGGGACTTTCCCGCGCGGCCCGGTGCGGGATCATAGTGCGCTGCTATGCTCCAGCGGTCCAACGGGACTTCGCGAATGGCATCGGTACCGGCGCAGAGCATGTTCCAAAACGATTCCGGCGAAGCCCCGCCGGGAAAACGGCAGCCGATGCCTATAATGGCGAGCGGTTCGTTCATGTTAACTTTTAGCCCTGTTCCCCGAGAGTGATGATGAGGCAATTGTCTCACTAAAACTCGCCTGCCAGGACAGGCCAGACAAGGAAAACAACAGTCGGTTCTTCGAACACGAAAGAGGTTGAATTCCCACTTGCCCCGCACTGAATCGCAAGTGTGGATAGGCAGATACACAGCAGCGCCATGAGAATGGTAGCCTGATTAGTGGCAAACGCAGCGGCCGGCACAGTGCTCTCTTTCGATGGGCGCGAAGTCCTTATAACCCATCCCGATAAGTTGTATTTTTCATCGCAGGCAAGAATCTCTAAGCTCGAACTTGTCCGCTACTACATGTCCGTTGCCCCGGGTGCGCTCGCCGGGATCCGTGATCGTCCTATCGTTCTCAAGCGTTTCGTCAACGGCGCCGAGGGTGAAGCGTTCTATCAAAAGCGAGCGCCCGCTCAGCGCCCCTCCTGGCTGCGAACTGTTACCCTGTCGTTTCCATCGGGGCGAACAGCCGAAGAGATCGTTGTCGATGATGCGGCGGGGCTTGCCTGGATCGTAAATCTGGGTTGTATCGAACTACACCCGCATCCAGTCCATTCGAGCGATCTTGAGCACCCCGATGAATTGCGGATCGATCTCGATCCCATCCCGGGCGTCCCCTGGACCGATGTGCGCCGCGTTGCTCTTGAAGTACAGGGATTGCTCGAAGAGGTAGAACTCCGCGGTTGGCCGAAAACCAGCGGTTCGCGTGGCATGCACATTAATGTGCGTATCCAGCCGCGCTGGACCTTCGCTGAAGTACGCCGGGCAGCGGTAGCGTTGTCTCGCGCAGTGGAGCGACGTGCACCATCTTTGGCCAGTTCGAAATGGTGGAAAGAGGAGCGTCAGGGCGTGTTCCTCGATTACAACCAGAACGCGAAGGACCGAACCACGTGCTCTGCGTATTCTGTGCGCCCCCTGCCTGATGCCCGTGTCTCGACGCCGCTTCATTGGCGAGAAGTACCTGAATGCGACCCCGCCGAATTTACGCTATTCACGGTTCCGCAGCGCTTCGCGACAATTGGTGATCCGCACGCAGAAATGGACAGCTCGCCCGGTTCGCTTGAGAAATTGCTGGAGCTCGCGATGAAAGATGAAGCCGCTGGTCTTGCCGACGCACCGTGGCCTCCCCATTTTCGCAAGACGGAAGGGGAAGCGCCGCGTGTTATGCCATCCCGCGCGAAATCAGTCGCAAAAAAGGCGCGGATGAAGATGCCGCTCATTGTGGTTGCGAACTCTCCCGACAAGAGCGCCGCGCTCGCGGGTCTCGAAAGATGGAAGAATAAGCACATACAGATTGCCGGACTCCTCGCCGTTGACGACGTCCTCCTCGATTCCATGCGAGGCAGGTCATCGACTTGGACGCGCATCCGCATCAACCTGCGTCACGTGCCCGAAGACTTGCGCCCGCCCCAGGAAACTCCCGATCCGGACGATGATCCAACTCGCCAATGGCGTGAAATGCGCAGAAAAAAAACGGATCAATAGCTCAACCGCAGCTGCTAGTGCCCGCGCGGAAAAATCTTTGCCAGCTCTTGCGGCGGAACCACTTCGAGCTGCGCGTAAGTACAGTCGGCGGGCTTTTTGTCGAATCGCCACCTGCGGAACTGCGCCATGTGACGGAAGCGGCTTCCTTGCATGTGCTCGTAGGCGACTTCCACAACCAACTCAGGTCGCAGCGGCTCCCACGATAGGTCCTTGCCTTGACTCCACCTGCTCTGGCCACCCGGCATGCGACTGGGAACATCTTCGGAAACGCTTCCATGATCCGCCCAGTCCTTCCACGGATGAGCCGCGAGTGCATCTTTTCGATACGGGTTGATAAACTCTGCGAGTTCTAGGCGCTTCTTGGCGCTGAAGCTTGCACAGACCCCAACGTGTTGCAATGTACCCGCATCATCGAAAAGACCGAGCAGTAATGAACCGACAAGAGTGCGATCGCCTTTTTTGTACCAGCGGAAGCCCGCTACCACACAATCGCAGTCGCGCTCGTGCTTTACCTTTAACATCAAACGTTTGTTCGGTTCGTAGGTTCCCGAAGCGTCCTTGGCCATGACACCATCGAGGCCTGCGCCCTCAAACCGGCGAAACCAATCGGAGGCAAGGCCGCGATCAGTAGTTGCCGGTGTTAGATGGATGGGGGGCGCGGCCGATGAAAGCAATACTTCCAACTCGCGGCGACGGGTCTGGAATGGCTCCGCCCGAAGATCCCGGTCGCCCAGGCAGAGCAGATCGAAGAAGACGAATGAGGATGGAGTCAACTGTGACAGAAGTTTTACGCGCTTCGCTGCTGGATGAAGTCTTAACTGCAGTGCATCGAAGTCGAGTTCATTATCCTTAACAATGACAATCTCTCCGTCGAGGACGCAGCGGGCAGGCAATGACGAGAGCAAGTGCTCACGCAGTTCAGGAAAGTAGCGGTCGAGCGGCTTTTCGTCACGACTCTG
>PMHI01000631.1 GCA_003156615.1 Acidobacteriaceae bacterium | reverse complement strand
CCGAAACACGGCCCCTCGTGCTCGATGTGCTGCTGAAGATACCGGCCAACTTCTATGTCGTCACGGAGTGGACGCCACTCCCCGCCGACAAAGCGCGCAAGGAAGTCAACAAGCGTCGCCGCCACTTCAATATGTCGAAGACCGGTTTTGTCTCTCAGATAAGCAATGATGCCACCAAGACAAACCCGCGCGATGTGCTGGTGGATGAGTCCAAGCAGGCCGACATTGAAAACCTCGGCGATTGCTTGCGCGCCCTCGGCGACGGCCAATCGCTCGGCGATTTCTCGCTCACGATTGTGCTGTACGGCCGTTCAAAAACCGAACTGGAGAAGCTCGGGGCCGAGTTCACTGGCCTCTTCACCAATGCGGATGGCAATCTTTTTGTGGAAACCTACAACCAGCTGAACGCTTATTTCGCCACTGTGCCCGGCAACTATGCGCTTAACCTCCGCAAGCTGTATCTGCTGAACACCAATTACGCCGATTTGTCTTTTCTATTTACGATCCTCCCCGGCGAGAAGACGAACGCGCATCTTGGCACCGAATACCTGGCGGTGCTCGAAACCGACAACAGCACACCCTACTATCTCAACCTGCATACCGGCGACGTTGCCCACACCCTGATTCTCGGGATGAGCGGGGCTGGTAAATCGTATTTTTGNNTGTCGGCCAGGAGGCGCGAGACTTCACCATCAATCCATTCTCACTGCCGCAAAACAAAGAGAATATGCAGTTTCTGTTCAGCTTCTTCCGCGTGCTGATTGAGGGTAACGAACAGCGTTACCGGCTCGACTTTAAAGAAGAACGCCGATTATGGGATGCCATCGAGCGCATCTACGTGCTGGAGCCGAACCAGCGCACCATNNCGATTCGCTTTCGTTCTCCCGCTTTCAGACCTTCAACTTTCACGGCTGGAACGATGCGCCCGCAGTTTTGGAACCGCTGCTGTTTTACGTTTTGCACCGCGCGTCCAATGAAATTACCGATGCCAACAAGCTCGCCACCTTCAAGATCTTCCTGCTCGATGAGGCCTGGCTCTTCATCAAGAACGAGACAATTCGCAATTACGTAGTGCAGGCGCAGAAGACCTGGCGCAAGCACTACGCCGCGATGATCCTGGCGACGCAATCCATTAAAGAGCTTGAAGACTCAGGGATGCTGGCAATTGTGGCCGAAAGCTGCCCCACAAAAATCTTCCTGGCCAACCCGGACATGAACCGCGAAGTGTACCGGGCAGCGTTTCATCTGAATGACACCGAGCTCGATCTTATCGGCGGTCTGATTCCGCCCGGTCAGATGCTGATTCGCAAGGCACAGAGCTCTAAGAAAGTGCATTTGAATGTCGATTCGGTCTCGCACTGGATGGCCACCAATAACGCCCGCGACAACCTCAAAAAACGGGAATATTTCGAGCGCCACGGTTTCGCCGATGGCCTTCGGCGTCTGGCGGAACAGTATCCATTCCAGCCGCGTGCGCTGGCCCTACCAACCACCAACACCAACCCATAAGGAGGCAGGTATGCGATCCCTGAGGTTCATCGTCGATTTTGTTTTGGTTGTTTCTTCCGTCGGTGTCGTGGCGCAGGANNCGCGCGCACGGTGCAGTATCACGCGCAGGACATCGTTGCGATCCGCGCCAAGCTCAAATACACCACCCTAATCGAGTTGCCCACCACCGAGAAGATCATGGAAGCCGCCACCGGCGATAAGGACTTCTGGATCGTGGATGTAGTTGGCAACTTTTGCTTTGTGCATCCGGCGAAACAAGGCATCAGCTCCAACTTGAATCTCATTACGGACAAGGGAAATATCTACAGCTTTACCCTGCAGGACATCTCTGGGGCTCCCACCAGCCCTGATCTGAAGGTGATCGTCGAACCAGTCGATCGTTCCGCGATTGTGGCTGCGAGCGGTCCGCCGCAGTTCGTGCCGGTCGCGCAACTGGAACAATCGCGGCAGCAGCTTGCCGCCCTTCAATCGCACGTTGAGCAGGCGGTGGACGAGTACAAAAGCGCCTATCCGACGCAGCTCAAGTTCGAATACGTCTACAAGGCGAACGAATCGCCCTTCGATATCCAATCGATCTACCACGACGACAAATTCACTTACATCCGGACCAATGCGCCGGAAAAGTTCAGCGTCTATGAAATGAAGGACGGCAAGCCCAACCTCGTTACCTATGACCTCCGGGAAGGGACCTACATCATCCCGAAAATCATGGACGACGGATATGTGGAGCTGGGNNCCCACACGCAGAGCCGCAAGCCGAACCAAGGTTGCGCCGCAACCTGGCACTGCCAAAAGGCGTCTTTGAGAAAAACCTCAAGACCTTCCTTTATCTCGGTGCGGCATTGCTGGTCGTTATGGCCGCACTCTTCAGCTCATCCGGCAACACCAAGAAGACGCCCGCAGGACAGGGCGCGGCCAAGGGGCAACCCCCGCAACCAGCCTTGCAGGACAACACCGACAGCANNCCCGCAGCAGGCCGCCGCCGCCTCCGGCCCAACCGGCGTTGCCGTGCCCTGTGCTCCGGGCCGGCCCTGCCCACCACTACAGCAGGCCAACATGCAGACGCAACCTACTCCGCTGCAGCAGCAAGCGGAACTGATCGCCGCGAAAGAACGCGAACGGGCGAACGATGCCCGTTTCGCTTCCAACCTCGTTTACTCCCGCTCCTCAGAACAGCCGCAACAACCGCCGCAGCAGGATCAGATCGTGTCGGCCCAGTCTGACCACACCAAACAGCAGACAAACCGCAGTCCCGTCGCCCCGGAAGTCGAAGCAAAACAGGAGGAAACGTCCGCAGGCTACAAGCGTCCGCCGGAAGCCAATGTCGATTCGGCCACGGGCCAGCCTTATCTCATCTACGAAGGCTCGGTTCTCGACACCGTTCTCATGAATCGTTTAGATGGCGACGCCGTGGGGCCGGTCAAGGTCCTTGTCTCAAATCCGCTGTATTCCCACGATCATCAACACGTCATCATTCCCGACGGGACGGTTGTTCTCGGTGAGGCCAAGAAGATTGGCGCANNGTCGATCTCGACCAGTTCCACGGCCTCGACCAGATCGGCGAGGCAGGGCTGAAAGATAAGGTCAACAACCATTACCTTCAGATCTTTGGCACCTCGATCGCCTTGGGCGTGATTGCCGGAGCGGGCGAAGTCACGCAGGGTGGCGGCACGATTACCACCAGCGGTTCCCAGGCGTTCACCAACGGGACCGCAGCCAGTGTTTCGCAGTCTGCGACCACCATCCTTGATCGCTTCATGCAGATACCGCCCACCATCACGANNTCACGATTCGGGAGGGCCACCGCGTGAAAGTGTACTTCACGCAGGACTTGCTTCTTCCTGCGTACTCCAACCACACCATTCCACCAACGTTTTAAGGAGGTTTTCGACGCGACCAGCTGCCCTGTCCCTCTTACTCCTGTCGGCTGTCGCTGCAAAGAAAGAGCGCCGCTAAACCATCAACCACAACGAATCAACAGCCCTAAACGAAAGGACAAACAATGAAGAAAATAATCGTTACCGCACTGGCCATCGGACTTGCCGCAGCATTGCAACCTGCGGCCCAGGCGCAATTCGGCTCCGGTATCGTCTACGATCCTACGCAGTCGGTCCACGCCATCACGCAGATCGAACACGAAGAACAATCCATCTCCAACCAATTCCAGCAGATCGAGCAGGGCCAACAAATCTTCACCAACACCGTCAAGATCGCGACGACGGCTCTCCAGGCGTACAACCTCGCCAAACAGCAATACCAACTCGTGCATCAGATGGTCCTTGCCCCGTCCATGCTCTATCAGCGGTTTCTGTCTCCCACGACCGACCTGAGGATGCTGCAACAAATCTCGAACACCTACGGCAACTCGATGGGGTGGCTCAATTCGGCCAATACCGGAAACGGGGCCGCAGCCTCCTACCAGCAGGTCAGCGTGCCCAAAACCACCAACATAATTCCCGGCTACGGCAGCGCCAGTGTTGCCGGGCAGTTGCAGATTGCCGCGCAGGGAGCCACCGTTGACATCACCGACTCCGTAATGACCAACAACCTGCAAATGCTCGGGACCATCCGCGCCAATCAGAGCGCGAGGCAAACGGACCTCACCAACCTGGAGGCCACGACCCAGAGCCAGGATGCCTCCGAGCAGACCATCATGGCTACACTGCAGCGCATCAATCAAGCCTTGCTGTTGCAACTCCGTACCCAACAGGACGCAAACCAGATCAACGCCAACCTTGCCCTGCAGCAGATCGTTGCCCAGAAGCAGCAGCAGGACGCGATGAAGTCGGCATTCCGCGACTCCTCGGGATACGAAAGCTACTACAACGCCAACATNNACGGCGGCACCCACCATTACCGCGATGGGAATTCACATCGTCATCGCCCTTGCCACCATCATGATGGTTTGGTTCGGTGTGCAGGAAGCACTGGCATCGGCGCACGGGGCGGGCGGATTCAGCATGGGACGGTTCCTCAATCTCTTCATGCTGCTCACCTTCGCCTATGCGATGGTGAACTACTATGACAGCTCCATTCCTGGACTCGGCTTCTCCATCAAGAGCTTCATCGACGGCGGCACCACCAATCTGGTGAGCCTCATTGGGTCGGATGGCTCCACAACCATGCTGAGCGAGATCCACGCGGCATCCTCGAAAGCTGGGCCCTCGCTGCTGACCACGGTTATGTCTCCCTACTACGCCATTGTGTACTTTGTCGTGCAGTTTCTCTTAGCCCTACTGGCCGCAATCGTCTCCGCCATCCTGGCCTACGGAGCCATTGCGGCGACGATCATCGGATTACTTGGGCCGATCTTTATCCCGTTTCTTGTCTTCGACAAGCTCAATTGGTTGTTCTGGGGATGGCTCAAAGCCTATCTGGCTTTCAGCTTTTACAAAGTCATCGCCGCAGCCACGATGAATGTTCTGGCTCATGTTCTGACCAACTTTTATATCCAGCTTGGCCAGAGCGTGTCCGACCCTTCAACCATGGTTCAGACGTTGCCGCTTCTTGTCCTTCTCGTCCTGGTCAACGTCTACATTCTCTTCAAAATTCCCACCATGACCCAGAGCTTATTCAGCGGCGGCACTGGTGGACACGGCGAGGGCTTCGGCGCGGCGATATTAGCGATAAGGACCCTGATGTAAACCTCAAAGAGAAACGAGGTCGACAGATGAACGCGAAGGAAGAAACCATGACCGTCGAAACGAACAACACCCCGAACATTACCCGTGCCGCGGAACGCTACTTGGAACAATACGGCGATCCGTTAGTGATGAACACCTATCTTAAGGTGACGATTCTTGTGCTCGCCGCCATCTGTTGCGCTCTAGCGCTGCTGACTTTCAAGAGCCAAACAGCGCTTGCCAACATGCACCCCATGATTGTACGGATTAACGATGTGGGCCACGCGGAAGCGATTGACTATCGCAACTTCCAATACCGCCCGCAGGAAGCGGAGAACAAGTATTACCTCACCCGCTGGGCGGAGCTGTATTTCACCCGCAACCGTTTCACGATCGA
>PMHI01000126.1 GCA_003156615.1 Acidobacteriaceae bacterium | reverse complement strand
TCGCATAAGAATCACCAGTGTAAGCCCTGGTTGCTAAACGGATGCCGAGAGTTTTGCAAAGATTTGTAAGCTGATGCCGAACTCCCAAACAAAGGCGGGAACTTTTTCCTCCGGGCGCGCGTAACTACCCCTGACACGGCGCTAACCGTGAAAGATGAAACCAGCGTCGGCATCAGGAGGCACTATGGACGGCTACTTTGTGGGACTGGCGGCAGTAGTGATGATCTTCGGAATTCCGATGGCGGCCATGTACACCTTCTTCCGGGTGCGCAAGCTGCGCAGCGAGGAACGGATGGCGGCGATTGCGCGCGGGGTGGACGTTCCGATGCAACCGGAGCTCTCGGAAGCGGCGCGTTCGCGACGATCAGGAATTCTGCTGGTGGCCGGGGCAATCGGCTATATCGTGACCTTCGTTCTGATCGGACGCGCGGAGCCGGATGCGATGATCGCGGCGACCTTTGGCGTGATTCCGCTGGCGGTCGGGCTGGGCTTCTTTGTCGATCACGCGCTGATTCGGAGAGACGCGCGCGCGCACTGAAGGTCCGGTGCTGAGAGCGCTTCACTGGCCGGTGACGAACTTGTGCTGAGCGGCGGTCAAGGGAACGACGCTCAATCGTCCTTGCCGCACCAGCGGAGAATCGGCAAAGAGTTTATTCGCCTTCACTTCGGCCAGCGTCACGGGCTTGGCCAGCGGCTTGCCAACCTTGATTTTCACCTGGGGATTCTTTGCGTCCGACGCGTCCACCGATACTACGGTCGCAGTTCCCACTGCGCTTTTCTCATCTCCGGTGTGATAAATCACTAACTGCTCGCCCGGCTTCATTTCGCGCAGGTGTTTGACCGCGGCAGGATTGGTGACGCCGTCCCAGATCGTCGTGTTTTCTCGCTGGAGATCGGCAAAGGAATAAACTGTTGGTTCGGTCTTGAGAAGATAGTTCATAAATTCTACTCGGCAGTCAGACTCTACATCCAGCATCAGACGATCACAAGCCTTCTATTGCGGCTTGGCGTTGGGATCCGGGGGGGATGTCTTGTCGTCTTTTTTCTCTTCGGGGTGGTCCTGGTAGATCGAGTACTGGCCTTGGGGGCGTTTCAGCTTGATGGTGAGATCCATCTTAGCCCGGTCCACTTCATAGTCCTCGCCGAAAGTCTGGAATCCTGAAGCCAGCACTTGCACGCGTAGTTTGCCGTAGGGAATGTCGTCAAAGCTGGTCTTGCCCTCGGAGTCGGTTTTGAGTTCGAGTCCGCCCTTGCTTTGCTTGCCCTGAGCATTTACGGGGTGCATGATCACGGCGGCGTTGCGAACGGGTTTGCCGTTGTCTTCCTTCACGATGAGAAAACTCAGCGTGGCAGTGGGGTCGTCGTTAGGGCCGCGCTGTGCGACCGCAGCTCCGAGCAGGCAGAGAATCAATAGCAGCAGGCCGGCAAGTGCCGGCTTTTTCCATTCTCTCTTCATTTTACCTTCATTCTTATCTTCCAACGATCTGATCTTTGGACGATCTTAGCTCTGCACCGTAGCTCCACCGGTTCTTTCTCTGGACATTCTAACGAGTGGGACGTGCAGGGGAAAGGAAGAAATGGAGCGTGCGTGAATTAAGGCTTCTCAGCGGACGGGCTTTTGCGCGGCGGGCGCGAGTTGTATAAGGTCGCTGGCCACGCGGGCGGTGTTGTGACGGGCGACGCCGGCTTGTTCGAGGTAATCTCCCAGTACAGGGATCACGCCCAGAGCTTCGATGGCATCGAGATCGGCAACGATCTGGCAGGCGCCCTCCAGCGCATATTTGGACTTGAGTTCCGAGGAGACGGGTGTGCGATTGATCATGGCGTAGTCGAAGATCTGCTGTCGGGCGTGGCGATTGAGCGCGCGAATGTGATCGGCGGCTGTAAGGTCCAGACTTTCGTTGGCCTGGGTCATCAGGTTGCAGATGTAAACCTTGGTGGCCGGCGAGTTGACGATGGCATCGGCGATGCCGTGCACCAGCAGGTTGGGGATGAGGCTGGTGAACAGAGAGCCGGGACCGATGCTGATGATATCGGCGCGGGCAATGGCGTCGAGCGTCTGGGGCAGAGGATCGACGTTGGGCGGAACGAGAAAGAGTTCCTGGATGCGGACTTTGCTGGCGGTGATCTTGGTTTCTCCGCGGACGCGAGTGCCATCCTCCATCAGGGCTTCCAGTTCGATGTTGGAAGTGGTGGCGGGATGAATGTGTCCGCGGGTGACCAGAATCTCCGAAGAAAGCCGCACCGCTTCGGAGAAGTCCTGTGTGATGTCTGTCAGAGCGGCGAGAAAGAGGTTGCCGAAGCTGTGACCTTCAAGGCCCGAGCCTTTTGCGAAGCGATGGCGAAAGAGCTGGGAGAGCAGAGCCTCATCCTCGCTAAGGGCAACGATACAGTTGCGGATATCGCCGGGGGGAAGCATGTTGAGTTCCTTGCGCAAGCGGCCGCTGGAGCCGCCGTCGTCGCTTACCGTAACCACGGCGCATAGGTCTCGAATGACGGGCGAGTCGGGCCGGGCCACGGCCACCTCTCCCGGGGCGAGAGCGAAACGCTTGAGTCCTTTGAGCAACGTGGAGAGGCCGGTGCCGCCCCCGATGGCGACTACGCGGAGGCCACGTTCGCGCGTAGCCTTCTCCAAGGACAAAAGATCAGCGATTCTGGTTTCCATCCGAGAACTTGTCTAAAACGATTCGTCTTCCCGGAAGGAGCTTTCCGGCGCAGCGAGGTCGGCAGCCGGATCCGGGTACAACAGCTCGGTAAAGCGAGGATCTTCGGCCAGGTTGTGGAAGTCGGAGTCATTGCGCGCCTGGAAGCGCAGGCTGGAATTCAGGTGAAGCGCCTCATCCAGATGTTTGAGAGAGTCTTCCACGTGACCGGTAAGACAGTCGAGTGCGGCCAAGCCATAGATGACAAAATCCGTCTTGGGCGCCTGCTTAAGCAGTTTTTCAATGTGCTCGCGAGCGGTGACGTAATCTCCGATATTCATGAGAGAGACGGCGAAGTCGTAGTGTTCTTCCACGCTCTTGAACTGCTGCGTGGCCGAGCGCTCGAGGTGTTGGTTGCAAGTGCTGAGATGGACGGCGGCCCGGTCGGTCAGTTCCTTGCTGGGGCCGGCGAGCACTTTCTCAAATAGCGGTTTCGCCTTCTCGAACTTGTGTTCCTGCAAAGCACGCAGTCCGGCTTCATAATTCTGCAGGGCTTGAGTGATGCGGGGGTCGTCCGCGACGGATGATTTCTTGGGGTTAGCCTTCTGAGCCATGTGAAGAATTTTTCCTGTGCTCGTCGTAATGGGGGACTCCTTGGCTCCAGAAACTTGAAGAGCCGATACTCAAGTATCACTCAAAGGGCGGGTGGAGGGCAATTGTTATAGTGGGAGCAGTACCGAGTAGCTAGTACCGAGTACCGAGCAAACGCGGTCATACTCGGTACTGGTGACTGGGGACTAGTTGATGGTCGCGGCCGATTGCAGATCGATCTGCTTCCACTCTCCCTTGATGATGCCTGCGCGGATCTGGGCAGCGGTCTTGCCCTTCTGGTGCTGCTGATAGGAGTAGTAGAGCTCTTTCAGACAGGTGGCGCATCGGGCGCCGTGTGTGTCTTCGTAACAGCTATGGAGGCTATTGTGGCCCATGCGGTCGCAATAGCAATAGCAGGGCTGCTGGTGGAGCACGGCTGGAATCTTCGACGCCAGCTCATAGGCGTGCGTCTGGTAGGGATACTGCGCGTCCGCTCCCCAGAGCTGGTCCTTGGTAAGGACGGGAGGGAGTTTGGTCGCCTTGGGCGGCGGACCGGCATTATAGGCCGGAATGCCTCCTTCTTCTTCCGGAGCGGTCCACTGAGCCGACATGGTCAGCGTCACGGTTAAGAGAAAAATGAGGGCTAGGGCGCGCTCGGCGTACTTGTTTTGAAGCAGGCGGCTCGGCGTCATGGTGCTCTCCTCGATCAAGCTATTTTAACCCGCCTTCGACCCACCCGGTAGCCACGCGGCTCCTCGAAGGCACTTAGAGCATCTGTACAACTTCCTGCCGCGCGGGCGCGATCTGTATACAATACGAACAGTCACATGCCGGATACGCCAAGAACGGAATCAAAGAACAAGCTGTCGCCACTTTCGCAGCCTGCACCAGCACAGTCAAACTCCGGGGTTCGGTTGCGCCCGGCCTTAGGAGTGTGGCTGCGCGACCTGATTATCTCGCTGGCGATCTCGGCCTTCATCATCGTGTTCATCTACCAGCCGGTGAAGGTGGAAGGCACGAGCATGATGCCCTCGCTCGAGGACCAGGAGCGAATCTTCGTCAACAAGTTCGTCTACCGCCTGGAGCCGATTTCGCGCGGGGACATTGTCGTGTTCCGTTATCCGCGCGACCCCTCGAAGAGCTATATCAAGCGCGTGATCGGAGTGGCTGGAGACCGTATCCGTATCGACGGCGGGCAAGTGTATGTGAACAACGAGGCCCTCGATGAGGATTACGTTCCGCCCGCCTATGACGACGCGCGATCGTATCCGGAGACGGTGGTGCCGCCGCACAGCTACTTCGTGCTGGGGGATCACCGGTCGATGTCGAACGACAGCCGGGATTTCGGACCGGTGAACCACAGCTATATCTACGGTAAGGCTGTGTTTGGGTACTGGCCGATGGATAAGCTGGGGCGGGTCCGATAGGTTCTGGGTTTGCTTCTCGCCGGCTGAGGAATATCGCCTTTTGGAACTTCTTCTCACCCCCCAACGTGTCCTTGGCCGCCTTGCTCCGTCTGAATGTGTGTGACCAGCTCTGACAACCGTCATGAGGATCCAGTCTGGATGGGTGATGCAACTCGGCAATCCGGGAGGGCGAGTTGTGACCGAATGCCCACGTTCGCTGCAGGCGTGTTTCTCGGCAACGCTTGTCAGACCGTACAGACGGCCTCATTTCAATTTGCGGAACTGGAGGCGACCGTGCCGGAACGTGAAGTTCCGCGCCACAGCCACGAGACGCCCCATTTCGTGCTTGTGCTTCGTGGGATTTATCTGACTGAAGCACGCAACCAAGACGGACCTTGCTCGTCCTCGACTCTGATCTTCAACCCAGCGGGCACCACCCATCGCGATTGCTTTCGAAGCCGCAAGGGCCGGTTCCTCAGCATTACCCCAAGTCTAAAGGGATCGAGGCTCCTGGATCGAGCCTCACCGGTCGCACGAGTGGTGGCGGGAGGGTCGCNNCTCCGGCCGGAGGAGCGCATCGAGTCGCCCTGCACTCCGGACTGGCTTCTACGGACGAAAGAGATGATCGAGGATTGTGCGGGCAGCGAGATCACCATCGCCGACCTGGCTGCAGCAGTGGCAGTACATCCGGTGTACTTGGCGCGGGCCTTCCGGAAGCACTTTGGGAACTCGCCGGGGAAATACCTCCGGCGCAAGCGATTGCTTCGCGTTCGACGACTTCTCATTGATACCCGGCTGCCGCTGGTAGAGGTTGCCCTGCGGTGCGGCTTTTCCGACCAGAGCCGTATGACGCATGCGTTTACCAGCGAGTTCGGGATCGCGCCCGGTCGCTATCGACGAGGGCAATGGCACTAAGTTTGGGTGAACGAAGCAGGTTGCAAAACGACAAGATTTCCACCCCGTCTCAGCGGCATACTCAAGTGCAGTCCAATTCTTGGAGGGTGAAATCTTGCTTCGTTCTGCGTTGTTAACGTTCGTGGTTGCCTGCGCCGCCCTTGCCTGGAGTCAAACCGAAATCGCCGATTGGCCGAAAAGTTCTGCGGATGTTAATGGGATTTCCAACGACAAGTTGCGGGCGATGGAAACTGCGGTGCGCGGCGGCGATTTCAAGAAAATCAGCAGCGTCCTCATCGCGCGCCACGGGAAACTGGTGTATGAGGTGTACTTCGACGGCGACGCCGGCACTTTGCGCGATACACGGTCAGCGACCAAGAGCATCACCGGCGCGCTGGTAGGGATTGCGCTTGACGAGAAGAAACTGAGCGGGGTTGACGCCCGAATCCTGGCCTTGTTGCCGGAGCATGCGCGGAAGCTCGAGAACCCCGATCCGCGGAAGGACCTGATCACGGTGGAAGACTTTCTCACCATGAGTTCGCCGCTCGAATGCGACGACTGGAACGATGCCTCGCGGGGTAACGAGGAGCGGATGTACGTGGTGGAGGATTGGGCGCAGTTCATCCTCGACCTGCCGATTCGTGGCCGCATGCACTTGGGAGAGCAAATTGATCGCCCGCCCCACGGAAGATATTTCAGCTACTGCACGGGCGGGGTTTTCACACTCAGCGAAGTGCTCCAGAAAGCCACCGGCATGCGCGCCGACCGTTACGCCCAGGAAAGACTCTTTGCTGCGCTCGGGATTTCGGAGGTGCAGTGGGTGTTCTCGCCGTTGAACGTCCCGCAGACCGGCGGGGGACTGCGGCTGAGCAGCCGCGATCTGCTGAAGATCGCACAGCTTTATCTGAACGGCGGGAGTTGGCAGGGAAAGCGCATTGTTGACCAAGCATGGGTGCGAGCGTCGACCGAGCCGCACGCGCGCATCGACGACGATACTGAGTACGGCTATCTCTGGTGGCTGAAGTCGTTCAAATCTGGAGGCAAGAGCTACCGGGCATTCTTCATGAGCGGTAACGGAGGGAATAAAGTGCTGGCGTTCCCGGAGCTGGATTTGACGGTCATCATCACCAGTACAAACTACAACGCGCACGGCATGCACGAGCAGACCGAGAAGCTGCTGACGGACTACATCCTAGCTGCGGTTGAGCGGTGATTTTCCCCGGGACGGTTCGAGATTACTTGGCGGGGGAAATTTATTTCACCCAAGCTGAGTTCCGCGCTTGGCCGGCGGGGCAATCCCTGATAAGATCTCTAAAATCCAAACCCCGGAGCGAGAATGCAGGCTATCCTTGCGCTGGAAGACGGTCGGGTCTTCCGAGGCAAAGGCTACGGCGCCAAAGGCGAGTGCTACGGCGAAGTCGTTTTTAATACTTCCATTACCGGCTACCAGGAAATCTTCACCGATCCATCCTATTCGGGACAGATTGTTGTCCTGACCAACCCTCAGATCGGCAACTACGGCACTAACCAGGAAGACAACGAAGCCACGCGTCCGTGGATCGAAGGGCTCATCGTGCGTGAGTTCTCGAAAGTGAGCTCGAACTGGCGCTCGCAGCAGGTGACGGACGAATATCTGGAGCAGTTCAAGGTGCCTGTGCTGTCTGACATCGACACGCGTGCACTGGTGCGGCATCTGCGCGACCATGGGGTGATGCGTGGCGTGGTTTCGACCATCGAGAGCGACGCGGAAAAGCTGGTGGCCAAGGCGAACTCGATTCCGAAGATGGACGGGACCGACTTAGCGAAAGTGGTGAGTACCAAAGGCCCCTACGTGTGGGAAGTGGGCGAGCGCTCGCACGAGCCGGTGGCACAGGTGGGAGTTAAAGACGAGCCACCACGCTTTCATGTTGTGGCTTACGATTTTGGCATTAAGCAAAACATTCTACGTAAGTTACGGGGCGAAGGCTGTCAGGTGACGGTGGTCCCGGCGCAGACTCTGGCGGAAGATGTGCTGGCGCTGAAGCCCGACGGAGTGTTTCTGTCGAATGGTCCGGGAGATCCCGAGCCGTGTACGTATGCCGTCGATAGCATCCGGCGGTTGATGGGACGACAGCCGATCTTTGGCATCTGTCTGGGACATCAGCTCGTCGGCATCGCGCTCGGCGGGAAGACTTTCAAGCTGAAGTTTGGCCACCACGGCGGGAATCATCCGGTGAAGCAGTTGGCCACAGGAAAGATTGAGATCACGGCGCACAACCATAACTTCGCGGTGGATCCGGATTCGCTGCCCGAGAGCGAAGTCGAACTGACGCACGTGGATCTGAACGACTCGACGTTGGAAGGACTGCGGCACCGGAATCTGCCGTTGTTCAGCGTGCAGTATCACCCGGAAGCCGCGCCTGGGCCGCATGACTCGCATTATTTGTTCAAGGAGTTCACCAAGATGATGGAGGAGTGGAAGGGGTGAACGGCAGTCGGCAACAGGCCGCGTTTTCGATGCTTTTCGTTCTCTGGACGGGTTCGTCGTTGGCGACGTCCGGGAACGCATGAAAAAAATAGGATGGAGACAAAAATCGCGGTGCGAGACGCAGCCAACTGGCCGCTGGTGAACTGACAACTGATTCTATGCCTAAACGCACTGACATCTCGAAAATCCTCATCCTCGGCTCCGGGCCCATCGTCATCGGACAGTCGGCGGAGTTTGATTACTCCGGCACGCAGGCTTGCAAGGCGCTCAAGGCTGAGGGCTATCGAGTCGTGCTGGCCAATTCCAATCCGGCGACGATCATGACCGACCCGGAGATTGCCGACCGCACTTATATTGAACCGCTCACCCTCGACTATCTGGAAGAGATTATCCGCATCGAGCGGGAACTGTCGCCGGGCGCCGGTATTGCCATGTTGCCCACCGTGGGCGGGCAGACTGCGCTCAACCTGGCGATTGAGCTTTCCGACGGCGGCGTCCTTGAAAAATACGATGTGAGCCTGATCGGCGCGAACGTGGCGGCCATTAAGAAAGCGGAGGACCGCCTGTTTTTCAAGGACGCCATGCAGAAGATCGGGCTCGACGTGCCCAAGTCGGCGCTGGTGAACAACACGAAGGATGGAGTGGAGTTTGCCGGCAAGATCGGTTTCCCGGTGATCGTGCGTCCGTCGTTCACGCTGGGGGGGAGCGGCGGCGGCATCGCCTACAACCGCGAGGAGATGGTCGAGGTACTCGGACGAGGACTTGATTTTTCACCGGTGCATGAGGCTCTGATTGAAGAGTCGGTGCTGGGATGGAAAGAATTCGAACTCGAGGTGATGCGCGACACCAAGGATAACGTCATCATTATTTGTTCGATCGAGAACTTCGATCCTATGGGCGTGCACACGGGGGATTCGATTACGGTGGCGCCGGCACAGACTCTCACCGACCGCGAGTACCAGGCCATGCGCGACGCGTCGATTGCGGTGATTCGCGAAATTGGCGTCGATACCGGCGGTTCGAACATTCAATTCGGCGTGAATCCCGAGACGGGGCGGATGGTCGTGATCGAGATGAACCCNNCGCGTCTCGCGCTCGTCGGCACTGGCGTCGAAAGCCACGGGCTTTCCGATTGCAAAGATCGCTGCGAAACTGGCGGTGGGATACACGCTGGACGAGATCCCCAATGACATCACACGCAAGACCCCGGCGTGTTTCGAGCCAACGCTCGATTATGTGGTCGTGAAGATTCCGAAGTGGCAGTTCGAGAAATTCCCCGGCGCCGACGATACGCTGGGGCCGCAGATGAAGTCGGTGGGCGAAGTGATGGCGATCGGACGCACCTTCAAGGAAGCGCTGATGAAGAGTATTCGCTCGCTCGATACTGGCAAGCGTGTGGGTGGCGAAAAGATCGAGCCGAAAATTCTGACGCAGCGGCTGGTGACACCGCATCCCGAGCGGCTGGCGTATGTGCAGTACGCGCTGCGGCAGGGACACACGGTAAAGCAGATCGCAAAGATGACTTCGATCGATCCGTGGTTCCTCTATCAGCTCAAGGAAATTAACGACCTGCAGCTGGAGCTTGAGAAGCACCCCATGGAGTCGATTCCGACCGAGGTGCTGCGCCAGGCCAAGCGCATGGGATTTTCAGACGGTCGTTTAGCCAGCGTGTGGCGGCTCGAGGGACAAGAGAAGGTGCGGCATCTCCGCAAAAAACATGGGGTGTTGCCCGTGTATAAACGCGTGGACACGTGCGCAGCGGAGTTCGAGAGTTTCACGCCATATCTTTATTCGACTTACGAGGACGAAGATGAAGCCACGCCGACCGACAAGAAGAAAGTAATTATTCTGGGCAGCGGGCCCAACCGCATCGGGCAGGGAATTGAGTTCGACTACTGCTGCTGTCACGCTTCGTTTGCGCTGCGCGAAGATGGTTACGAGACGATCATGATCAACTGCAATCCTGAAACCGTCTCGACCGATTACGACACCAGCGACCGGTTGTACTTTGAGCCACTCACGTTTGAAGACGTTTGGGCGATTTACCAGCACGAGACCTCGAAGGGCGTGCCGGTGGGCGTGATCGTACAGTTTGGCGGACAAACGCCGTTGAACTTGGCTCTGCCGCTCAAGACCGCCGGCGTGAACATCATCGGCACATCTCCGGAGTCCATCGATCTGGCCGAGGATCGCAAGCACTTTAACAAGCTGCTGGAAGAACTGAACATTCCGCAGGCCGCGGGCGTGATGGCGACCTCGCTGGAAGAAGCAATCGCGGGGGCAAAGCGGGTTGGATATCCAGTGGTGGTGCGGCCTTCCTACGTGCTGGGTGGGCGCGCCATGGTAATCGCCTACGACGAAGAGTCCGTAGTGCGGTATATGAAGGAGGCGGTCGAGTACTCGCATGATCGTCCGGTGCTGATCGATCACTTTCTCGAAGATGCGATTGAAGTGGATGTGGATGCGCTCTCCGATGGCGAAGATGTGGTGATCGGCGGAATCATGCAGCACATTGAGGAGGCTGGCATTCACTCCGGCGATTCCTCCTGCGTGCTGCCGGCGGTGGATATTCCGCAGCCGCTGATGGACTGCATGCGCGACTACACTTTCAAACTGGCGCGGGCGCTGAAGGTGGTTGGGCTGATGAATATTCAGTTTGCCATCCCACGGGGGAACGGCGCGGAGGGCGGAAAAATCTATGTGCTCGAAGTAAACCCGCGGGCTTCGCGCACCGTGCCTTACGTTTCCAAAGCCACGGGGGTTCCGATGGCGAAGATTGCGGCGCGGCTGATGACCGGGCGCAAGCTGCGCGAATTTCTGCCCGAGAACATCGACCGGCACGCCGATCTCGATACCGGAAGCTGCTACTACGTAAAATCGCCGGTATTCCCGTGGAACAAGTTTCCCGGCGTCGACACCGTGCTGGGTCCGGAGATGAAATCCACCGGCGAAGTGATGGGCGTGGGCGACAGCTTCGGCGAGGCATTCGCCAAGGCTCAGCTGGCCGCCGGGCAGAAGTTGCCGACGCAGGGGACGGTGTTCATCAGTGTGACGGACCACGACAAACGCCACGTCGCCGATGTGGCGCGCAAGTTTGTGGATATGGGGTTCAAACTGGTGGCCACCTCCGGCACGGGCGACGTGATCGAAGCGGCGGGCATGAAAGTCGATCGCGTCTACAAAGTAAAAGAAGGCCGCCCGAACGTGGTGGATTTCATCAAGGGCCAGCGAATCCATCTCATCGTGAACACTCCCACGGGGCTTGAGCCGTGGTTTGACGAGAGGGCCATCCGACGCGCTGCTGTGACGGCGCGCATTCCCACGATTACGACGCTTTCGGCGGCGCGCGCAGCCGCGGAAGGGATTGCCGCCCTGCAGCGCGGCGAGGTAAACATACGGGCCCTGCAGCAGTTGCACGCGGAGAGAGTCGTCAGACGCTGACGTCCACGGCCGGAACACGCGGGAAGCCATCTCGCTGTGGACCCCCCAAAAAAGTGATACGCTGAACTCGCCATGCTGGTTCACGGTATCCTTCCTCCCATCACAACGCCGTTCTATCCCGACGGCAATGTGTATTTTAAGAAGCTCGAGAGCAACGTTGAGCGCTATTCGCGCACGCCTTGCGCGGGCATCGTTGTGCTTGGTTCGACCGGTGAGGCTATCCTGCTTTCCGATCAGGAGCGACGCGATGTACTGAAGTCGGCGCGCGAAGCAGTTGCGCCGAATAAGGTGCTGATCGCTGGCACCGGGATCGAGTCGGCCATCGAGACGCTGCGGCTCACCGAATACGCCGCCGAAATCGGCTACGACGCCGCCATGGTGCGCACGCCGCATTACTACAAGACGCAGATGCAACCCGCCAACCTATTGGCGTTTTACCGCACCGTCGCCGACCGCTCGCCGCTGCCAGTGATCATTTACAACTTTCCGCAGGCTACGGGCTACGACATTCCCGCCGAAATGGTGATCGAACTGGCGGAGCACCCGAACCTGATGGGGATCAAAGAATCGAGCGGCAACGTGGAGAAGGTGCGCAAGATGGTGGAAGGCACGCGACACATCCAGCGCAGCGTCACAGTAACCGAAACGTTTGAGGCGGTGACGCCGCGCATGCTCACGGCCGCGACTGCCGGATCGAGGGGAGACGGCGGGGAACTGGTACAAGTAGGAGCATTGGCGGGCTCGGTCGCGGGGATGCCGTCTTCGGCCGCGGTGACGATTGTCGGCAAGATGAAAACCCGGCAGAAGGAAGCCGGATTCCAGGTTCTGGTGGGGGCGGCGCAGAAGTTGCATCCGTCGCTCGATGCCGGAGCGGTCGGGGGCATTCTTGCGTTCGCCTGTCTCGCCCCGACCTCTTGTTATGAGATTTACGCGGCATGGAAAGAGGGCGACGCCGAGTTGGCGCGGCTGAAGCAGGAGCGCATTGCCATCGCTGCACAGCGCATGGGTGAGTTGGGAATTCCCGGCGTGAAGTACGGCATGGATTTCAATGGCTACTTCGGCGGTCCGGCGCGCCAGCCGCTGCTGCCGCTCACGGGCGCGGTGAGGGACGAGATCGAGCGACTGCTGGCGGATGTAAGGAACTAAGCGGAGCCGTCACGTGAGATCGTCCGCTGCAACGAATTTGAAGTGGCCTCGCCCGAAGCTGCCTAAGGTTTCCGAGGAGATGAAGGCTTGGTCAGCCCACGCTGAGGACAGAAGTGGCTGGCTTGCCGCAAGTCACTGCACGCGCGTTTTTGGGTTTGACTGCGCTCTACCGACGGAACAAGATCTTCGCGCTCCTGCAGCGCACTCGCGCCCTGGAGACGCCGAACTCCCTTGCTTTCAAATTGGAATCTCCGCGATGGCGAATTCTCACACAGTTGCAGCATGATCCCCGCGTTGCTGCGGACGGAGATCGAGAAGGCGCGCTGGTTTCGTTTTGAACGCACCACCAGCACCGGTTGGCGAGACGCTTTAGATTGGCTGGGGTATGCCTACGAAGCCGCCGGGGAAGGCAAAAAGCTGGGTTGAGTTCTCGAAAGGCTCCCAGGCAGGCTGTTGAAACTTTTTGATAATG
>PMHI01000574.1 GCA_003156615.1 Acidobacteriaceae bacterium | reverse complement strand
CCGACCGTGGGGTTGATTTGCCCGAGCGCAATCTTCACAGCTTTAGTGTAAAGCCGAGGCGCGCGGAGGCGCTAGCCGCTGGCCGGGTCGGCACGTTTGCGTTTCGCGCGCGCACGCCACAAAGCGGATTGACCAGGGGCTTATCCTGAAAGCACTGGGAGAACGTGCAAGTTAAGGCCGGTACGACACAACGAGATGGATAATAGCCTGCCTCTCACGTCTCGCTGTAGGCGCAGTCACCATCATGTACGGACTGCACTTGAGGCATCGCGGCATCTTCGTCTATCAGAATACGCGGTTTCGAGGAACGAATTACTCCGCTGGTACGGTTGCTGCTGTGGTATTCCCAGACTTACTCACATTTCTCCCGCCCGGCGCTTGGGCAGATGTTGGATGGCTCGGAAAAAGCCCAAGCAGCGTGAGCATTCGACGTATCACCGGAGGCGTCACGCCGAAATAACTATCTGTGGAAATCACACTGACCCACTGCCAAAACTTTTGTTTGAGAGTGCGGTTGGAGGCTATTATGCCACTCGGCGTAGATTCGGGCGGGCCCGAGATCCAAGGTGAAAATTCCGGATTGAGTCTCGTAAGGTGGAGGTCGATTTGTCTTATCTCAAGAAAGTCTCCGGGAAGGGGTTCCAGTCGAAATACATAGGCATTTACAAAGTGCCCGGGATCCAGCAAGAGAAGAATGCAGAGTGCGGCTGCTGTTGCGTCGGACTTGTACTGCGTTTGCTCCAGCACGATCATGCTGATGATAACGCCAGAGATGCTGCGGGCTGAATCGCAGAAATATCCTGGAGGCTACCGCCCAAGTCCGGTGGATGTTATTCAGGCTGAGCACATGCCAGAAGGATTGGGAGCGGCCATGGGACTGTTGAAAGCTAGCATGGAGGAAGCTCGATCCAATGTAAGCGAGGATGAAGCAGCTAGCTTAGGCTGGCCCACACGCCGCGAACCTTCCCTCCAATATCTCGGCTCGACTCTCATGAACATGGAGAAGATGCTAAAACTAAGCTACGGATACAAAGACACTGCGCTCCACAAAGGGCCTTCCATCATGCCAGTGCTGGGTCTTACCTCAATCGCCCGGCCGCTTATAGTTGCTGTTGCGTTTCCGAATGTCGGCCGTCATTTCGTCGTGGCGTGCGGCCACCAACGCGCCCACCAACAACCACGTCGACCGAAGCGTTTCCCGACTGACGATCCACGAGTGGATGAATATCTGTTCTCCGACCCCGGACACGGAATAGGCTGGCTGAGACTTGATAAGGACGAGGTTTATGAGCCCCAACTCGGCATGAAAGGCCGTCTAACCGACGAATTTATCAGCCCAACGTGGTAGAGCGTGCAGATATGTCCTTGGCTCACATGGATAAGCGCCTGGCTGTCACGCTGAGATCACCGCTCACACCGGAAAGCAAAAGCCAGCCCGGTTCTAATCGTCTCCCGCCGGAAACACCGTGTGCTTGGGCGCGGGCAAAGGCGCGTCGCCCTTCTGATCACGCCAGAGAACTTCATTCAGCCTGGCTGCTCCCGCCGCGTCGGGACGGGAGAAATCCATCTTTGCTGATTCACTTGCGCCTCGGGCATCGCGCTTGTTGGTCTCATAGATGAGGCCGTTCTTGAGGTTGCGATAGTCTGCTTTGAACGCGGGTTGGTCGCTTGCGCCTGAGAACATCGGCCCCATCGCGGGAGCGTAGGCGTCGTTCTGGTTCATGGGGGGCAGGCCTAGCAGCATCTCCATGGTGTGAATCATGTTCACCGTCGTGTAAAAGCGGTGATCCACATAGGGCTCGGCCGCCGTGCCCGGCGAATACTTGCTGACGACCAGAGCGATCGATCGATGCGCGTCGATATGATCGCCGCCGTCTTGCGCGTCGTCCTCGAGGACGAAGACGGCCGTGTCATCCCAGTACGGGCTGTGCGAGACGGCGTCGACTACGCGACCCAGCGCCAGATCGTTATCGGCTACCGAGGCCGCCGGGCGCGGGCGTTCAGGCCGCGTGCCTCCCGTGTGATCGTCGGGTAAATAAAGCAAGACAAATGCCGGCAATTGGAACTCGGCGTTTTCGTTTTCTGCGCGGGCACGCGCGTAAGCCGCAAATTCATTGAGAAATTCGTCGGCGCGGAGCTGGTCGGGATAGTCCGTGTTGAAGTCGGGGAACAGCGGGTCGAAGTGATCGCGCAACACCGCCTTAGTGGGCTTGACCGTCTTGAACAAAGGCACCGTCCAGGGAAACGGACTTGGCCCGGCATGTGGATCGCCCACATTCGGCGGGAGCGCATCACCCTGGTGAAGTTCCGTGCGCGGGCAAGGCGATTGCTGCGCCGAAGGAGTGCCCTGCTTGGGGCTCGCGGCCTTGCGGGGCTTGTTGCACCATTCGGCATTCACGAACTCTCCGTAATCGCGGTACGACAGTCCGTGGCGAGCGACGTTGTCCCAAAGAAAACCAGTGGAGGGATCGTCAATATCGGGTTGGTTATGATCGAGGGGAAATTCATCGGCAACCGTACCCTGGAAGTCATAGGTTCGCTCCTGGCTGCGGTAGGCGATCTGCCAGGTCTTTTCGTTGTAATCGCTGGTGATGGCGGCGGTGGACCATAGATGTCCGTCGCCGGAAACTTCTCCGCTGTCGTAGAAATTGTCGAGCACGCCAAATTGCTGGGCGAGCTTATGCTCGTTGGGGGTGATGTCGGCGCCGTACATGGTGAGCGCAGGGTCGCCGTCGCCCACCTTCAAGTCGCCCAGCACTTGGTCATAAGTGCGGTTCTCTTTGATCACGTAGATCACATGCTTGATCGGATTCTTGCCGTCGGCGAACTGGATCGCGCCTGCATTGCCGTGCAGCAAGTTGTCGTGCTCGACGACGCGGGTGAGTTCTTCGAGCTTGGGGAGAGTGGATGGAATATTCAGCCGTGCGATTGACCCGCGCAGCAGTGTTGGAATGTAAGGATGATCGTGGTGTCTGACCTCAGATGCGGTCCGGCCCATGCCTTTATTCGGACCCGCGCCCCGGCCCTTGGCGGTCGCGATGAGCAGGTCGTCGCCTTGAACGGCGAGGGCGCTGGGATACCAGTCGGTGGGGATGAAGCCGAGAGCGGGCACATCACTGCCGAGCGGACCGGTCTCATTCAACTTCGAGATATCAAAGACCGCGACCGCATTGGTGGAGGCATCGGCCACGAACAGCCGCTTCCCGTCAGCTGACTGCGCCAAGGCGTCGGGATAGGTCCCAGCAAACTCTTGATTGCGAACCGTGGTGCGTAGCAGCGCGACCATCTGGGCGCTCCGGGTTGAAACCACCGCTACCGCGTCCGCATTCGCCAGCGCCACATAGAGCGAGTTCTCGTCCGGACTCAATAGCATTGCCGTGGGATGCGAGCCCGGGGCAATGGGATCGTCAGGTTCTTGCAACTTGATCCAGCGGACGACTTTGCCGCTAGTCAGATCCAGTTCGGCAATGCGGGACGCATTCCACAGGCTCGACCAGGCGCGGCGGCCATCGCGCGTCGCCACGACCGTGTAGGGGTAGGAAGATGGAACCAGATCGGCTGTGCTGAGGTCGAAGCGCTGGAGCGCTTTGCCGCTCGTGACATCGAGCAGCACGACGTTGTCGGAGAGATTGTCGGCCACGAGGAGACGGTCGTGGCTTCGTCCGCCTGAGACCAAAGCCAATCCGGCAGGATAGGAAATCGCAGTCCCGGGCGGCGTCTTGCGCAGGGCGATCGCTACCTTCTTTCCGGCAGCGAGCGCCTGCGGGCCAATGGACATGAAATGCGTTGGCGCGACCTTGCCGTTGCTGAAGCTGTAGACTGCGATTCCGTTGCCGGTATCTCCCGGCTTCTCTCCTGTGGCATCCGTGATAGAACCAACCGACGCGTAAAGATGCTTTCCGTCGGAGCCGAAAACCAGGCCGAGGAAGTAGCTCTGGTGCACATCTTGGCCGAAACGCTTGTCGGGATAATCGGTAAGCTGATTGGTCTTCAGATCGAGGACCGCAATCGATTGAGCGGCCATGGTCTCCTGGGTGCCATAGCCGTCGTTCAAAAGCGCGGCGTAACGGCCATCGGGGCTGATCGCGATGGTAGCGGGAAAGCTATTGGTGCTCGCGAGGCGGCCGGGCGTGGGAATCGTCAATGTCTTGCTGGTGGGCAGTGGGATCGATGTGGCGTCGGGCTGGCGATCCTGCGCAGGAAGGACGATGCGCGCGGCGACAATGGCAAACAGGACAACGATGCGGGAAGATCGAGTCACGGGGCCTCCGCGAGATTTAATCTGCGACAGCAGAAGGATCGGGAGAGATGAGCCTAATCCAGCCGGGAACCTGCGGTCAAAATGGGAGCCGATGTATCTCGCTCGAGGGGGCGAGGGCGGGGACGCCCCACGGCGGTCGCCGGGACGGCAGCGCTACATGCTCCCTCACACTCCCGAGGCGCGCGGCGAGCCTTCGTGGCTGGGCGAGTGCTCGGGATGCTCCTCCACGCCCACGTTGTGGCGGACGTCGGCGCCCTGCACCCAGAAGATGACATCTTCGGCGATATTGGTGGCGTGATCGGCGACGCGCTCGAGATTGCGCGCCACGAGCAGCGCATCGAGAGCCTGCCGCACGACCTCGGGGCGGTGGTTCATCGTCTTCACCAGTTGAATGAAGGCGTCGTCCTTCATGCGATCGACGACGTTATCCATTTCGAGCACTGCCTGGGCGAGTTCGGCCTTGCCTTCAATGAATGATTCGAGAGAGCGGCGGACCATGGCGCTGACGGCCGCGCCCATGCGGGCGATATCAACGGGCAGATCAGCCGCGGGAAGCTCGACCATATCCATGACACGCTCGGCGATGTTGACGGCCTGGTCGCCGACGCGCTCCAGGTCAGAATTGATTTTGGTTACCGCGAGAATAAAGCGCAGATCGACGGCCATGGGCTGCTGCATGGCCAGCAAATCGAAGGCGGCCTCGTCGATCTCGCGTTCTGCCGTGTTGATGAGGCTTTCGCCTTCGAGAACCATCTGGCAGCGGGCGAGATCGCGATCGATGTAGGCCTGACGAGCGCGATCCACCGCCTGCTCCGCCAGCCCACCCATGCGGAGCAACTTCTGGCGTAGATCGTCGAGCCCCTGCTGAAAACGCGTGCGCATTATCCGCAACCTTTCTTAATTTAAATCTGCCTTATCCAAATCTGCCGGTAATGTAGTCTTCCGTCTTTTTGTTCGACGGTTTGGTGAAGATTTTTTCCGTCTTGCCAAACTCAATCATCTTGCCCAGCAGGAAGAATCCAGTAAATTCGGCGACGCGCGCCGCCTGCTGCATGTTGTGAGTCACGATAACGATCGTATACCGTTCTTTGAGCTGAAAGATCAACTCCTCAATCTTACTGGTCGAAATAGGATCGAGGGCCGAACAGGGCTCGTCCATGAGCAAGACCTCAGGCTCGACCGCCAGGGCGCGGGCGATGCACAGCCGTTGCTGCTGACCGCCGGAGAGGCTGGCNNTGCGCCGGTCGTGAAAACCGTTCAGCTTCAGTCCAGAGGCGACGTTGTCGTAGATCGACATGGTGGGGAATGGATTCGCTTTTTGAAACACCATGCCCACCCGCCGGCGAAGCTGGGTGGCCGAAGTACCGTTATAGGCGTTGATATCCCCGATGCGGACACTCCCCGTCACTCGGGCGTCGGGGATGGTCTCATGCATGCGGTTCAGGCAGCGGATGAATGTGGACTTGCCGCAGCCCGAGGGCCCAATGAGCGCGGTGGCGTGGTTGGCCGCCACCGTCAACCGCACGTCATACAGCGCCTGGGTCTTGCCATACCAGGCATTTAGGTCTTCGACCTGGATTCCAACGCCCATAGACTATGCCGCTCCGAAGGTACCACGGCGCACGGCGAAGCGCACCGCCGCGACCGCTGTGACGATGAGAATGATGAGCACGAGTGCCCCTGCCCACGCCTGCCGATGCCATTCGTCGTAAGGAGAAATGGCGTAGGTGAAGATCTGCAGCGGCAGCGCGGCCGTCGGCTGGTTGACCCGCAGGTTCCAGAACTGATTGCCGAATGCGGTGAACAGCAATGGCGCGGTCTCGCCTGCAACCCGGGCAAAGGCCAGCATGATTCCGGTAATCACGCCGGAGGTTGCGGTGCGCAAGGTGATGGAGAGAGTGGTACGCCAACGCGGAATGCCCAGCCCATACGCGGCTTCGCGCAAAGCCTGCGGCACCAGCAGAAGCATCTCTTCGGTGGTGCGCGAAATGGTGGGAATCATCATGATCGCTAACGCCACGCCACCGGCCAAGGCGGAGAAGTGTTTCTGGGAGAGAACGACGATGGCGTAGGCGACGATACCGACCACGATGGAAGGCACGCCATTCAGCACATCTGCCGTGAAGCGAATGACATCGCCGAAGCGGTTGCGGCCGAACTCCGCGAGGTAAATGCCGGCGCCCACTCCCACCGGAACACCCAGAATGCTGGCCAGGGCGAGGATGAAGGCGGAACCGACGATCGCATTGGCCATTCCGCCGCCCGCTTCGCCCACCGGTTTCGGCGTTTGGGTGAGGAAGGCCCAGTTGATCGACCCGACACCGCGGTAGACAAGATAGGCGAATATCGCGAACAGCGGCACCAACACCAGGATGACGGTAAGCACGGCCACGCCGGTCATGATGTGGTCGGTGATCCGGCGCCGCAGAGCGATGGGCGGGACGGTGTGGAGCACGGAAGCTTTGTCAGTTTTAGGCACGAGCACTCACAGACTGGCCACGGGTGACTGTCCAGACCAGCAATCGCGCCAGGGCGTTCACCACGATCGTGACCAGGAACAGAGCGAGACCGATTTCGATGAGAGCCGAGAGGTAAACGTTGCCGGTGGCTTCGCTGAATTCATTGGCCAGCACGCTGGCCATGGTGTATCCCGGCGCAAACAACGACTTGGCAATCTCTGGGCGATTTCCGATCACCATGGTTACGGCCATGGTCTCTCCCAGGGCGCGGCCCAGGCCCAGGATAATGCCTCCCATGATGCCGGCGCGGGCATTGCGCAGCACCCCGACGCGAATCATTTCCCAGCGCGTGGCGCCGAGCGCGAGTGCGGCCTCGCGCTGATGCTGGGGCACCACCATCAGCACTTCGCGAGTGATCGAAGAAATGATTGGGATGATCATGATCGCCAGGATGATCCCTGCTGCCAACATGCTGATCCCATAGGGCGGACCGACAAACAATCCGGTCCAGCCTAAGGTCCGGGTCAGAAAAGGTTCAACGTAGTTGCTGAGGAGCGGGATCAGCACGAAGATTGCCCACAGTCCGTAGACCACGCTCGGTATCGCCGCCAGCAATTCCACGAAAAACGAAAGCGGCCCGCGCAACATGGTAGGGCACATTTCAGTGGTGAACACGGCGACNNTAAATGAAGGGTAGGGCGCCGAATTGTTCGTTCACCGGATCCCAATCGCGCCCGGCGAAGAACTTAAATCCAAAGGCGCGCCAGGAGGATCCGGAGCCCAGCACCAGTTCGTAGACAATCAGCCCCAGCATGGCCAGCACGGCTAGGCCGCACAGGAACATAGCGAATTTGAAGAGCTGGTCGCCGATTTCGCCACTGGTCCCAGGGAGCAACGGTGCGGCCTGCCCACCGGCTGGAGGGGCTTCACTAACCTTCGTCGCTTCAACAGGTTGCGGACCAGGCATATCAGGCCGGCGTGGGGCAGGCAAGGCCATTCATGTTCACCCTAGCAGAATCCTGTTAACAGGATGTTAAAATGGCAAAGCTTTTCAGGGTTGCCTTTTCCGCGGTAAGGCTGTATTTTCATCTCCCGGTTCGATTCTCCTTTCGGTCTGGTCAATCTTTTATGTCGATCGCGCCAAAGCGCAGCCGCGTGGTTTTTCAGAAGCTTGAGCAGGACTTGGTCAAGCTTTCCTCGAAACCTCGGGCAGAGAACGTCCATCGCTTCCGCACGGCCACGCGCCGCTTTCAGATCCTACTGGGCGAGCTTTCTCCGAAGCTGGACCGTAACCAAAGGAAGCTGCTGAAGCTGCTGGGCCGAATCCGCAAGCGCGCCGGCAAAGTGCGCGATCTCGACGTGCAGTTGACGGCTTTACGCACTCTGAAAATGCCGCGCCAGCCGCGGCGAAAGACGCAACTGGTGAATCATCTGATCGAACTCCGCCGCCAGCAGGAAAAGAAACTGCGGAAAGCCGTCGAGGGAGACACCGTCCGCGAGATTCGGAAGCGGCTGAAACGCGCCGGCAAGAGCTTTAACCCGGAAGCGAGCCGGGACCCTTGGGCAGTCGCCAAAGGGATGCTGGAACGGATTCACCACGGGGACGCGCCGGTCACCGAAGGGCTGCTGCACCAATATCGCATCCTGAGCAAGCGAGCGCGCTACGCGGCCGAATTCGCCGATCCGTCGGCTGAAACCGGGCACTTCATCGCCGGCCTCAAGCGCTTGCAAGACGTGTTGGGCGATTGGCATGACTGGCTCACTCTGACGGAAACGGCCGGCGAGCATCTCGGCGACGTGCGCGAGTCGCCGGTGGTGGCGGAACTGCACAACGTAACCGGAGCGAAGTTTCGCCATGCGGTTGCGGTGCTTTCGCAAATGCGTGGGGCAGGCGGCCCCGCCAAGCCCACCGCCACCGCCCAAATCCCGACTCGTGTGGCTAGTTCGAAGAGCCGGCCTTCGACCTCCGCTGCCTGAAGGCCCGGCGCCGTTTCGCGCGGAGCACATCGCACCTCCAGTCCGACCTGGCACTCCAACGGATGACCGCGCGACATTTGGCATGTAAACTGTTGGCCTTGCCTCATGCCGACCTTTGCCGCGGTTGATATCGGTTCCAACTCTGTCCGGCTGAAGATCGCACGCCTCACGCGTGGCCGCCTTCGCTCCATTCACGAAGATCGCGAGGTGACCCGCCTCGGTGAAGGCGTGTTTCGTTCCGGCTTTCTCACGCCGGAGTCGATGGCCGAAACGGTCAAGGTCTTACGGCGCTTTCACCGCGCCACCCAGCAGGTGGTCACCGACCCAGTCCGAGTCGTCGCGACCAGCGCTCTGCGGGACGCCCGTAATTCGCAAGCCTTTCTGGAGTGGGTGCGTTCCGCGACCGGATGGAAGGTTGAGATTATTTCCGGCTTGGAAGAGGCGCGCCTGATTCATCTGGGTCTTGTCTCCAATCTCCGCGTAGACAGTGCGCCCGCGTTAATGCTGGATCTGGGAGGCGGAAGTTGCGAACTGACCGTCTCCGGGCGGGGTCATATCCGCGACATGGTGAGTTTGCCGCTGGGTGCGGTCCGGCTCACGGATGAATTTCTCAGCCACGATCCGCCGCGCAAGGGCGAACTCAAACAGCTGCAAGGGTTCGTTGCGCGCGAAGTGAACCGCATCGCCTCGCGCGTGGTTGCCGCAAAAGTCAAGAATGTGATTGCCACGTCTGGAACTGCCGCTGCGTTGGCGGCTGCAGCCAGCCATCTGCGCAAGAACGGGAGCCGGCAGCGGATGGTCGTCTCCCGCGCGGAGATGACGCGAATCGCCAAGCGACTGGCGCGCCTGCCGGTGGAGGAGCGGCGCCAGATTCAGGGCATCGGTCCGCGACGGGCGGAAATCATTATTGCCGGAGCGATCGTTTACCACGAACTGCTCGATCGCTGCCATCTCAAGGGGTTTCGCTATTCCGCACTGGGTTTGCGCGATGGTCTGCTGGCGCAAATGGCGGCGGAACACGACCGCAGCACGCGCTCGGGAAAACACATTGAATCGGAACGCTGGGAATCGATCACGCGGGCCGTGGCTCACTATCAGGTGGACATGAAGCACGCGCTCGATGTGCGTAAGTCCGCCATGTTCCTGTTCTCGGCGCTGCGCTCGGTGCACGGGCTGGCGCCGGAATTCCGCGAATGGCTGTCGGCAGCCGCCATGCTTTACGAGGTGGGAGACTACGTCAACCGCAACGGCCATCACCGGCACACGTATTACATCATTGCCAACTCGGAGATCCTCGGCTACACGCCGCCGCAGCGGCGCATTATCGCGGCCATTGCACGGCATCTGGGAAAATCGCGGCCCTCCACGGAAGAAGCGCCCATGAAGGCGCTTGATCCCGCGGACCGTCCCGGAGTGCAGAAAGCGATTCTGTTGCTGCGGCTGGCGCGTGCTCTGAACCTGGGCCGGAGCCGCGCCGTGCAGAAGGTGCGGGTCAGCCAGCACGCGGCTGAGATACGACTCACGCTGGTGCCCCGCCGGCGCATGGGAGTAGACCTGGAACTGTGGGCGATCGAGAAGGACAGCGCCTATTTCCGCGAAGTCTTCGGACGCGAACTCTCGACCGCCGCGGTGTAGAGACTGCGCAGGGCTTTCGGCGTCAAACACCAGAGCAGCGTGCCCGAGCTGCGGCGCATGTCGACCCGGGCCACAGCTCCTTTCTTCAACTCTATGGAAGCTTCACAGCCAGATTCGCTGATCAGCGCGCCCAAAAACTGGCTGAGGTTAGGATTGTGTCCCACGACCATGATCGATTCCTGACGCGCGTACTTTTCGAGCAGCCGGCGGAAGTCGGCAACGGTGGCGCCGGGACGCAGCGCGGCCTCGATCTGCAGCTTACCTTCGTAACCCATTTCGTTGCCCACCAGGGAAGCGGTCTGGGTGGCGCGCTTGAGCGGACTGGAAACAATGACGTCCACCTGCGCCTCAATCGCGGCCAGGGCGCGGCCGACATAGCCGCACTGCTCGATGCCATCCTTGTCGAGCGCGCGTTTTTCGTCTTTCTTCGCGCTTACGAAGGGTTCACCAGCGCTGGCGTGACGCAGAAAATAAATAATCATCGGGAATTATCGTACTCTCCCAGCGGGAGCTTTGCGCTTCCATGCCGGGAGGAGCTGTGGTACAGCAAAATCCGCCTGCTGCTTGCCTTCGGCCACGCTAATCAGAAAATCCTGTGCGCTGAAGGCGGCTGCGCCCGAAGGCGGCCTGCGATTTCGCTTGCCGTGCAGGGGCTGCCAGGCCCGAATGTAGGTGGCATCGCGAAGCAGGATGCGAGCCTTGCGGTTATCTGCCAGGTAGGCGTCGAGAATTTCGCGGCGCACGCGCTCGCGCAGGAATTCGTCGCGCACGGGCACCAGCACTTCGACACGCTCGTAGAGATTGCGCGGCATCCAGTCGGCGCTGCCGATGTAGATTTCTTCCTCGCCGCCATTGCCGAAGTAGTAAATCCGGCTGTGCTCGAGGAAGCGCCCTACAATACTGCGCACCCGGATGCGGTCGCTGAGGCCGCGCACTCCCGGACGCAAGGCGCAAATGCCCCGGACGATGAGATCGATCTCCACCCCAGCCTGAGAAGCGCGATACAAGGCCTGAACCATGTTCTTGTCGAGCAGGGCGTTCATCTTGGCGATGATGCGTCCGGCGCGGCCCTGACGCGCGTGGTCGGCCTCGCGATCGATCAATGCAATCACTTTCTCCGCCAGATCAAGCGGGGCCACCAGAAGCGGGTCATAGCTAGGGTTCTCGGCATAAGCGGTGAGGAAACTGAAGACGTCATGCACGGCGCGGGTAATCTCCGGATTCGCCGTGAACAGGCTGAGGTCGGTATAAATGCGCGCCGTGGTGGCGTTATAGTTGCCGGTTCCAATATGCGCGTAGCTGCGCACGCCATCGGGATCACGGCGCACCAGCAGCGAAAGTTTGCAATGCGTCTTCAGCCCGACCAGCCCGTGAAACACCTGCACGCCGGCATCTTCCATGTCGCGCGCCCAGCGGATATTGGAGGCTTCGTCGAAACGCGCCTTCAACTCGACCACTGCCGTGACTTCTTTCCGCGAAGCCGCATCCATGAGCGAAGGAACGATGGCAGAGTGCTCGCTGGTGCGGTAGAGCGTCTGCTTGATCGAAAGTACGTGCTCATCTTCCGCCGCCGACTCGATGAACGATACCACCGCATCGTAGGAATCGTAGGGATGATGCAGCAAAACGTCATGCCGCCGCAGTTCCTCGAATAGATTTTGAGACTTGGCGGTAAGGCGCAGCTCACGGGGCACAAAGGGGCGGTACTTGAGATCAGGGCGTGGGGTCTGCTCGTAAACGTTAAACANNACGGTGCGCAGGCGGTCGATGATCTCGGGATCGGCGTCGGCCTCGATTTCCATACGTACGGCATCGCCTTTGCGACGGTTGTGCAACTCCGCACGCACGCTTTCGAGAAGGTTACGCGCCTCTTCCTCCTGCAGATAAAGATTGCTGTTGCGGGTGACGCGGAAAGGCGCCGAGGAAACGATGTCGTAGCCGTGATACATATTCTGCGCGTGATGTGCGACCAGATCGGCGAGGAAAATGAAATCCGTCGTGGTGTCTGACGGCAGACGCACGAGACGTGGCAGCGCACGAGGGACAGACACCACGCCGGTGTAGGTGAGCGCGGAGCGGCGACGGCGGCGCAACAGAAATCCGAGGCAGAGTGCCTTGTTGATGACTCGAGGAAAGGGATGGGTGGGATCGACCGTCACCGGAGTCAGCAGAGGATCCAATTCTTTCTCGCAGTATTCGTCGACGAAGCGTCGAGCATCGGCGTGCAACTCGTGCAGGCCCAGTACCCGAATTCCATGCTCGGCCAGAGCCGGATGCAACGCGTTCCAGCACTCATACTGTTCATCCACGAACTTGTGAGTGAGACGGGCCAGAACGTCGCGTTTCTCGCCCAGGGTCAAGCCATCGGGACCGGCCTCGTTGTAGCCGTCCTCGATCTGCTGCATCATGGCGGCCACGCGAATTTCGAAAAACTCATCCAGATTGCTGGCGGAGATCGCCAAGAACTTCAGACGCTCCAGAAGCGGGTTGCCTTCATCCTCGGCCTCTTCGAGCACACGACCGTTGAACGCGAGCCAGGACGTATCGCGGTTGAGATAGTACTGTGGATTTTCGAGCGAAATACGAGCCATGACTTAAAGCTGCATCTCAAGATTCAGGCTTACTAACGCGGAAGAGAGCCTTGCCCCGAACGCCAGTATAGAACATCTGGGCGGCGGATGCCGAAGCGGCTAACGCGCGGTCGATGCCGCGTAATCTGTGTGCGATAGCGTACTGACGGCGCCCCGCACCAATTTCGCTCGGGTTGTCCGGCTTTGCAGGGGAACTCTCTAGCTATAGCTAAGCTTGCAGCTAGTGAACCTGTTTGATGGCTTCCTTTACCTTCTGAGTGACGTTGTCGGGCAACGGCGAATAGCTGAGGGCGGTCGTCATCTTCTGCCCGTCGCTAACCATCCAGTTCAGAAAGTC
>PMHI01000495.1:2726-4016 GCA_003156615.1 Acidobacteriaceae bacterium | reverse complement strand
CGCCCATGCCGCCGGCGCCGAGTGGGGACTGAATTTCGTAGGGGCCAAGTTTCGTGCCAGAGATTAGAGCCATGCGTGGCCGCAATTATAGCCTGTACAGCACGTGGGATAGGAAGCGGCGACTCTGAGTGTGTGGAGTGAAGTAGGTGCAAGGGGCTGGTCGCACGAACCTCCCGAACTTCGCGATTTTCTTAACTGGCGCTGCTGGTGTGCTGTGCATTCATGATGGCGTTGCTTTGTTCGGCGGCTCGGGCACGGTTCCGGAGCTGCGGCGTCGTGGGTTGCAAGCAGCGCTCCTTCACAAGCGTAACTGCTACGCCTGCGACCATGGATGCGATCTGGCGATGACGGTCGCCCAGCCGGGCAGCGATGCTCAGCGCAATGCCGAGCGTAAGGGGTTCCGGCTCATTCCTTCCGACAAGCTTCGTTCTGGCTTTCACCGTGCAGAACCGGCGGTCACACGTTTTTATTCCATGCAAATTTATTTTGGCGTTGTGGGAATAATCCGATCGTTCGCTGGTTTACTCTTGTGTGTGTGTCGGAAGAGCGCTCATTATCGGGGTCGTTCGAGGAGTTGGCCATGCCGCTGTTTGAGCGGCTTTATAACTTTGCCCACTGGCTGACACAAGACCGGCAGGAAGCCGAGGACCTGGTGCAGGAAACATACGCGAAGGCTCTTAAGGGATTCGGCTCGTTCCGGCCGGGCACCAACTTCCGCGCCTGGATCTACCAGATTCTTCGTAACACATTCCTCACCTCTCGCAGCGGGCTGAAGTCGACCGCGACGGTGCCACTGGAACTGGAAAGCGACCAGGACAGCCTCCCCGCCGTCAAAGAAACGCCGGAGAGCATCCTGCTCCAGCGTTCGGACCGGCAGCTCGTGCAAGAGGCGCTCGGCCAATTGCCCGTGCCTTATCGCGAGGTGCTGCTCCTCTGTGAATTTGAAGAGATGTCGTATCAGGAGATTGCTCGAACTCTTGCCATCCCGATGGGCACCGTGATGTCGCGTTTGTCCCGCGCACGCCGGGCTCTACGCGATGCTGTGCAACAATCGCAAGGGACTGAATAAAGGTCACTGGAATCATGGCCTGCGAGCCTTGGACTGAAAAACTCGATGCCTATCTCGACGGAGAGCTCCCCGCCGGCGAGGCGCGCGCCTTGGCTGAACATTTGCGCGGATGCGCCGCCTGCGCCGCAGAAGGCCTGCGCAAAGTTCAGCTGAAACGTGCGGTTCAGGCCGCCGGCCAGAGGTTTATGCCGGACCCCGCCTTTCGGGCGCGCATGCAAGAT
>PMHI01000495.1:0-2703 GCA_003156615.1 Acidobacteriaceae bacterium | reverse complement strand
GTTATTTCCACCGACCGGCACACCGTGAAACCATGGTTTGCGGGCAAGATTCCCTTCACCTTCAACCTGCCCGAACTGCAAGGGTCGCCTTTCATCCTGGTAGGCGGAAAGGTCAGCTATCTCGGCCAGTCTCCTGGTGCAGAACTCATTTTTCGCCTCCGCCAGCACCAGATTTCGGTCTTCATTTTCCAGGATCGGGGACCGAGAGAGGCACGCGAGAATAAGACCGTGCCAACCGCCCTGTCGTTTGAAGTCCGGACCTGGCACTCCAACGGCCTTCGCTACTTCGTGATCGGCGACGCCAGCGCTCAGGACCTGGACAATCTGAGCGAACTGATTAAGGCGGCTGGCTGAGAGATCGTCCGCTCCAATCCGTTTGGCGGTGGCAAAGCCTAAAAGCAGCCGGTCTGTGCGAAACACTTCAGTGTTAAACTCAAAAAACTAGTTTCGGTCCCGCTTGACGACTCGGCCAGGCTTCGCGCCTATGTGCTCTCCGTTCTGAACCACCTCCACGCCGTTGACGAAAACTTCCGAGACCCCGGTTGCGAATTGGCGAGGCTTCTCAAAAGTGGCGTGGTCCTGGATGGTGTTTGGATCGAAGACCGCAATGTCCGCAAAGTATCCCTGCCGCAGCAGACCGCGATGGGCAATGCCGAGGTTGGATGCCGGAAGACTGGTCATCCTGCGAACGGCTTCCGTCACGGTCATGAGCTTTTCATCGCGGACATAACGGGCATAGACGCGAGCAAAATTTCCGAACGCACGCGGATGCGCGCTGAATTTTAGGAAGACCCCATCGACGCCCTCGGGGTCAGCGTCCGCACCAAAACTCACCCAGGGAAGCACGATCTGTTTGCGGATATTATCCTCGCTCATCAGGAAATAAACCGTCTCGATGCGTGAATCGTCCTCGATCACCAGATCCATCGCGGTATCTTCCGGGGTGGAGTGGCGCATGCTGGCGACTTCNNNACTCGTTTCCGGATGGCTGGATCTTGCAGCCGCTTCCGCCACGCTTCGAGGCCACCTTCCTGGACCCACGGCGGCATGGCTGCATCGAGGCCGGTCGCTCCCGCAGTGTACGTGTACATGTCCGCGGTGATCGCAAGGCCCTCGCCGCGGGCTGCCTCGACCTTCTGAATTACTTCCGGGAGATGGCTCCAGTTTTTTGCACCGGCAACTTTCAGGTGGTAGATCTCGGCCGGCACTCGCGCCTGGCGGGCGATGCTGATTAATTCATCGACAGCCTCCAGTTCATGATCGCCTTCGTTGCGCATGTGCGAAATGTAAATGCCCTTATGTTTGGCGACCACTTCAGCGAGCGCGACCAGTTCATCGGTTTTGGCATAGTTACCCGGCGCATAAATCAGAGCCGAGGCGACACCGAGCGCGCCTTCCTGCATTGCCTGGTCCGTCAACGCGCGCATCTGGTCGAGTTCGACGGGCGTGGGCGCCCGGTTGGCGCGGCCGAGCACGTACACCCGTGGCGTCGCGGCGCCAATGAAGGATGCGACATTGGGCGAGATGCCGTGCCGCTCCAGAGCCTGGAGCCCCTCGTTGAGTGTGTGCCAGTTGATGTCGTACTTGATGTCGCGCTGCTNNAGATCGCTCAGACCGCGGCCGTCGGCAAAGAGTCCGTCCGGCCCTGACATGAGGTTGATAAATCCCGGGGCAATGATCTGGCCGTGGACATCGATATCAATGCGCCCGTGATCCGCGGAAACATCGCCGATCTGAGCGATCTTGTCGCCGCTGAGGGCGACACCCCCGGCGGTACAAGGGGAGCCCGTACCGTCGCAGATAAGACCGTTCCTTAAGACGACATCAAAGTTACGGGAGCAGGAAATCAGTGGTAGAGAGATTGCCATCAGGAGAAGAATTCGGCGCATGGTTTGAAATGGTATCTCAAGTGCACTGGTACGTTTCATGAGAGTTCTTCCGAATCTTAATTCTTGAAGTCAAAGATCGGGTGTGCCCCACACTTGTATGAGTGGCCTAGCTCGGCGATATAAATATCGTTCGCTTTTGCAAAGATCAACTTCCCGTTGGGCGCCCAAAGGGCATCGTGCGCGGACACTTGCCCGAGAAGGCGTGGCGAACCGGCGGCGATAGGCACCGACCAAAAGGGATTGTCCATGCCTTCGAGCACCACCTTCGTAACCAACAGTTCGGATCCTTGCGGGGAAACGTCGGCGACGATGGGATTGTCGAACGGCACAGCAAGGGGTGCGGTTTCGCCTCCATTCACCGACGCTTGAGCGATGGAATCACAGGCCGGAGGTTCTCGGTAAAGTAGAGACGATTGGCGTCGCCCACGAGAGGAGGCACGGCTGTATGTACTACACTGAACTTGGGGAATCCGTCGCTGGTGATCTGCTTCGATCCCCAAATTCTCGGTGGCGGGAGCGGAGAGAGCAGCCACTCTAAGAGCAGAGCGGCGGTGACAAGGACAAGTGCCGCGATAGCAGGCCATTTCAGCCAAGGTGCCGGGCTTCGCGAACCAGCCAGCGGAGCCGGTCACGGCATCTTGAATCCGCTGTTTACCGCCGAGGTAAATCTTATGTGCTGCACTGAGTGTAGAACCTATCTTATAAATACCAGCCCTTTTGAGTGGTCAAAATTGCACAGATTAAGGTGCACTCGGGAAAGTAGTATTGTTTCGGAAACGTCGTTCGCAGTGGGGTGCTGGATGGACACAAACAC
>PMHI01000376.1:3286-22189 GCA_003156615.1 Acidobacteriaceae bacterium | reverse complement strand
GGGGCCGTCCTCCCCGCAGATATAGGAGGGGAAACACTCGCTCCTGGCGTTTATAAGACGACCAGCGCCCAGCCCTCGCTGGGAATAACCGGGAACCTTACCCTCGCCGGCAACGGTGTCTACATCTTCCAGATCGTTTCCACACTGACCACGGCAGCGACGAACAGCGATGTCATTCTAAGCGGCGGCGCCACGGATGAGGATGTGTTCTGGCAGGTCGGCAGTTCGGCGACGCTTGGTACCAGCACAACCTTCGCAGGGACCATCATGGCGCAGGCGTCCGTCTCGCTTGACACCGGCGCGACGCTGAACGGCAGAGCGCTGGCACGGACCGGCGGAGTCACATTGCTGAGCAATCCGGTGAATATACCTCCTTGTCCATAAGGTATTTGGTAGTGAGATTAGCTTAAGGCTGGTCCACGACTGGAAAGACTGGAAGACCATGATTTCAAGTTATTGAAGGTCGGATCGAGTTCGGAGGAATTGGCAGATGTCATCTCACTTTCATTGTGGCCGCGTAGCAGTTATGTTGTGGGCGATGATCGCTCTGCTGTGCAGCCTGGGCACGCTGGCGACAGCCCAGGATCAGCCTGTTCCCAAATGGGAACTTTACGGCGGATACTCCGCTTTTTATCCAGGCTGCGATCTGCACGGCCTGCTTCCAGGAGCCCTGGCCCCGGTAGCCAGCTGCCTGAAATGGGATCCGCGGGGCGCGGGCGCCACTGTGACCTACGACTTTAATCGCTGGTTAGGATTGACAGTCGACAGCAGTGGGCAATGGGGCAGCGGCCAGTCCGGGGTGGCTGCCAGAATTGACCAGGTCGAATTCTTCAACCTCTCCGCTGGGCCTAAAATAACTTTTCGCACGCACTATTTTTCCCCGTTTCTCGAGGTCCTCGGGGGCGAGCATCGCCTGGCGTCGGAAGTGTTCGGTAACGATCGCGAACTCGGGTTCATGGCCGGTGGCGGTCTCGATCTGAACCTGACGAGACACTTCGCTGTGCGCCTGTTCAGAGCCGATTTTGTGTACTCGGATCACCAGTATGGCCCGTCGTCCATTGTTCCCGCCACCGATGTGAGAGGTGTAAGACTGCAGAGTGGGTTGGTATTTATGTTTGGCGGCGGACAACCTGGGCCGCCTGTTTCAGCAAATTGCACCATCAACCCCAGTGAAATCATGGTGGGCGAGCCTGCAACGGCGACTGCCGCCGTGAACAACTTCAATCCCAAGCACCCGCTGAATTACACCTGGAGCAGCACCGGCGGTCAAATTTCCGGCAGGGATAATACTGCGAGCATTAACACCAACGGCGTGGCAGGTGGCCATTACACGGTTACGGCTCATATCGCCGATCCCCGGATGATGAAGGATGGCGAGGCAAGCTGTATGGCAGCGTTCACCGTGAAGGAACTGCCGAAGAACCCGCCGACCGTTTCGTGTTCGGCTGACCCCTCGACATTGCAGGCAGGTGCGTCTTCCACCATCAGTTGCACCTGCACTAGTCCTGACAATATCCCCGTTACGGTAGGTGGTTGGACCGCGAGCGGCGGCAGCATTTCGAGCGGCAAACTCAATAATGCGGCTCTGAGTACGTCCGGTGTCTCACTCGGCCCGATCACAGTGGGTGCGACCTGCACCGACTCGCGCGGACTGAACACTCCCGCCACCACGCAGGTGCTGGTGGAAAACCCGCCCCCTTCGCCTGAGTTCCTGAAACTGGAAGGCGGACTTGCGCTGCACAGCATTTACTTTCCGACCGCTCAGCCTAGAGTCGCGAACCCCAATGCCGGCCTGCTGCCCAGCCAGGAGCAAACGCTTATTTCGCTTGCCAGCGATTTCAAGAGGTATCTTGAGACCAAGCCTGATGCCCACTTGACCCTCGAAGGCCATGCCGATCCACGAGGCTCGGTGGAATACAATCAGGCACTCTCCGAACGGCGTGTCGATCGCACCAAGCAGTTCTTGCTCGAACACGGCGTCCCCGCTGCCAACATCGAAACGAAGGCCTTTGGGGAGCAAAGGAATCTGACCGAAGCCCAGGTCAGAGACGCCGTTGAGCAGAATCCGGAGTTAACTCCAGAACAGCGGCAGAAGGTGCTCGGCAACCTGAAGACGATTCTGCTGGCGAGTAATCGTCGCGTAGATATCACTTTGAGTACCACGGGTCAGCAATCCGTTCGTCAGTATCCCTTCAACGCCTCGGATTCCTTAACCCTGCTCCAACAGGAAGGAACGAAGAAAAGAAGCCGGTCAATGCCCAGCAAAAAGGCAAGACCCATGGCTCAGCACTAAAAGCGCCTACAGATCCTAACGATGGAGGAGATGCCCGAGATCTAGGTCGTTCCGATCTCACACAACGATGAGAGATTTGGCGGGGGCCTGAGGCCGCGAATGCGGTTGGCCCGCCAGCAGTCGCCGCCGTGTTCTTGACGCAACGGGAGTGTCATCTTGCAGGATTGCGTTGACCAGCCGTACATGTCGAATCTGCTCTAAGGCTAGAATCAGCGCGATCAATTCGAGTCTAAGCTTCGGCAGATTCCACACTCGTTCGGAGAGTGACCGATCCTGCAGGGAAGCATCCGCACTAATGATAGATTTAGGTCCATCTGTGCGTCGGCGCCGTCGACAATTCTATGGGACCCGATCGCGGCGACCCCGAGGGACGGACGGTCTCATCTGGCTACGGTTCTTTGGGGTAACGCTAAACGGCGTATCTCGGTTATGCGCCCTTCCTTCTAATCCAGCAAGGAAACAGCGGGTCCAGGAAAAAATAGTTGCCTTTGTATCGATCAAGGATATCTCTCGAATCGAGTGACTGCAGAGCTTTCTGAACAGAGGAAGCTGGTCCGAGACGAAATTCTTCGCGGACACCTTGGGAGTAGATTTCCGATGCCCCACGGTAAGCAATCGCCTGCAGCGCTGCGCGTTGCCGAGCTGAAAGTTGTTCCCAGAGAAGCTCATAGTAGGTGGATTGGCTCGTGACCAGACTTTCAATGACGGACTTCACGTCTGATTCGCCAAGTTCGCGTTTATTCTTCAATTCCGCGTAATCCCAAAGCTCATGCGCGATACGTTGCACGTCATATGGAATCAAATCAGCGGAAGCCAGCAGGGTTTCTAAACCAGGGTCGTCAAGTGTCCTGCCCCTTTTACGAAAATGGCGAGTAATAGAATCCTTCCAGTCCTTTGCCGGAATTTTGTCTAAGAACATCTGCGGGCCGGCTTTATGAAAGGGGCGTTTGGCAGAAAGCATTTCCTCCATCAGCGATGGTTGAGAACCCGCGAAAACGTACCCTACCTCCCTTTGCTCCTGGACTTGGTTCCGTATGGCATTCTCGACTGAGCCACCGTTGAACTGGGAGATTTGCTGAAATTCGTCAAGGCATATCGCCATGCGAAATCCTGCGTTCTTGGTCAACTCTCCAGGAAGGGCAAAGACATCCGGGGCGATGGGCGAGGGATCAAAAGCCGCCCCTTTCCCTAGGGACAGAGTGATCTCCCCGGTCGACATGTTGATGTTGACGTCAGGCTTCACCTGTCGGGCGAATCGCGTAGCCCAATCTTTGACCCGCTCCCAAGGACCGGCGGCACGTAGTACTTTCTCAGCAAATTTCTCCAAGAATTGGGTGTAGCTTGAATAGCTGCTCACCGTCAAATTAACGGTGTGAATATGTCTCTTCTTCAGTTTGAGAAGTGCCAGAGCAACGAGGGAACTTTTCCCGAAGCGCCTGGGAGAGAGCAAGAAAACCTTTTGACCGTCTCCCAAGTCGCGGACGAGCTGGTTGAGTTCGTCAGTGCGGTTGACGAAATTCGCATCGTCAATGATCTCGCCAAAAACGAAAGGATTTTCCTGCGATGCCATATTACGCTAATTAGCGTAACGCCAAATGGCGNNACCGCAAATTAAGTTAAGCAGGGTTTCGAGCCCGAACGTCTGATTCCGCGTCGCAGCTAAGCACCTCATGGACAGCTTGCTCGATCGGCATTGCCCAGCCCTCCATCCACGCCGTCAGACCTCTAGCATTACCAAGCGTTCGGCGCGCAAAATCCAGGGCCTTCTCCAGCCTGCCTTGCTCGGCGGATATGAGTGGAACGCCCAATTGTTGGCGCAACGCCGCGGCGGCCCCTGCCAGGTGAAGCGATTGCTCAGCATTCGATTGCGCTGCGGCACTCACGGACAGACATTCGAGCACCCTTGCAATGCCGCGTTTGTAGCCTAGTTCCTTGAACAGCTCGATGCTTTCGCCGTACAGGCGGCGCGCCTCGGTGTTGTTCCCCTGATCGCAGCTTAAACTCGCCAAATCAGAAAGGGTGCTCGCGATTCCCCAGTTGTCACGCAGCCGGCGAAACTCCAAGAGGCTCTGTTCACAATAGGAACGTGCGGCCACCAAGTCCGCTTTTTCGCGGGCGACGTCGCCCAGATGGTTCAACGTCCAGGCCTGACCCGCACCATCTCCGACCTGACGGAACCTCATCAGACACTCACTGTAAAGCGAGAATGCTCGCTCATAGTCACCCTGCAACTTCATCACGCTGGCGAGATTGCTCTGGGCCCGGGCGATGTCCGCGGGATCGCCAAGGTCCTTCCAGATGCCGAGACACTGCTCGAAGAGTTGAGCCGCGGCGGCGAGTTCACCAAGATCGCGAGCGTTGACGGCCAACGCGTTCAGCGCCACGGCGATGCCGCGGTTATCGTTTAGTTCTACGCAGGTCTCAAGGCTTTCTTCAAACAGTGCGCGCCCAGAGCTGTAATCGCCCTGCGTCGTCGCCAGAACTGCGCCCGCGAAAAGCAGGCGTGCGCGAAGCTTCGGACGCTCCGCGGATCCTTCCATCGCCAGCAGCCTGGCGATGGCGTCACGGCCCTCCACAAGATACTCCCGTGTTTCCCAGAAACGAAACAGGGCGGCGCCAAAGCGCAGGCCCCATTCGGCATCCCCGGTTTTGATCAGATAATCAATCGCCAGGCGGAAGTTCTCGTGCTCGACTTCAAAACGGTCGAGCCATTCGGCTTGAGCGGCAACGTCCTCGGCGCCCTCTTCGGCCAGCACGAGGTAGTAAGCGGCGTGGGCGCGGCGAGTCGCAGGTTCGTCGTTACTCTCAGCCAGGCGTTCCAGGGCGTATTCCCGGATGGCGGACAGCATCATGAAGCGCGTTTCTTTATCGGACTCCTCCACTTGCTGCGCCAAGCTCTTGTCAACCAACGAAGCGATGCCGTCCAGCACGTCCAGTCCCAGATCGCCTTTGGTGTCGCACACCGCCTCCACGGCTTCCAACGTGCAGCCACCCGCAAACACNNGTTTGTTGTCGAGTCGGCAGATCGCGGGCGCCGCCGGTCAACAGGTTCAAACGGCTTTCGAGGCGGGCCAGCATGGCGGACGGCGAAAGCAGCTTAATGCGCGCAGCGGCCAGCTCAATGGCCAAAGGTAGCCCGTCAAGCCGTGCGCAGATAGCGGCCACTGCGGGTGCGTTTTCCTGCGTCAGGGCGAACAGGCGCTTCACCGCCTGCGCGCGTTCCACAAACAACGCGATCGCGGGCAGACGGGAAAGTGCTTCGAGAGGCGGGATGGACTTGGGGTCGGGCAGCGCGAGCGGTGGCACCGGAAATTCATGTTCGCCGTAGATGTGCAACGGCGCCTGGCTGGTGACCATAACCTTGAGTTTGGGGCCGGCAGTCAGCATTTGCGCCACGACCGGGGCTGCGGAAACGAGGTGCTCGAAGTTGTCGAGCACGAGGAGCAAGGGCTGGCTCAGGCCGCCAATTTGCTCCGTCAAGTTTTCCTGCGGCGACCTATTTCCGGTCTCCCGCACGCCCACTGCTTGCGCGATCGAAGCGATCACGCCACGTTCGCCGACCGCCGACAGAGCGACAAAGCAAACACCGCCCGGAAACTGGTCCGCAATTTCTCCCGCCACCTGCAGGGCGAGCCGCGTCTTACCGATGCCGCCCGGACCCGTAAGGGTCACGAGGTGTACGTCACCGCGGCTCAAAAGCTGGCGCAGGTCCGCCGCTTCGCGTTCTCGTCCTATAAATGCGGTGTGCTGTACCGGCAAGTTGTTGGGGCGGGGTTCAGATTCTCGGACCGGCGCATCGGCGATGCGGTCGCGCACGGCAGCCAGGTCGCGAGCCAAATCCCGAGTGGAGGCGTAACGTTGCTTCGGGTCCTTGGCGAGGCATCGCTCCACGATCCAAATGAAAGGAGCAGGCGCCTGCAGCGTTTTGGCGGCGAGGTGCTCGGGTTCATCGCGAAGAATTGCTGCCGTCGTTTCCGCATGGGTCTTCTTCTTAAACGCGGGGGTTCCGGTGGCCATTTCGTAAAGGACCGATCCGAAAGAAAACTGGTCAGAACGAAAATCGACTTCCTCGCCGGTCGCTTGCTCCGGCGACATATAGCCGACAGTGCCCATAATCGTGCCATGCTCGGTGATGGTGGTACTTACCTCCGAACTGCTCGCCTGGTCGAGTTTACGAAGTTTCGCCAGACCGAAATCCAGCACCTTGGCCGTACCTTCACGAGAAACCATCAGGTTCTCAGGCTTCAGATCGCGATGAATGAGGCCGATCTCGTGCGCCTTGGCCAGACCGTGGGCAATTTGCGCCGCGATCGCGACCGACTTGCGGAATGCAATCGGGCCCGGAGCGAGCAGCGAACGCACCGTTTCTCCATCCACCAGCTCCATCGCGATATAGCGCGTGCCGTTCTCGTGCCCAAGTTCATAGATCGTCACGATGTTCGGGTGATTCAGCGCGCTGGCGGAACGGGCCTCCTGCTCGAAACGCGATAAGGCTTCCGGATGAGAGCAGCCTTCCAACGAAAGGGTCTTAATTGCGACTTCACGATCGAGGCGAGTGTCCTTGGCGCGATAGACCTCCCCCATCCCGCCGGCGCCCAGGCGCTCAAGAATTTCGTAGCTGCCAAAGCGCATACCCGGGGCCAGCGCGGATGGGATCGAATCGGGCGTGGGAGGTCGATTCATGGACGCGAATCGCCCCTTCTCCAGAAAACCTCCTGCGCCAGCACCCGGTGTTCGTCGAGAAGTGCTCCCAACTGCGCGGCCAGGGCGGGATCTTGCTCGCCGAGCGAGGACAACCACGCGGCACGCGCATCGTCGGTCATAGCGAGCGCCTGATCCAGATATGGACTGAGAGCCTGCCACTGATCGGGACTGAGTGTGAACATAGATTGTTCAAAGCGACAAATCTGGGCGAATTTTCCGATGCAGCTAAATGCTTTCTCACAGTTCCGCTGCACCGTACGTTCTGATACGTCGCGCATAGCGGCGATTTCCGCGAAACGAGAAGCCGCAGAAGAACTTCAAGTCGATGATCTCGGCCAGGCCAGGCTCTACTTTGCCAAGCTCGTCTAACGTTTCGCTGATCCGGACAAGCTCTCGGTCCCTGGCCCAGCTCTCGGCATGCCCGAAGCGGACTCTTGCCTGCTGCGCAATTACAGTCGAATTCTTAAGTCGCTGCCGCGACAGACCCCAAGGCGGCGCCCCTATTTGAGCTTATAATATCCCAGATTGCGGAGGCGATTTCATGGATATTCGATCGTTGCAGCGACCCCTGAAAGACCTGTACCGGCGAGACCCGACGAGTTCCCGAATCACGCTAACTGCGCGCGGCACTCAGACCGACGCACCAATCGCTTGTTCGGTGGACTTGGGACGGGCAATCTACGAGGCGCAAGCGCACAAAGGAGTCGGTGGCGCTGGTACCGGAGCCTGCTCCGGAGACCTGCTGTTAGGTGCATTAGCCGCCTGCGCGCAGATCACTTGCCAAATGGTAGCCGCTGCTATGGGAATACCAGCGGAGCACATCGATGTCACAGTCGAGGGCGATCTGGATCTGCAAGGGACGCTGGGAATTTCGAAAGAGGCGCCCACCGGCTTTGAGAGCATCCGCGTCACTTTCGATGTCCGCGCGCCCCAAGCCACTGCGGAGCAGTTAAGCGCGCTGCAGGCGAAAACGGAACAATATTGCGTGGTGATGCAAACCTTGCAACATCCGCCACGGATTGAGAACAAATGGAAGCAGTAGGGACGGTCCCAGCGGACCCCACCCAATATTCCGCACAGCACATTGTTTAGGAACGGCTCACCGGGGCGTATAGTCGGCGCGTATCAGGAGCTCTGTCGGCGAGTCCCTCTTTCACTTCGGCTTGATGTTCTGATTTACGCGGAACAGGTTGCCGGGATCGTACCGCTTCTTGATCTTAGCCAGACGGTCGTAATTCTTACCGTAGGTCGCCCGGATCCGATCCTCGCCCTCCTCCATCATGAAGTTGACGTAGGCGCCGCCGGCGGAATAGGGATGAAGCGCGTTCCAATACTCCCTCGCCCAAATGGAGATTTTTTCCTTGTTCGCGGGGTCAGGATCGACCCCGACAATTACAGAACTCCACATCGCGTCCCGGTAAGCCCACGGCGTGGCGCTGTTCTTGACGCGGCCGGCAGCTCCGTTGATCGGATAGAGGTGCATGGTTGATTGCATCGAGGGCATGCTCTCAGCGTATTTCACATGGACTGCGATCGCTTCGTCAGGCAGCGTGCGCACGAAATCGGCCTTCCAGTACCATTGGTGGCCCGGCGGATAGAGACCGTCGTGCATACTCTGGAGTACCGGATGCGGAATCGGACCGACCAGGTCGAGCGCCGGAGTCTTGAAGCTCCGGACGGGCTTGAACACTTTTTCCCCTTTGTTGATCGGTCCGGTGTAGCACCACACGATACCGCACATCTTCTGATTGTGCAGATGCCCGGGGAATGGCGCTACCGGCGGCACCGTGAGAAAGGCAAAGAACCCATAGACGTCATTGGGCGCCTTCGCGATGAACTCGCGGTACCAGCGCATCATTTCCGCCGCATCTTCCATCGGCCACAGCATCGGCCCGCCGTAGTCGGTGTGAACGCGTTGCCCCTTGAACAGGAACGAGGTCACGACGCCGAAGTTGCCACCCCCACCGCGCACCGCCCAGAACAGGTCAGGATTTTCCTTAGCACTGGCAGTAACAAACCGACCGTCGGCCAACACCATTTCGACAGCCAGCAGATTGTCGATCGTAAGGCCGTACCGCCGCGTCAGATAACCGATCCCGCCACCCAAGGTCAACCCAGCCACCCCGGTCGTCGAGATGATGCCGGCAGGAACCGCCAGACCGAACGCGTGCGTCGCGTGGTCCACGTCCCGCCAGAGCGCGCCGCCGCCGACTTGCACGGTCCCCTTCTTCGGGTCCACGCGAACATAGTTCATCTGTGAAAGATCGATCACCAATCCGTCATCGCATACTCCCAACCCGCCCGCATTGTGCCCTCCACCGCGGATTGAGAGCAGCAGCTTCTGATCGCGGCCGAACTTCACCGCAGCGATGACGTCGGCAACGTCGGCGCAGCGCGCAATCAGGCGTGGGCGCCGGTCGATCATCGCGTTGTATACCTTACGAGCCGCGTCGTAATTTGGATCGCCTGACTCGATCAGCACTCCATGCAAGCTGATTCTGAAATCTCGAATCGTCGCTTCGTTCAGCATCGTGACCCTCGATCCGCGAACATTTGAACCCGCCGCTGTTCGATGCATAGCCTCAGCACAGCGTCACGGACCAAAACCAGAATGTTCCGTTTGAATGGCTTAGCTCGCGCATCGCCCGCCCGGCATTCAATTCGGGGTGTCCCCGCGCGATAATTCTCAGCTTGTCGGCAAACAGTAGATTATAGGGTGGTGCTTGCAACATCCCTTCGCCTAATACCCCGGTGCATGCTGGGCCAACCACACAACGGGAGTAAGGTCCGGGAGGCACCGGATCGTGCGATCAGCCAGTCCGGTCATTGCGGTATTGCTCTTTCAGCGGCTTCTGAAGCGATCGAATATCCATGGCAACCTCGTTGCTTTATTCTTGGCCGTTTCTTGGCCGTTTNNGTGTTGAAGCCGCGCCACCTGCATGGTAGCATCTGTGAGCATCGGAGGAGCCATGCCCCAATTTGTCATCGAGCGGGAAATCCCAGGAGCTGGAAATCTAACTGAGGCCCAATTACGGGAAGTCTCACAAAAGTCGGTCAAGGTTCTGAAAGGATTGGGTCCCGAGATCCAGTGGCTCCATAGCTATGTAACCGGCGACAAGGTGTACTGTGTCTATCTCGCCCCGGACGAAGCTATCATCCAAGAACACGCTAAGCGCGTAGGCCTTCCTGCCAACCGCATCTCCGCTGTGCGGCGACTTCTCGACCCGACAATGGCTGGGTAAGCGCAGATCCGATATTTTCGCGAGCAGCGCCAGCTCGTTCCCACAACCACTAGAGAGAGGAAGTCTCCGGTATCAGCACCTCTTCAATAGCTTTCTCGACCGGCAAAGCCCAACCTTCTAACCACGCCTTCGTACCTACCGTGTTGGTCAATGCCTCCCGTGCCGCGCGCAGACTTGCTTCCAGTTTGGCTTGTTCCGCGGGCGTGAGCGGAGCGCCAATATGCTGGCGCAACGCAGCCGCGGCGCCTGCCAGCCGCAGCGAGCCCTCAGCTTCGCGTTGAGCAGCCGCTAAGCAAGCGGAACACTCTAACAGGCGCGCAATTCCGCGTTTGTGGTCCAGTTCCTGAAAGAGTTTTATGCTTTCGGCGTACAGAGAGTGCGCGGCGGGATAATTTTCCTGCTCTCTGGCCAAGCTCCCCAGATCAGCAAGGGTTCCAGCAATGCCCCACCGGTCACCGAGCTCCCGAAAGATTCCCAGGCCTTGTTCATACAAGGACCGCGCGGCGGCGGTATCACCATGATCGCGTGCGACATCCCCTTGGTAGTTTAGCGACCAAGCAACGCCGGTCCGATCTCCTAGTCCCTGAAAGATCGAAAGACACTCCACGTGTAGGGCGCGGGCGCGATCATAGTCTCGCTGTACTTTGAGAACATTGGCCAGGTTGCTAAGAGCACGGGCGACGGCCTTCTGGTCGCCTAATTCTCTCCACAGCACAAGGCCTTCTTCGAATAGAGCACGCGCAATTGCCACGTCACCCCGGTCGCAAGCGAAGACCGCCAGTGCGTTTAGAGAGACAACGACCCCCATTTTGTCCCTCAGCTGACGCCCAATGTCTCGGCTTTCGCCGATCAGCGCATCCGCCGAGGCGTAATCTCCCTGGTCGCCGGCGAGCACGCCTGCGGCAAAAAGCGCGCGTGCCCGCGCCTTCGTGGGAGCTGCCGCTCCTCGGAGACTCAGCAACTTACCCAATCTGTCCCTGCCTTCGGCGAGATACTCTCGAATGTCCCAAAAACGAAACAGCGCTGTGCCGAGACGCAGGCCCCACTCCGCATCCTCGGTTTCTGTCAACCAGTCAAGGCTCGCCCGAAAATTGTCGTATTCGAGCGCGAAGCGTTCCTGCCATTCCGCTGTTTGCGAACCGCTCTCCTCCGTAGCTTCCTCTTCCGCCAGCACCAGGCAGTAGGCGGCATGGGCCCGCTTCGTGAGGGCCTCCTCGCCGCTTGCCTCCAGTTTTCCTAGAGCATACTCGCGAATCGTTTCCAGCATCACGAACCGAGATTCACCCTTCGCTGGCCCGACCTCCTGCGCTAGGCTTTTGTCCACCAGGGACGCCATACCGTCGAGCAGATCCAAATCGAGATCGCCGTTGGTGTTGCACACAGCTTCAGCAGCTTCCAGAGTGCATCCGCCCACGAACACTGACAATCTTCGAAAAAGCTTCTGTTCGGCAGCGGTCAGCAGATCGTAGCTCCAATCGATGGCCGCCCGAAGCGTCTGTTGCCGCTGCGGCAGGTCCCGAGCGCCTCCAGTCAATAATTGCAAACGGCTCGCCAGGCGCGTCAGCATCAAGGAGGGCGAAAGGACTTTGACCCGGGCGGCAGCGAGCTCGATGGCCAGAGGCAGACCATCCAACCGGGCGCAAATCTCAGTGACAGCAGGCGCGTTTCCCCGGTTTAATTCAAAATCTGGCTTCACAGCGACGGCGCGTTGGACAAACAGCGCAACGGCGGGGCATTCCGACAAGACCTCGACTGAGGACTTGGACCGCGCATCCGGGAGCGCCAGCGGCGGCACCGGAAACTCATGTTCTCCGTAGAGATGCAGTGCAGCGCGGCTGGTCACCAGGACTTTAAGATTAGGGCTGGCAGCCAGAAGCTCTGCCACGATAAGTGCCGCCTGAACCAGATGCTCGAAGTTGTCCAGCAGGAGCAGCATTGGTGTCCGCAATGAATCCTGCAGGTTCGCTTTGAGTATTTTGAGCGGCGACTCCCCTCCCGCCCCCCGGATCCCCAACGTTTGAACGATCACGGAAGCGATCGAGCCCAGATCGCTTACCGAGGCCAGCGGAACAAAATGAGTGCCACCTGGAAACAGCTCAACCAGGCCATTCGCCACCTGCACCGCGAGGCGTGTTTTGCCGATCCCGCCCGGACCCGTTACTGTGACTAGGCGCACATCCTGACGCAGCAGGAGTTCTTTGGCGGCAGCTACTTCCTTCTCCCGCCCTACAAATCCGGTCCGCTGCACAGGAAGATTGGCTGGGCGGTGTTCCGCCTGCTTCACCGCTTCTCCGAGAAAGCGGTCGCGTATGGCTGCAAGTTCCCGTGCGAGATCTCGGGTAGAGACGTAGCGCTGATCGGGATCTTTCGTTAGGCACCTCTCAATAGCCCAACACAGCGGAGCGGGAGCGTCGCGGTTTCGCAGCCCGATTGGTTCAGCCTGTTCCCGGAGAATGGCCACCATAGTCTCTGCGGCCGTGCTTCGCTGAAACGCGCGCTGTCTGGTCACCATCTCGTAGAGCACCAAGCCGAAGGAGAACTGGTCTGACCGAAAATCCAGCCGACCGCCGCTGGCCTGCTCCGGTGACATGTACCCCACCGTCCCTAGAATCAGACCTGGTGCAGTCTGCGAGGTAGTGCCTATATCCGACCCGTGTGCGGTTGGAGAGGCGAGCCTGGCCAAGCCAAAGTCGAGGATTTTCACGAATCCGTCATGAGAGACCATCAGGTTCTCGGGCTTTAAGTCCCTGTGCGAGATACCCGCTTCATGGGCCTTGGCGAGACCCTCCGCCACCTGCGCCGCGATTTCAATTGTTTTTCGTATCGGCAGCAATCCGGAGACAAGCAGCTCGCGCAATGTCTTCCCCTCTATCATCTCCATCGCAATGTAATGAATGGGCCCCTGTTTTCCGAGNNCGGAGAATGCGGCCGGCAGAATTTTGATTGCAACAACGCGATCCAGGCGTGCATCCCGCGCGCGATATACCTCGCCCATCCCACCGGCACCCAGCAGCCCGAGAATCTCGTACGATCCGAGCTTGGTGCCTGAGGTGAGGGTCCGCGGTGGGGCTAATCCCAGAACTTCCGGCCCGGCTGCAGCCAGAAACTGGCTTCCGGCTTCCTCGTGAGAAGCGATCAAGGACTCCACTTCGCGGCGCAGGTCGGCATCTGCCCCACAGGCCGAGTCAAGATAGGCTTGCCGCTCCTGAGACGCCAGTCGCAACGCTTGCTCCAGGATTTCTTTGGTCCGTTCCCAACGTTCCGAACTCATGTCTTGGGTCTCTGCGAAATCTCCCGATAAAGCCAGGCACGGGCCGCGGTCCAGTCGCGCTGCACGGTCGCGGTTGCAATCCCCATCACTTCTGAGGTTTCCTCCAACGAAAGGCCAGCGAAGAAACGCAGCTCCACTACCCGGCTCTGCCGCGGATCGACTTCAGCAAGGGCATGGAGGGCATCATCAATTGCGATGACATCCATCTCCTTCCGCTGGGAGAGGGCACCGACATCGTCCAGTGTAAGCATGCAGAGACCGCTGCCGCGTTTGGAGGCGTGGTGGCGGCGTGCATAGTCCACAAGGATCTGGCGCATGAGGTGGGCTGCGATGGCAAAAAAATGAGTGCGGTTTTCCCACCGCGGAGGCTGCATTCGAAACAGCCGCAGATACGCTTCATTCACCAGCGCGGCACTTTGCAGAGTGTGGTCTGGTCGCTCCTTCCGCAGTTCGCAGTGGGCCAGGCGACGCAATTCTCTGTAAACAACAGGCAGCAAGGCATCAAGCGCGGCGGGGTCGCCGCCCTGCCAGCCGTGCAAAAGCTTCGTAATTCCGCTTGTAGAGGTTTGCCCCACGCAGAAGCCCCACGGGAAAGCCTTTGCGCGCTAGCGTAGCCATGTCCGCGTCGGATGTCAACCTTAGGTACTTAGGTACTTAAGTCCTGCCGAGCCAGCGATTCTGCGTCGAACAGAAAGATTTTCTCAATCCGTGATCAGATTTGCCCCCTCATTGCGCAGTTAGAGATAGGGCACAAAAGTTCACATTGTGGGGACCCTTCAATTTGTGCTCATAAAAAGGAGAACGAAATGAAAACCAAGGTGTTTATCACGCCGTATGTGCTGTTTGTTGCCGTCCTGGCACTTTCGTCCTTTGCCTCGGCGCAGCAGCACGAAATGCAGGAAGCTACGTCCAGCTCGTCCAATCTTGTCCAACTCGTTCGCGCCGCCACACGGCAGTACGTAAACGTCAATGCTGCCACCGCCGCCGGTTACGCCCCCTTCCTCGGCTGCGTTACCGGTTCGGACCACGGTGCCATGGGCGTACATTACGTCAATGGCGCTCTGCTCAACGGCGAGCTTGAGGTCTCCCATCCGCAAGCCCTGATCTACGAACCATCAAACGGCGGCATGCGGCTGGTTGGCGTCGAGTTCATAATCTTTGCGGATGCCTGGCTGCAGAGTCATAACAACAACCCTCCGGTGCTGGAGGGCCAAGTCTTCCAATTCGTTGACAGCCCAAACCGCTTCAACATACCTGCGTTCTTTGAGCTGCACGTATGGGCCTGGAGAGCAAACCCTCAGGGTGCCTACGTGGACTGGAACAATAATGTGACTTGCACAAGTGAGTAGATTGCAAGGGAGACCTCTGCGCACATGGACACCTAACGACGTTGACCGATGCACGGTGAACGGCGCCGCGCGGGAGAACTAGGAAGCGGGACCGCGCGGCGCCAGATATTGCGCGGAAGGCTGACCAACGGGGACGCAAGGCCGAAGCACCTTGGCTCGATCACGCCAAGTCAGCCAGAGTGTGCTGGTGATACGAGCCAAAAGGTAGGCGTGCCGATGAAACGACAAATCGGGGGCTGCACCGAGAACGACAGCAGGCGGTCGCCGCCCATCATTTCCTTACAGCTGATCCAATAAAAAAGAATAAGGAAAGGAGAGGTAAAGACATGCCCAAATACGTCATCGAGCGCGACATTCCGGGAATTGAAAATGCGACCGAGGACCAGTTCCGAACCATGTCGCAGAAGTCCCGCGGTGTTCTCAATGCACTCGGACCCACGATCCAGTGGTTGCACAGCTACGTAACTGCAGACAAGATTTATTGCGTTTACATTGCCCCCGACGAAAAGACGGTTCGAGAACACGCGGAACAAGGAGGCTTTCCAGCGAACCGTGTCTCGGAAGTCAAGTCAGTGATCGATCCGACAACCGCCGAGTAGCCGCAAAAGTTGAGTGATATCGGCGCGAACCCTGACAGACTTTCTTCTCCGCTGCTCAGCACGCTCACTTCAGCGGGACGAAGTTGAAAATGGCTGGGCGAGTTTGTATCTGGTGAATCGGCAAACGAGAGTTGTACCGTGCAAGCGATACGCAGTTCGACCGGATGGTGGCGTTCACCCCATCGAACAGGACGACGCCTACGAAATTGCGGAAGGGAAGTTAAGAGATAAATATGGATGGACTCACGAGCGTAGGCGGCTACATTTTTGCGATCTCGATGCGGCCTATGGCGTTCAGTCCTTTATTTACGCCCCCCTCCGCCCCTGACCTGATCAACATCCCGCCCTAACCGTAGCACGACCCGAAATCGACTGTTTTCTGTTTTCATTCGCTTCGCTACGAAAGCAGTGTGTGTTCAGTCCGAAGCGGTCTGCCGCGTCGTTAGCTGGCAACACTATGGAAGAAGCTATCGGATAGACATGACCGAGGAGTATCGAGCCAGGGTACCCACTGCAAAAAGAGCGCAGAGGAGCAATTCGGATCAAGTGCTCCTGGCCCTCAGATGACTTATTCAAGTGATTGGAAATTCGTCTTTGAGAATCTTACTGCTTATCAAGCCTGTCAACAACCCGCAAGAACATTAGGCTGGGGAGTTCGCACTCCCCAGCCGATGTTTACAGCGAGCGCAGGAAGTTCAGGATGTCCTGCACCTGCGAAGGGCTGAGCGTTTTGAAGTTCCGGATCACAGCATCTGCTTCCGAGCCACAGTTTTGCTGGCCCTGCCGGCGACCTTGCGATTCCTGACAGCCGTTGGGAGAACCGTGCTCTGTGATGGCCTCGAGCAAATCGGAAGTCCGGCCGTCATGCAGGAAAAACAGCCGCTGGCCAACGCCCCAGAGCGGAGCGGTGCGGAACTGATCCGGCCCCGCCGCGCCTTGATTGATACCGTCCGCCAGAGTTGGGCCCAGGTGGTGGAGCGCGAAGTCCGAGTAGGGGCGGTAGGTCACGCCGCCCATGCCAGTGTAGATCGAAGCCGCCGTGGTCAGCGAGGGTGAGTGGCATAGAGCGCATCCGATTTTGTTGAACAGATTCGCACCGTTCAGCGTGGATGGAGTCGGAGCCGCAGGGGTTGGCGGCGCCGAGAGGCGCATAAACGCCGCGAAGTTGACGATGTCCGATGACATCTCCGACACCGTCCCTAGCGGCATGTTGTAGTTTTGAGTCTCCGGATTTTGGTTCAGAATATTGCTTGCGTCGTCGGGTGTCGGGTTGAAGACACAACCGGCTCCTGCGCTGCGTTTGTTTGGAAATAGTTCGTTCGAGATCCCAATTTCGACGTTATAGGCTTCGCCGGCGAACATCAGCAGGGACTTGTTCTGGGCCTTCCACCCGAAGCGCGTGATCGTGCCATCGTTGGCGCTGGTGTTGAAACTGCCGCCGATGCCGAGCTGCGCCCGCGCCGACGCTGTCGCCGCTAGGTTAGCGGTCAGANNGCGGCAAGCTGCTGCGCGAAATTCGGCTGCGCCCGCGTGCAGCCCGGAGCATCCGACCGACCGGCAATCGTAAATAGGCCGTGAACGCCGCCATCGAGCGAGCCATCTGCATTTTGGATGAATCTCGCCTCGCGCACCGGACCGCCGGCGGTGATGAACGACGGGATGAAGTTGGTGGCTCCGTCAAGCGTAGCCAGCGCCACCTGCGGATTCGGAACCGCATTCTGCGGGCTCGCCAACCCAGGACTGCTGCCGCCGATGGCGGGCTGCGTATGGCACATCGTACAGCTGTTGCCGTTGAACGTCGGCCCCAGGCCACTGCTGGCTCCCTGGACGGCGTCTACTTCCTGGAATCGCAGAAACGCCTGATTGAAAAAACTCAGTTCGTTGGAGTTAAGCGTGGGGAACGGCCCGCCTGCTCCCGCAGCGCCGGCCCGCGGGCCTGGGTCCTGTTGTGCCCACCCTCCAATTGAAACGATCCAGAGGAAAATAAGCAAAGCTCCGCCACTTGCATTCCATCTATTCATTATTTTGCACACTCCTTGGCTGGCCAGACACACTACGGCTCATCCCGTTTTGTTGAGAGACGATGGCGTTGTGCTTGATGCCATCCGGTCGAGCGCAGGCCGGTCTTCGATCGCTGGCTGTCGTCCCGTTCGTGCGAGGACAGTTGCGCCACGGGCCGGAAGGGCCCTAGGCTGAAACTATTCGCTAGCACAAGGACGTTCAGAAAGCTTTGTTGAGTGGCAATCTACGTTTGAAAGCGCGCGCGGTCAATATGTCATTAGTGCTCCCGGAACACGCGATAGGACACACGGTCATCGTTCGGAATGCCCAGACGTGATGTCCAGATTCCAAAACAGGAATCGACCTAAAAGCAATGGTTCTCGCTGATCCGCTGTCCGTGCGATCTGCGCCTTGCTGCTGGTAGAGTTTTATCGTGCTTTTTCTCGGTGGGTAGAACCGCGGTGATTATTATCAGAATTGCGGCTGCATTGAGATACAGGGCAGGATTCCCTGTCACACAACCNNTTTTGGGTGCTGGAAGCGGCCGGTTTATTTCCACGTTCTCGATGCCGGCTGGCGCTCCTCCAAAGATACATCGCCGCGTACGCACGCCATGGCCTCCAGGCCTCGGCCTGGCGCTCCAGTTGATGAGGACTCCCAAGAGCCATGGAACGTAAAAGGCCTAGATCGCCGGATGGAAACGCGTCTGGTTCTCCGAGCGCTCGCATAGCCACGTACTGTGCCGTCCATTTTCCAATCCCTGGAATTTCGCACAGCCGATTCAAGAAAGCGTCGGAATCCGCGACCCTTTCGAAAATAATTCGTCCCTCGCACACCGCCCGCGCCAGCGTCCGGATGGTCTCGGCTCTAGCCCCGGTCAGTCCGATGCTGGCAAGCTTCGCGTCGGCAAGGACCTCAGGGGTAGGGAAAAGATGGGTGAGGCCATTGGCTGAGGATAACGGCCTGCCAAAACTGCTTACCATTCGACCGGCTAGAGCAGTGGCGCCCTTGACAGTGATCTGCTGACCGAGAATCGCGCGCGTTGCGAGCTCAAAACCATTCCAGCAACCCGGTACCCGGAGCCCAGGACCGGACTCAACCTGTGTTGCTAACACGGGGTCGGTTCTAAGACTCTGCACGATCGCTCCCCAATCCGCATTCAGATCGAACATGGTGCGGATTCGCTCGGTAATAAAGAAGAGCGAGCGTGGATCGCCAAACTGAAGCCGCACCACAAGCACATTGCTACCCTCATCAAGGGATACCTCAAAGCAGCCGTCACTGCCGTCCAAAGAAATTGTGCGACGATACATGCCGTTCACCACTTCTTCCACGCCAGGCGTGGCCCTAGGCGCCAGAAACGCCAGCATCCCCTTCCAGTCGTAAGGTGGGCGGAAACGAAGCCGAAAAAGATAGTGATTCTCTGGTTGCAGCGTCCTCTGCC
>PMHI01000376.1:0-3219 GCA_003156615.1 Acidobacteriaceae bacterium | reverse complement strand
CCCAAGTGCCGGAGAAACAGGCGACGAAGGTGACGCGAGCCAACTCCCAGGCGTTCGGCGAGCGCTTCTACACCGCCCTCCTCCAGTCCGCTCTCACTAATCAGGCGCAAAGCCCGCGAAACGGTATTTGGAGTTCCCACCCAAGCCGGAGTTCCGGGCGAGCATTCCGGCCGACAACGCAAACAGGGACGGAACCCCGCCTCCGACGCGGCGGCAGCGGTTGGAAAGTAACGGACATTCTTCTCTTTCGCTGGAGGTGCGGGACAAATCGACCGGCAATAGACGCCGCTGGTGAACACAGCAATAAAGAACTTGCCATCGAAGCGCGCGTCACGCGTCAGCCGGGCTCGCGAACAAACTTTCCAATCCAGTTCCATTTCTTCTCAAGCGATGATAGTCCCGATTGGACCGAAAAGCTGGACGTTCTCGGACTGCGTTCTCCAGCTGTCGACCTCGCCGGCACGATGGCTGGCGGTGCCGGAGAGCGGCGAACAAGGGACCTCGGTTCGGTACCGAGTGGTGACGTCGTGACTTGATGCTGGGGTTGAGAGCGGCGTCCGTAAACGTCCAGCTTTCGAGAGCAACGTCCGCAAGCGTCCAATATTTACGCCTCCCTTCCGATAATGTCGGGTTGCGCTACGTGGTGTGTGCCACTNNCCAAATGGAGGAAATATGCAGTCCAGGAAATTGACGTATTTCACGGCGATGGCCCTATTGGCAGGGCTGATGGTCCCAGTTCAATCCCTTCGAGCGCAGCAGAAAAACCAGCACCAGCCCGCGTACTACGTATTCAATCTCGGTGCACCGCTCGGCGGAAATGCGGAGCCGGTTGGTATTAACAACTTAGGCTGGATCTCAGGTGGCGACAACCTGACGGGCAACACCGTGGTCAACGCTGAACTGTGGATCGGAGCGCCGCTTGATCTGGGCACCCTCGGAGGGCCGAACAGCAATGTATCGTGGCCGAACCATAGCACTCACGGCGAGATTGTGGGGATCGCGGAAACCGCGGAGATGAATCCCTTGGGGGAGGCTTGGAGCTGCTCGGCCTTTTTCGTTGCTCCCGACGGCTACATATGCAATGGCTTCGCCTGGAAGAACGGTGTGATGACGCCCCTCCCTCCTTTCCATGGGGGATACGACAGTTACGCCGCCGGAGTGAACAACCGCGGTCAGGTTGTGGGGTGGGCGGAGAATGGCGTTCTGGACCCGACCTGCAATCACGCGCCGCCCGTGAATCAATTCCTGCAGTTTGAGGCGGCAATCTGGGGTCCGGAGCTGACGGAAATGACGCAACTGCCTCCGTATCCCGGCGATCCGGATTCGGCCGCGACCGCCATCAATGATCGGGGACAGGTCATCGGGATTTCGGGTCTTTGCGCGAATGCTGTGGGAGGCAAGAGCGCCATACACGCTCTGCTCTGGGAGAATGGGCGACCCATTAATTTGGGTAATCTTGGAACCGAGGCTTGGAATACGCCAATTTCTCTTAACAATCACGGCCAAGTGGTTGGCTTTGCCTACAACGCTGAGAGCAATGCCCAGGGCTTTTTGTGGACACACGAGAGCGGAAAAATGCAACCTCTACCATTTATCGGGGATGACAATGCTGGCGCCGCTTACGACATCAACGAAAAGGGCCAGATCGTGGGTATCTCGAACGGGGGAACCGAACCATACGGGGCGAGAGCGTTTCTCTACGAAAACGGAACGATGCTGGATCTCAATCGCCTGGTTCAGGGGGACTCCTCCTTGTATCTCTTCTTAGCTCAAGGCATTAACGACCAGGGTGAAATTGTCGGGACCGCATTCGACGCGAGCGGCGAGCAGGTTGGTTTCCTCGCGGTTCCCGCGTATGAGGNNTTAAGCCTCATCTGACAGGATTCAGCCGAATTCTATTTGAGGCGGCGCAAGCAAAGTAACCAGAGAAAACGCGGCAACCACGCAGGACAGCACGAACGCGACAAAACGGGGCGGGAAAATCTCCCGCCCTCATCTTCCTCTGGAACGAGGTTCACTCACTGTTTAACCGAGTTGGCCAAACAACTCTACCCTGGTTGACCTGTACCATGACGCTTCGTGTTCGCCATTGCGTCGAGTGTCCGGAATGCCGCACTCGATATCTGATTGGTTTTAGCCCATACCGTAACGGATCCTACCTGATGCCCATGGCTGCCGGAATCTCGGAGGAATGGACCTTGTATTGTTCCTGTGGCAGGCCACCCATCTCCAGCCGATGGAGATGGAGCGAATTGAAGATCTACGCCGTCCCCAATCCCGCTCACAATCGTGGTTATGGTCCACCCCAGGAGATCGTGCCCCTAGCCAGAACGTAGCGCACCCCGAAGCTCAAGAGACGAAACGCTGCAACTTGGCGCCGGGGAAAAGGCTATGACACACCAGCAGAGCAGTGATGGCCGATCCAACGCAAACCAACAGCAATCGCGAACGAGTCGCGAATCGACGCCATTCATTAGCCCCGCAAATAAGTGTCGGGAAGCCAAAGCACGAGAACACGAGTCTGTTCAGGGATGGCATGGCTTGCCACGCGAGAACTGCCCACATTCTCCTCTACGCAATCCTCCCAAAACGGCTAAACTTATAGGTTCCGGTATTCACTCCAGCCCGCTGTGCGGGGCCAGCCGCTCGCGGCATCTATTTCCATCAGGAAGGCCATGATGTCTTTGAACAGTTTCAATAGCCGCTCCACCCTCAAAGTCGGCAACAAAGAATACGAAATCTACCGCCTCGACGCCCTTGACAAGCAGGGCATCTCGACTAAGCATCTCCCCTACTCCCTGCGTATCCTTCTTGAAAACCTCCTGCGCACCGAAGACGGCCGCAACGTGACCAAGCAGGAAGTCCGCACCCTAGGCTCCTGGAATAAGAATTCCAAGCCTGACAAAGAAATCGCATTCACTCCGAGCCGCGTCCTGCTCCAGGATTTCACCGGCGTCCCCTGCGTAGTCGATCTAGCTGCCATGCGCGACGCCATGCAGCAACTAGGCGGCGACCCCGCCCTGATCAATCCTCTGCAGCCGGTAGAACTCGTAATCGACCACTCCGTACAAGTCGACGAATTCGGCAGCGCCAGCGCCTTCGACGTAAACGCCCTCCTCGAGTTCCAGCGCAACAAAGAGCGTTACTCTTTCCTCCGCTGGGGCCAAACCGGATTCCGCAACCTCGCCATCGTCCCTCCCGACACCGGCATCGTCCACC
>PMHI01000316.1 GCA_003156615.1 Acidobacteriaceae bacterium | reverse complement strand
ACGGTTTACAACTGTTCGCCTTGCATCCGGTCGATTTGGTGCTCCTCGACTAGCACATGCCCGGAATGAATGGGGATGTCGTCGCAGAGCACATGAAAAGCTGGCCAACCCGATGTTCCAATCGCTCTGCTGTCAGCCGATGATGGGCTACCACNNGGCCGCATAAGACAGTAAGAACGGGACAGTGTCGAATTTCAGCCAGCAATCGAAGGGGCGCTTACCGTTGCCAGGGTGAATTCAGCATCGAACACGCCCGTTGTTTGCTAGATCGGCATGCCTGGAGTTTTGTCGTTCGAAGGGCGCGAAATTTCGCGCTCGTGATCTCTGCGACTCATGCATCACCCGAAAACAAGGGCTTTAACAAAGTGGCACGGTTCTTGCGATCACAAAAGTGGTTCGCCGCTTCGTATTTTGCCAGACGCGTGAGAGGGGTGCGACCGTGAAAAGTGGATACGACCTACATTCTGCGATTACGTTCTTGTTGGTGGGCCTGAGTATCGGGTCGGCTTTGGCTATTCTCTTCAGACCGAAACAACGAATCGCGCCCGAGTGACTAGAGAGAATCGATGGTTGGCACACCGCAAGCTCGCAACCACCGCGCCCACAGGAGGAAGCAAAGAAGCGAATCGCGTGAGTTCTGGAGGCCACTATGAAAAAAGCGCTGCTAAGGGTAGATCGATTACTATGGGTATTAGTTTTGGTTCACTAAAGAGGCGCTGTTCCGGGAATCAGGGAGGTCTTACCCATCCACGACATGGCTGAACCCCCACCCGCCCTCGGGGCAAAGGTTTCTATCTTGGAATCAGATGCCAGCAGTGGCTCTTGAAGTGTCCTCGAACCAGCCGCTTTGGAATTGAGCGGCGGAATTGTGCGGAACATGGACGTGGTCATCACGAATAGCATCGTCGTATAGCCGCTAGAAAGGATTTTAGAATCCATTCTAGGGCTTTCGTCCAGCCGCAGCGAGCATCTAAATAGCGTGACTTGGGCTGGACTCAAAGCGGCGCTTACGAATGCGATGCGTGACGTGCGGGATCATCACACGTTGCAAGTCGCAGCCGCGCTCTCCTACTACTTCATTTTGGCCCTTTTCCCTGGACTGATCGTTCTTTCCGCTTTGCTAAGTTTGATTCCAATGCCCGACCTGTTCGGTCGGGTGCTGGTTGCGATGGCGCGGCTGCTCCCTCAAGAAACGATGCAGATGGTTTATTCCGTTCTGCCCGATGTGCTCTCAGGGCATCGACGAACCTGGCTTTCGCTTGGCATGCTTGGCATGCTGTGGGTGACGACGGCGGCCTTTGACGCCTTGATTGAAGCGCTGAATATTGCCTATGACGTGAAGGAGGAACGTCCCATCTGGAAGACACGGCTGCTTGCGCTTGGTCTGGCAGCGACCTGTGGCGGGCTTTTCCTGGTTGGGCTAGGCGTGCTCATGGTCGGCCCGCGTTTCGGAGACTGGATGGCTTCAAGGTTGGACGTTCCGCAAGCCTTCGCGACCCTGTGGCCGGTGTTGCACTGGACGATCGCGATTAGCTTCACGGTGCTGGTGGTCGAGTTGTTGTATTTTCTGGCGCCCTGCGTGAAGCCGAAATTTAGGGCGACCCTGCCGGGAGCGGTCCTGACCGTGGTGGCATGGCTGGCGCTGTCGTGGTTGCTCGGAGTCTATTTCCGGCATTTCGCGAATTACAGTAGAACTTACGGGACCCTCGGAGGTTTCATCGCGTTTCTGACCTGGTTTCAATGGACGTCGTTTGTGCTGCTGGTGGGGGCGGAGATTAACGCGGAACTCGCAAGAGGAAAACGAAGCGAGAATGTTCAGCGGAAGCGGAGAGAAAAGCCTGAGCCCGAGCTCCCGCACCAGGCTGCCTGAAGCAATCGAAGACCTGAAGTGTCACGGCCAGGATGCCATCAAAATCGGGTATGCAGGCGGCCATCTATGGAGATTCCTCCAACTTGGTCGCGAGTCACGCTCGCCGACCAGCGCTTATTGAACTGATACTCACCTTGCACCACTTCGCTGCCGGGTTGTGAGACGTCGGTCGAGAAGGTGAAGAGGAAGTTCTTGGTGACGCGCTGCTGGATGGCGATGCTGGGGGCTGAATTCTGAGTGCTACCGCCAAGGGTGGGATTGATTTGCAGGCTGGAGATGCCGACGAGTTTCTGCAAGCCCCCGGCGACCTGGCTGGTGGCCTGCGAGGCAATCATCGAGTCCGTGCTCTGGCTGGCGGCGGACGATTCTTGCGTGGTCTGGCCGCGCGCGATCAGGTTGATGATGTCCGCGGTAGCGAGCGGAGGGTCGGAAACATACGACGTGCTGAGCTTGTCAAAAGGGCCGCGCAAATTCAGCGTGAGATTATATTGCTCGACCGTGGTGGTGACCGAAACGTTGAGCACGGGATTGATCTGGTTAGGATCATCGAAGGTGATAATGCCGCGCTGCAACTGGTAACGAACGTTGCGATAGAAAAGCTCTCCCGCAGTGAGGTCGGTGCGTCCGGTAATCACGGGATTGGCGGCAGTGCCGCCGACCCGCAAGTTGACGTTGCCTTCCAGACTCACTTGCGAACTGTTGGCGCTCACATTCTCTTTGGATTGCAATCCGACTGCGAGGTTGACGGTGTCGGCAAAGCCGGGCTGGGCAGGCAGAGCGTTGCTGCCATTGAATTGATCGGCGAATGTGGCGAGATCAAAAGCAGGGGTGAAAGAAAGGGATTCGATGAGCACGCGTCCGCTCAAGGTCGAGGAATCTCGATTGCCGGTAAAAGTCAGGGTGCTATCGAGCACTGTTCGAAGGCCGTCCGGGTACAGCAAACGGACGGACTTGCCTTGCAGCGCGAGGTTGAATTGCAGGCTGGGCCGATAAGCGATCCATCCTCCCGCTGAAACGTCTCCCCCGCCGACCAACGCGGTCAGGTTGGAAAGTCGAATACTGTCTTTGCCTACGTCGAGATCTCCGTTTAGCTTTTCGACGCCTAACGGGGCTCCAGCATAGAGCATAGCGACATCGTGCAGACGAAGCTGGCCGTTCACACTGGGGTCCTGCGCGCTTCCCGAGGCGCGAAGGTCAAAAGTGACGGTGCCGGAACTCTTGGTGTCAGGCGAAAAAATTCGCACGATGCTGACGTCAAGCGAGCCTTGTGCGCTCAGGTTGGGCGGGCTGTTTCCCTCCAGGGGAATGCTGCCCTGCAGCCGCAGCGAAGTCCCGGTGCCCCGGATTTCACTCGGCTGCAACGTCAGGACGGAATGCGCGTAATCAACCTGAATCGGGGCTGCCTCCCCGATCTCGAGCGACTGGTAGGTTGCATTCAGCCTGGAAATTGTGAGGTGCGCCTCGAGTTGCTTTTTGTCCTTCAGCGGGCCTTTCACGGTTGCGTGGATTTCGGTTTGACCTTGAAAGCCCTCCGGCACGCTGGGAAGATAACTCGCCAGCAGCACGTCGAGCGGGATCGCAGTGGTCTCGATGGAAGCGTCTGTGTAGTAGTCGCCCGTGAGATTGACCCGGGCTCGGGCTTGCACTGATGAATCAACAACATTGGAGTTGAGCGTTAGATCCGCATTATGATTGGCGACTTGAAGTTCGGCTTTGATGTTTGAAATGGAATTGCCATGCACCGCGAATTGTGGCAATTGCAGAATGGCAGAGAGTTGCGGATCGTCGAGTGTTCCTTGTCCGTTGACCGAAGCGGTCACAGTTCCAGATAGCGTGAGATTCTTGGCTTGCACAGTATGCAACTTTTCTAGAACCAGCCCAGGTGCATCCAGGTGGACGGAGTAGGCCCTGGTTTTGGGGGTGAAGGAAAGATCGGCGTTGGCAGACCCCGCCGGTAGTGCGATATGAAGAGAACAGACGATAGAGGCGTGGTCAGTATGGAACTGCGCAGTGAGAGTCTGGAAAGATTCGTCGTACGCGCGAGCGTTCGCGATCTGGACCTTGCCGTTGCCTTGCGGGTCAAGTTCACTGCCGCTTAGCGAAATATCGGCAGTCAGGTCTCCGCTAAGAGGGTATTGCAGGTTGGCAATGCGCTCGATTTCGGAGATGGAAATCTGCTGCACCGAAAGACGCGCCTTCACGGGGTTCGCCGGAAGATATGCCCAGTCCTTGAGTGCGACCGTAGCATTGAAGTCGGCGCGGCCGCGTTGTGCGCTTACCAACGTGCCGTTTGTGATGACGGCTTCGGACGGGCCGAGCGCGAGATTTGCCTGAGCGCTGCGCCACTGGCTGCCTTGCACACTCAGATTTTGCACAGACACCTGGCCGGTGAGCTGGGGTCTCGTCCATGAGCCTTGGAGGGTCGCATTCAGAGAGGCGGAGCCGGAAACCGGTGGAAGCGCGGAACCACTCGGGTTGAACAGTAAGGCGAGAGACTCCAACTGATGTAAATCAGACGCGGTAGCTTGCAATCGCAAACTGGAGCGATTGCTTATTTCGCCGTCGGCGGCGAGCGTCGCGGAAGGAATGCGAAGCGTGGATTGGCGAAGCGTGAGCGCACGGTGCGGTCCGTCATAAGTGGCATGGATGTCGCCGTCGACCGGCATGCGGCTGGCCGATGACGAGGCGTTCTTCGCCTCGGCGCTGAGCGCCAAATCGGAACGGACGCGAACATTGCTCAAACTTCCGTTCCATACCGCATCGGCGGTGCCATTGAGAACTCCGGTGACGACGATCTCTCGCAGTTCGGGGCGGAAGGCTTGCTGTGCCGATTGTAACGAAATGCGATCGAGAGAGGCCCGCAAGCGGCCCGTGGGTGTGGCATCGAGATCGCGGACCGTGAGACCGGCTTTGATATGTCCGCCGAGCGAATCGAGTTCAATGCCATTTGCTTCGAAACCGCCGTCCGCGAGTTGATAGTGTCCCCCTAATTTACTGATCGAGACCCGGCCGCTTGAACTGGCAGCGGAGAGCACCTGGCTCGCAATCTGGCCGTTGATCGCGAGCGCGCGCAGCAGGGGCTGCCCAGCAACGTTGTGATAGTGCATTCGTCCGCTGAGCGATAGATCCCCCGAGGGTCGATAGGGCGGCACAATGGAAGCGAAGTCTTTCGCGTCCAGCCGGATGTTGTAGTCGCCCTCGGCGGTGGGATCGGCGTAGTTGCTGACACTGGCGCGCACCGAAGCTACAGAGTTGCCAATTTTCGTGACTGCCGATTCCACCGAGAGCAGCGCAGGCGTAGCGCTGAATTTCGCCTGGAAGCTATGCGGCCACGGTGCATACGGCCCGTAGCGCAAATGGCCATTGTCATAGGAAATAGATCCGGTGTAGCGAGTCGCCAAACCATCAAAGTGAATGTTGGCGCCCAGATTGTAGAACTCGGCATCGAGCGGAGTTTGCGTGTCGTTATAGTCGAGCTCCCCACGGGTCAATTGAGCGTGCCGAACCGCGAGATCGAAGACGCTGGTGTGCGATGCGCTTTGGCTTGGGGGTGCAATCGGCAGGTTGCTTTTGCCGGTGTGACCGACCAGCACGTGCACAACCGGATGTTCGATGATGAGTTCGCTTAAGTTCACTTGGCGACGAAGAGCGGATTGAATCTTCAGACCGATCGTCAACTTGTCGATTTGCAACAGTGGCGGTTGAGTGGGATTTTCCGTACCATGCACCGTGATGTTGTAAAGATGAGCGGTCAAGGTGGAGAGGCTGAAGTCCAGGCTGCGGATGGTAGTGGTTCCGCCCGTAGCCTGATCCGTCGCTTCCGCGATCTTACGCAGGGCGAACTGGTGGAACGAGTTGCTTTTTAGGAACAGATAGCCGCCCGCAACGACCAGAATCATGAAGGCTCCCAGTCCCGCGAGCGTCCATCCAACAACTTTCCGTGCCTTCATGATCCTCCTAAAAAGCCTGGCCCAGTGTGATGAAGGACTGCGTGGGGTTGATGCCAGGAACTGGATTCAGGTTGCGGCCAATGTCGATCCGTATGGGGCCGATGGGCGTGGCATAGCGGAGACCAAATCCCACGGTATTGGTGTAGTTGTTGATGAAGTTGGGCGCATTGATGGCGCTGTAAACGTTGCCCCCGTCGTAAAAGACAACACCGCCAAGCGCTTTCATAATCCCTAAGGGAAAACGCAGTTCTGAGTTATAGATAAAAAGTGCGTTTCCTCCGACAGGTACAGTTACATTGACGCAGCCCGTCTGATTTTGCAGGCCGGTGCAAAAGGGAACAAGCCGCTGCGGGCCGGCCTCGTCGATGGGAAATCCGCGCAGAGATGTACCGCCTCCGGAAAAATAGAGCTGGCTTGTGGGGATAAAACTTCCGTCAAAAGATTTCGCCAGACCAAGGCGAACGCTATTGGCGAAAACGACTGAGTGAACCGATTTATANNTCCAGAGGCTTATCCCTGGTGTCGCGAATCAGAGTGCCGGAAACGGTCGATAGCCGGACGTCTTGGTCTTGGGGCAGGACAAGTTCGGGAACCAGCAGGTGGGACAGGATGGTCTTGTTGAAGTCGTAGCGAATCTGGAGGCGCGTATTCTTTTGGCGGTTGAGCATGCGCTCAACCTGGAAAGAGAGATCGCCTAGTCCAGCGGCAAATAGCGGATTCTCGGTGGTGCGTTCCAGGGAAAAGCTGCTCAGCGAGCTCCATTGCGAGCCGAAAAAGTGTGGTTGCGCGTAGGTGGCAAGGAAACGGTTATCCAGGCGCGAGAGCGAAATGAAGGCGCTCGCCGTTTCTCCAAGTCCTCGCATGTTGTGACGACTGAACTGGACGGAACCGCGCGGACTAGCGTAGGTCGCCTGGCTGGGCGCGATTTTATTGTTGCCGATATTGATGGTCGGCAGGCCGGGCACGGCGACGGTGCCAGAGGGAATGTTGCCGCCGCGATGGGACACTTCGAATCCGAAGCCATACGTAATCTCATTGCGCTTGGATTCATGAACCTTCACGAGTGCGTCTTCCTCGTCCTGATCGGTGATGGGTTTTCGCGGCCCCACGCTCGACCAGTCGAAGATGTTCAAGTCATAAAGATGAGTTTCGGCAGCCAGCAGCTTTTCACGATTCATCGGAGCTTCGCCGGGCACCTGGGCCGTTTTCTCGATCAGAGAAGGGCGCGTCCGCTTGTGTCCCAGGTAAACAACTTCGCCAACCCGGACGAGTTGATGTTCCACGATGGCATAGGTAACGTCGACGCGGTGAGGATCGCCGGAGTGGCGGACGACGGTGGCCTTCACTTCGGCGTTGAGATACCCGTTCTCCTGGTAGGTGGCTGAGATGCGGTTGCGATCGTCGGAGAGCCGGCGTGGAGAATAGGGTCGGCCAGCCAGTAGCTCGAAGCCCTTGGGAGCCGTCAGTTGCTTCTCAGAAATATGGTCGTTACCAGTGACTTTGACCTCTCCCACATTGGTTTGCGCACCTTCCTCGATTTCGAATGCCACGTCCAGTTTGGATTCGTGATCGCTGACCCGCGAA
>PMHI01000538.1:937-2587 GCA_003156615.1 Acidobacteriaceae bacterium | reverse complement strand
CCGGACCGCTGGAGGCAATCAGGGCGGAGCGATCGGCCGGCTCGACCAGCACCTTCAGGTCGACCTGCCCGGGGGTCGCGGCCGCGGAGACGTCCTGCAGAGTGAAGCTGTAGATATTGCCTTTATCCGTGATGAGGTTGAGGTTTGAACGGATGCCAGCCTTTGCCGGATGGACAAAGCAAAAGTTGCCCACCACGTCGACAATCCAGAAGTCCTTGTCGCCCGTGGCCGCTTCCATGATCTTCTCCGTCGCCGGCAACTCAATCAGGGTGGTGAACTTCACCTTGGCTCGAATGGGGATAATGTCCTGCGCGTGATATTGGACCGTGCGCGCCGTGTCTTGTGCGGAGACAGCCAGGGCACACGTCAGGAAGACGAAGATGGAAATACCGATGGTGAAGTGCGGGCGCTGCATGACGGCTCCTTTCGGTCGGGTAGTGCGTTTGTAAAGGGTGTGGCTTGTTAGGAGTTGGCGGCTACCTTCAATCGGTCAGGCACGAAGGGGTACTCTTCGGCCAGTCGTCGCAATCCTTCCGCGATGCCAAAGCGCCTGAAGTAGTCCCGTTTCTTGAGGTTGTCGCGCGGGTTGTTAGTGGCCATCCAGTGCGACATGGAGTCCACATTCAGCTGCACTTTCTTCGAGCTTTGCGCCTTGCGGATGAGCATCTGGCCTGGGGGAACGAGCCCGGCAATTAGGTCGAGCTCTGTGTCGTTCAGATGGAAAGCATCCCGGTAAACATTTCGATCCATCTCTGGGTTGGCCAGGAAGATCTTGGTGGGGCAGTTCTCGGAAACGACCGGCAAGAGGCCGGAGTCCTGAAACTCCTTAATGGATTGGGTGGCCAGGATCATGCCGCCATTATGCTTGCGCCAGGTCTTCTGCGNNCAAATCTCCGTGGTGGCGCGATGGAGCACATAGAAAAGCAGCGGTTCGAGGATCTGCGGTGCATCATCCCAGCCGTTGAAATTGAAGGTCTGGAAGCGGGAAAACGACAGGGTATCTTCGACGTTATCGAAGAGAAATCCGTACTGCCCGTCCTGAGTCCATCGGTGCAATCGGTCCTTCAAGTCGCCCACAATCCGCACGAAATTCGACAATGTTCTGAGTGCCGGCTCGAATACGTAAATGCGTTCGATCGCGTCCCACAACTTACGGGTCTCCGCGAAGTTCATCGGGTACCTTTGCGCGCTCCCTTCGATGAGAACGCTGAAGAAAGAGAAGAGGAATTGCCGGTTGTCCTTGGTCGGGGGGAGGGAAAACGGGTTGATAGTGAAGTCTCGGGACTCCTGGCCAACGTTCAGATAGGACCCGCCGAAGATGGATGTCAAGGACTGGAAGCTGCTCCCAATGTCGAAGATGTAGGTGAGTGGCTTGTACTTTTGTGCATTCTGCAGGATGAAGTTGCAAAAATAAGACTTGCCACTTCCGGTCATGCCCAATACGAGCGTGTGGGGAACTTCCCCGTTGTGCAGGTTAAGGAAGTAGGGGGTCTGGTTGTCCGTCTCAAGAACGGCCAAATACTCCGTGTCAAGGTGCGGATTCCGTTTCTCGCCGGCCAGGATCGTGAATAGAAAAGACAGATCAGCGTAGTTCGTGTTTAGCAGGTACAGCTTTCGGAGGTTCTGCGCATAGTCGCCTGGGACCGTGGC
>PMHI01000538.1:610-882 GCA_003156615.1 Acidobacteriaceae bacterium | reverse complement strand
TCGTTCCCAATCTGAGAAACGAAGCCGGTCTTTGTCATGTTGTAGTGCCGCCGGCGCTTGGATATCTCTTTGCGAGCCGTGCTGGTGGCAAGAGGGGTCCATTCCGTTACTACGTGGAAGTTCGCGGCGATCTTGAATAGTTGATCAAGCACGAGAGGCCTGGTCTCGCCAATCGCCTCTTTCATCGTGAGGACGCGGACGATATGATCGCCCACACGTAGGTGATCCCGTTCGGCCTCGATGTTGGAATTCACGACCTGGTAGTCAAGAAA
>PMHI01000538.1:440-574 GCA_003156615.1 Acidobacteriaceae bacterium | reverse complement strand
GTGAGCTGACGGACAAACACCTTGACCCGCTGATCCAGGCGCCCGAGGTCCTGCTCAATGTGCGATCGCAGCAACACTTTCATGGCGTTGTTGGTGAACTGCGCCTTTAGCTCACCAATCGCCCCGGCGGGGTC
>PMHI01000538.1:0-427 GCA_003156615.1 Acidobacteriaceae bacterium | reverse complement strand
TGCTCGATGGCAGCCTCCACAACCGGATCGTCATAATGGGCGAACGGGATGTCGGGCCTGTTCGATTTAAAAAGATATTGGTAGACGTGGAACCCAGGCTCGAATGCCCTTAGTGCCGCTTCCAATCGCTTGGTGGCATATTCCTGCGCCGCACGATCTAAGCATTCGTAATCGACTCCAGACACCTGGAGGACCATGCCCAGATCGCCACTCTTGGTAATAAAAACCGTGTCGTTCCAGAATCCGTAGAGGTTGATGTGGTCGTTTAATGCGGCTGAATCTTTCCATGGTTTGATTACCTTATCTAGGCGGAACATCAGCGGACCTCCACTCGGGGAACTTCTTGCTTGGCCGCGTCATAGCGAGCCTTGTAACGCTCGGATTTGGCAAGGATCCGCAGAAACGCAGGGTCGCTATCGTTAACCCA
>PMHI01000079.1 GCA_003156615.1 Acidobacteriaceae bacterium | reverse complement strand
GGCGTAGGGTCGGATTTTTGGAAGCGCTGCCGACGGCGGTCCGCGGCCTCCGCTGCATTTACTGGAAGGGCTGTGTAGGCGCGACCGTCGGGCGATCCCACATGGTAGACGCATCGGCCTATCGAACGCTCTTTCCAGCAATCAATGATGTCAAAGATCAGAGGCGCATGCACGGGAATTGTTGGATGTAACATTTCCGACAACTGGCGGGCGCGATAACGTACGCCAGCGACCGTGTGGTGACGGGGCNNGTAGCGGGATTCCGTGGTGAACCCGGACAGCTTCACCTGAATCCGCTCGAACGATGAGTCCACAGTGCGGGCGGTGCGGCCGGAAGTAGTCTCTTCCGCGAGCACGTTCCAAGGCTCGAGGGCCGCACGCAGCTCGAGTTCGACTCCCTCCGCAGCGATCGATCCGATCTTCGGGAAGCGAAACTCGAAGTGCGAAGCAAACCACTTCTCCTCGAACTTATAGTCAGACCCGCGCAAGTAGCTGAGCACATCGGAAAAGTCGCGGCTGACAAAATGTGGCAGCATAAAACGGTCATGGAGCGCTGTACCCCAACGGACCAGGCCGCCGTCGAATGGCCGTTTCCAAAACATGCATATCAAGGCGCGGATGAGCAGCATATCTATGAGACCCATTCTGACATGAGGAGCCATTTCAAAGGCACGCAATTCGAGCAAGCCAAGGCGCAGCCCGAGACCCTCGGGCGGATAAAGCTTGTCGACACAAAACTCGGCGCGATGCGCGTTTCCGGTGACATCGACGAGCAGGTTGCGGAACAATCCATCCAAAATGTTGGGCGGGCAGTCACTCGCAGGCAAATTACTGAAAGCGACCTCCAGCTCATACAAGGCCTCCATGCGCGCCTCGTCTACGCGCGGAGACTGGCTCGTCGGGCCGACATACATGCCGGAAAACAGATACGAGAGCGATGGATGGTTCTGCCAGAATGCCAGCATGCTGCGCAGCAGATCCGGACGGCGCAGGAAAGGGCTGTCCAGCACGGTCGCTCCGCCGATCACGATGTGGCTGCCGCCGCCGGTAGCGAGATGGCCGCCGTTATACACGAATTTTTCAGCGGTTAACCGATTACGGCGCGCTTCCTCGAAGAGCAGTGTGTTGATCTGTTCGAGTTCGTCCCAAGTGCTCGCGGGCGGCAGGTTTACTTCCAGAACGCCGGGATCGGGAGTGATGCTGAATGATCGCAACCGCGGATCGGAAGGAGGAGGATAACCCTCCAGCCACACCGGCATGTTCAGATGCTGGCACGTATCCTCGACGGCGGAGACCAAGTCGAGATAGTCCGCGAGCTTGGACGCATACGGCAAGAACACGTGCAGGCGGCCTTCTCGAGCCTGCACGCACAGCGACGGACGGATCAGCTCCGGCGCAGTTTCAGCTGTGTTCGAGAGAGCGGGCAGGGGATCGGCCAAAGGATTTTTCTGGAAGAGATCCATCAGCCGGTTCGGGCGCGAGGGGAGCTTAACCCGATCTGCAAACGGCGCAGCCTCGCACTCGTATTCGAGCTCATCAGGCACCACCCATGGCATCGACGCGGTCGGTATGCGGTAGCCGATGGGGGAATCGCCTGGCGAGAGCAACAGACGTTCCGGGCGAGGGAACCACAACTGGCTCGACCAGCACAACCGGCCCGCCGGTTGACGGCGGCGAATAGGCAAAATGTACCCGGCCGGCTCCGTCGACTCAGCTTCCCCGTTGTAGACCGGCAGCATGTTTTCGAAGCTCACCTGAAGGCGACGCGTGAGCGCTTCCATGAACTTGAAAGCGTCGGCCGCGCCGAAGCGGTAGCCCTGATCTGCGCCAGCGATTTCGCGAGCGATGAGATCGATATTTTCCCAAACCGGGACGCCGTCGACGCGCCAAGAGCAGTTCAGCGCCCAACGCGGCAGCGGCTCGCCTGGATACCATTTGCCTTGTCCGTAGTGAAGCAGTGCGCCGGGCGCCACTTTCTCGCGGAGGCATTGGATGAGAGCCAAGCCGCGGGTTCGCTTCATTGGTCCCAGAGCATCGATGTTCCATTCCGGGCTCTCGGGCTCGTCGATGCCGACGAACGTCGGCTCGCCGCCCATGGTCAAGCGCACATCCTGTGCTTCCAGGTCCGCGTCGACGCGATGCGCCACCTGTTCGACCTGGAGCCAAGCCTCTTCGGTGAAGGGCTTGGACGACCGTGGTGCGTCATTCAATCGGCGAACAGACATGGAGTAGCCGAAGTCCACGTTGGCCCGCTCGACCGTGCCCTCGATGGGCGCGGCCTTGGAAGCGTTCGGGGTGCAGACGAGCGGGATGTGACCCTCGCCGGCGAACAGGCCCGAGGTCGGATCCATCCCAATCCAGCCCGCACCCGGCAAAAACGCTTCTGCCCAGGCATGGAAATCCGCCGAGTCGGTCTGCGGACCGCTCGGACCTTCCGTCGCGCTCTCGTCCGCCGCCAACTGAATCAGATACCCGGAGACGAAGCGTGCCGCGATTCCCAAATGTCGGAGAATCTGCACGAGCAGCCATGCAGAGTCACGGCAGGACCCCGTGCACTTTTCAAGCGTCTGCTCACATGTCTGCACGCCCGGATCGAGCCGCATCACATATTCAATTTCGTTTCGCACCCTCCGATTCAAGTCAACCAAAAAGCCGATCGTTCCTCGCGTCTCGCGGGGCAGCTTCCCAAGAAAAGTCTGTAGTAGAGGCCCGGCCGGCTCAACCGAACGATAGGGTTCGAGATCCTTAGCCAGCTCCGGAGCGTACTCGAAAGGGTAGTCTTCGACTCCTGGTTCCAGAAAGAAATCGAACGGATTGAACGGGGATAGCTCCGCGACCAGGTCCACCTTAACCACAAACTCGTTAGTCTTCTCCGGGAAAAGAACGCGCGCCAGATGGTTGTTGTGGAGATCGAACTGCCATTTGAGAAGGTGCCCGTCGGGAGTGACGCTAAGCGAGTAGCTGAGGATCGGCGTTCGACAGTGCGGGGCGGGACGCAACCGTATAACCTGTGGACCGACTGAGACCGCCTTCTCGTAACGGTACCGTGTCCAGTGATTGAGAGCAACCTGTATGCTCATCCACCCTCATGCGGCCCACGCCTGGAGTTTCTAGTTCGTTCTCACTTCACTACTGCTGTTGCTGAGCATCGACCAAATGCAATTGTTGGGTCTCGTCAAGAAATTGGGACCACTCTTCGTCCGCCGCAAACTCCTCGTCGGGAGGGAGCAGGGTTTGGGACGGCGTGATCCGAACTCGAACTTGGAGTTGCGTGTCAGCTTTTCCCTTCATCACGCCCATTTTGGGCGGAACGTTGGCATAATCGCGACCGATTGCGGTGCGAATGTGCCCCTCACTTACGAGCCGATTAATCGTCGGATCGAAACCTATCCAGCCAACGCCGGGGAGAAGTGCTTCCACCCAGGCATGCGTAGCGCCGTCCGCCGCGGGATGCGCATTTTCGCTGCTGCGGTGAAGGTATCCACTGACATAGCGACCCGGAATTTTGGCATTTCGAACGAGTGCGATCATCACATGAGCAAAATCCTGACATACACCCTGTCTCAACCGAAGGGCATGCTCAATCGGCGAACGTACCGCGGTGCTCTTCTTGACGTAGTTAAAACTGCGATCCACACCGGCGGCAGTATCCTGCAGAAATGCCAAAGGGCCTCGTCCATCCCCTTCCGTCGCGCCGATCTCCTTTGCCAACTCTTCAAGCTCCGGTGATAAGCGCGCAAAATGACTGGGCACCAGAATGTCCCAGAAATCTTTTTTCTCGACGAGGTGTTCCAGATCACTCCACCCTTCCCAATCCATGAGCTCGGGAACCGAGGGCTGAGCGTCAATATTTACCAGAGCGTCCGAGATGATGGTGAGCTGGCCATGGCGGGAAGGCAAGTCGAAGTGGTGCACCGGATTGCCATAGGAATCGGCATAGCCAAAAATGCGGGCTCGCGGATTGCCCGATAGCTGAAAAGCGAAACTGCGCTGGTTAGCTTCGCTTCTGGGGTGCATGCGAACCTCCGTCATGCTCTGCCAGACGACTTG
>PMHI01000369.1:4142-5782 GCA_003156615.1 Acidobacteriaceae bacterium | reverse complement strand
AAATCCTGGTCTCGCATTGACCCTTTTCGCTGCCGCTCCTACAATCCGAGTGCTACACACGACTGATTCAGGGGTCCAACTCATGCGCTTGATTTCCGAAAAGATACTTGTGCTTTACTGCGTCTGGCTAACCGTGGCGCTAGCATCCGCGGTTGCACTCGGGCAATCCGAAGCGACCGCAGGGCACGACATTTTGATCAAGAACGCCATTGTGATGACCGTTACGCACGGAAATATTACGAATGGCTCGATCTACATCAAGGACGGCAAGATCGCGGCAGTCGGCGGAACCGTGAACGCACCCGCCAGCGCCACCGTCATCGATGCCGGAGGAAAGTACCTGACTCCGGGGATAGTCGATTCACACTCGCACATTGCTCTCGATGACGANNGGCGGCGTTACCACGTCGCTGTTGCTACACGGGTCGGCCAACATGATTGGCGGACAGGCGGTCGTCATCAAGCATAAGTACGGCGCGGCGCGCGATGAAATGCTCTTCCCCAATGCGCCCCGCTCGATCAAGTTCGCGAGCGGCGAGAATCCCAAGCGGGTTTATGGCAGCCGGGATCAATTGCCTTCGACTCGCATGGGGAATTTTGCCGTGCAACGCGAAGCCCTCGTCCAGGCGCAGGACTACATGCGCGAATGGGACAACTACAACGAGAAGGCCAAGCGCGGCGATAAAGATGCCACCCCGCCCAAGCACGACCTGAAGCTCGAAGCTCTGGCCGACGTTCTGCGCGGCAAGATCATGGTACAGATTCACATTTATCGCGCCGACGAAATGCTGACCGAAATCGCGATGGCTAAAGAATTCGGATACAAGATTCGCGCCTTCCACCATGCCCTCGAAGCCTACAAAGTCGCTGACCAGATTGCCGCCAACAACATCGCCATTGCCACGTTTTCCGATTGGTGGGGTTTTAAGCAGGAGGCCTGGGATGCGATCCCGTGGAATGCCACGATGTCCATGCGCAAAGGCGTGCGTGTGGCCATTAAGAGCGACTCCGAGGATTACAACCGCCGCCTCAACCAGGAAGCCGCCAAGACCATGCGCTACGGGGGCGCNNAGGATATCCGCTGTCGAGTTACGGCGTGCCGGAAAAGGTTCTGATCGATGGCGACGTGTACTTCGACCGCTCGCTCCCGGGCCTTGGAACCACGCATTACAAGGAGGGAGAATAATGCGACCAGCCATTAGCTTTCTGCGTTCGACGAAATGGGGGCTCTTCGCGTCGCTCGGATTGACAATCCTCATGGTAATGGGGTGGGCGGGCGCTCAGGACAAGCCTGTGGTTCTTCGGGGTGGCAAGGTGTTGACTGTTACTCACGGAGCGATTGATAACGGCGCGATTGTCATGGAGAGCGGAAAGATTACTGCAGTTGGTGACGCGGGCACCATCCATGTCCCCGCAGGCGCGCGTGTCATCGATGTGACCGGCATGACCATCTATCCTGGCCTGATCGATTCCGAGACGCAACTGGGCCTCACGGAAATCTCCGCCGAACAGACGACCAACGATCTGGTTGAACTGAGCGACGAGATCATGCCCCACATGCACACGGCCGAGGCGTTCCACGCGGAGTCCGCCCTGATCCCAGTGGCTCGCATGAACGGGATCACCAATGCCGTCATCGC
>PMHI01000369.1:2102-4068 GCA_003156615.1 Acidobacteriaceae bacterium | reverse complement strand
CGCATGGGCCTAGCGGCGCAGCTGCGCCAGGCCTTCCTCGACGCGCAAGACTACAAATTGAAGTGGACCGACTACGAGCGCAGGAAAGCCGACGCCGCCCTGAATAAGGACAAAGACAAGAAACCCGAGCCGCTTGCCCCCAAACGCGATCTGAAGTCGGAAGCTCTACTCCCTTATCTGGAAGGCAAGAAAATGATCGTGCTAGCGGCCGAAAGCCCCAGCGATCTGGAAACGGCTGTCAGTCTGGCCAACGAGTTCAAGCTGAAGTTCGTACTCAACCACATCAGCCACTCTCAGCCCGTCCTCGACTACGTGGCCGGTCTCAAAGTGCCAGTAATCGTCGGGCCCATCTACGAAGCTCCGAAAGAAGATGAGCGCTACGATACCGTCTATAGCCTTCCGGCGCAGCTCTATAAACGCGGTGTCAAGATCGTCTTCGCCTCTTACTCTGCACATAACGTGCGCAACCTGCCTGACCAGGCGGGATTCGCAACTGCCTTCGGCCTCCCCTATGATGAAGCGCTCAAGGCGATCACCCTCAACGCCGCCGAAATCTGGGGCGTCGCCGAGCAACTCGGTTCCCTCGATGTCGGCAAAACCGCCAATGTCGCGGTTGCGAACGGCGACCCGCTGGACGTGAAAACCGACGTGAAGCGGGTCTTCATTGCAGGGCGTGAGGTTCCAATGAGCGACCGGCAGGTCCGCTTGCGAGACGAGTATTCCAAGGGAGGTCAGGAGTAACACAGTTCCCGCTGGTTCGGTCGCGGGGAGGGATCTCGACAGAGCCACTGCTGGCCTACGAACGCATTTCTTCGCGCCGATTTAGTCGTCGAGCGTCACCTTCGTTATGGCCATCGTCCCGCCATAATTACATTGGGGCGCAAGACCGAGAGGTCGGGTTGGAGAACCGGCGCGTCAACGTAGAGCACATAAGAAGATCCTTGGATCAGGACCCCGCAGCGCAAAGCCGGAAGTAACCAAGAATCGCACTTGAATCCACACTACTCTAGCAAGGCCGCTGGGAGGACGTCTGGCCTTGTAAAGGAATTTTTCAGCAGCCTGCTAGACTAAGTGCCGAGGTATAGACTTTCATCCCGGTTCAGTAAACCTACCCTTTTTTACAAACAATCATGCGTCCCGTCATCCAAGTTTCCGCAGTCCGCAAAACCTACGGCTCCACGTTGGCGGTCGACGAGGTATCGTTCGAGGTCAATGAAGGTGAGATCTTTGGTTTAATTGGACCCAACGGCGCGGGAAAAACCACTACGATGGAGTGCATCGAGGGTCTACGCACGCCCGACCGGGGAACCATCTCGGTGCTGGGTCTTGATCCCTTCAACGACGTGTACAAGCTGCAAGAGCGGATTGGAGTTCAACTCCAGCAGGCGCAGCTGCAGAAGCGGATCAAAGTGTGGGAGGCTGTCGACCTCTGGGCTTCCCTTTACCACAAGGATGCGATCGACGGCGAACGGTTGCTCGAACAACTTGGCCTGATCGACAAGCGAAATGCCTGGTTCATGACCCTCTCGGGCGGCCAAAAGCAACGACTGTTCATTGCGCTCGCGCTGATCAACGATCCCGAGGTGGTGTTTCTCGACGAACTGACCACCGGGCTGGACCCGCAGGCACGGCGCGCCATCTGGGACCTGGTGCGCGGCATCCGCGAGCGCGGGAAGACGGTTTTTTTGACCACTCATCTCATGGAGGAGGCCGAACGCTTGTGCGACCGGGTAGCGATCATCGAACACGGACGCATCATCGACATCGACACGCCGCAGAGCCTCGTGAACCGGCACTGCCCTGAGCGCACTGTCGTGCTCGCCACCGACGACCTCACCGCGATAGAGCGCTTTCGGACCATCCCGCAAGTTGAGGCGATAACTTGCACCGACTCGCAATTCACCATTCGGGGCCGGGGAGACGATCTCGTGACCGAGGTGATTCATTGTCTGTCCGAGAATCGCAT
>PMHI01000369.1:0-1977 GCA_003156615.1 Acidobacteriaceae bacterium | reverse complement strand
TCGCTGGTCACCATCATTTCAATCTACCGCGAGGGGGGCATTCTCAAACGGCTCCGCGCCACTCCCCTGCGCCCCCAGACCATCCTCACTGCCCACGTAATCGTCAAGCTCCTGCTTACGGCGGCCACGCTGGCCTTAATGGTGCTCGCCGGCAAACGTTACTATCCGGTCGGCATTCATGCTCCATTGCTCGGGTTTACGATGGCGCTTCTGATAAGCACCTGCAGCATCCTGTCGATCGGCTTTCTCATCGCCAGCATCGTTCCCACGGCGCGCTTTGCGCAGCCCATCGGTGCCGTCATCCTGTACCCGATGATCGCTGTCTCCGGACTCTTCGTGCCGATTAAATCGCTGCCGCCGCCGCTCCAGTCGGTAGCGAGAGTTGTACCGCTGACCTACACGGTGTCACTGCTTGAAGGGATCTGGCGGGGCGATGCGTGGTCGGGACACGTGGGCGACATATCGGCACTGGTCGTGGTGTTCATCGTGTGCACCGCGCTCTCAGCGAAGGTGTTTCGTTGGGAGTAGCAAGGATTTCTCGAAGTCCTCGAAATCCCCAACTCAGGCCAACGTGCTGTGAGGGAATGCGTAGATACGTTCACCACTTCGGCTAAAAAGCCCGCAACACGTTTTGGGGGCATTTTCCCGAGAGTCGGTTTTTCGTCCAAGTGAGCAGACACGTTCGTAAATACTTGCCGGCTATAGGTACTGACGGGGACACGCGCCCTTATCAAAAGGGCACCAACCTGAATCCTCACTTGACGCTTCGCACCGGGCTTTTACGCCCAGGCGCATTCTTATTCGCAGTTTTCTTGGGGGGCTTGATTCGGAGCGCCTCGATTGGCTCCCCACGCGAAGAGAGAGCCATGAACCACGCGTCGAGCCCGAATTCAATACCGCTTGCAGGTTTGCGCTTGCCGAGCACTTGAGCGGCTTCTAACGCCACGGCTCCATGGAGGAATGCCCAAAGCGCGACAGATGCCTGCGCAGCTCGGTACGACCCGGCAATTCGTTGCACCTGTTCGACAGTGAATGTCCAGAGGCTCTCAAGGCAGGTCGCATCGTGCTCCGGCGCGTGGGGACTCATCATCACCTCGTAGAGGTGACGGTTGTCCCTTGCGAACTTTATATAAGCAGATGACATCTCGCGGATTGTGGTGACCGGTTCACACCCGTCGGCTGCCTTCCTCAGCGCCAGTTCCAGTTGCCGGGCAGCTTCGTTGGCTAGCGCAGCTTCCAGTGCCGAGCGATCGGAAAAGTAACGGTAGATTGCAGTGGGCGCGAGGTCCAGGGAGGCCGCGAGATTACGTAACGACAAGTCGCGGATACCCCGGTGCGCCAGATCTTTCACCGCGGCCGAGAGAATGGTCTTGCGGTCTGTTTTCGACGGATAAGGCATGAGGAACACTGTACACCTTGACACCTGCAAGCGGAAGATGTACAGTGAACATATTGAAGATGAACAGTGCTCATCTTAGGAGAAATGCGATGGCGAACAGCAAAGATGTCGTGGTCACCGGGGTTTCCACCGGAATCGGTTGGGCGACCGCAAAGGTGCTTATTTCAAAAGGATTTCGAGTGTTCGGTTCGGTGCGCAAGCAGACTGACGCCGATCGTCTGCAAAGAGAGTTCGGTAATGGTTACGTGCCTCTGCTCATGGACATTGCGGATGCCGACGCTGTACATCAAGCTGCCCAGAAGGTCGGCTCTATGATAGGCGACAGAAATCTGGTTGGCTTGGTGAACAACGCAGGAATTGTGGTGAGTGGGCCNNTATCTGAGGCCCAGCGAGTACCGGCGGCAGTTGGAAGTCAATATGATCTCTCCGCTTGTCGTAATCCAAGCCTTCGCTCCTCTTTTGGGGACAGATAAGAAGAGGCAGGGTCCCACCGGACGCGTCGTGAACATGAGCTCTACCACAGCAAAAGTTGTTATCCCGCTTCTCGGTGCTTACAGCTCGTCCAAAGCCGGTCTGGA
>PMHI01000537.1 GCA_003156615.1 Acidobacteriaceae bacterium | reverse complement strand
TCGTCGAAGTGCATGCCGCACTCCTGATACACCAGCGCCTGCAACAGCCGCAGTTCCGCTTCCGTCAAGATAGGAGCTGGTGCCGCTCCAAGTGTGCTCATTCGCTCTCTCGTTCTCCGCGCCCGAGTTTGACTCTCTGTCCCTCGCCGAGCCCAGCGGCACTGCTTGTCACCACTGAGCTTGGCGTCCCGAAGCCTAGCGTGCCGAAGCTCCCCGCGCTTCCGGCGGCTTGGCCGTCTTGCTTTCCGCGCTCCCGCTTGCCTGCAACAGGCTGGCCGGAGCCAATAATTTGGTCGTGTCGAGCAATACGATCAGGCGGCCTCGAACCTTGCCCAATCCCGTAACACAGTTCAGTCCGCCTTCCTGGAATGCGGCCGGCGGAGCCTCGACGTCTTCCCCGGCAATCTTCAATACCTCGGTCGCCGAGTCCACGATCAATCCCGCCAGCTTGCCGGAGTGCTCCACCACCAGAATCCGGTTCTGCTTTTTCAACGTGGCCTGCTTATCGCCGAAGCGCTTGCGCAAATCCATCACCGAAACGATCTTGCCCCGCAGGTTAATCACGCCCTCCAGATAGTCGGGCGCATCGGGGACGACGGTAATCTCCGGCACGCGCACGATCTCGTGCAGGGAAGTGATGGGCACGCCATAGGTCTCGCGTCCTACCTGGAAGCCCACGATATGGAGTTCACGATTCATACTTAGTTGTTCATCGCGCGTCCTAAAAGCGGGATGCTGCCGTTGCCCGCTGGGCGGGCTGCAGTTTTTCGTCGGCGGCCGGTCGTGAGGCCTCTTCGAGCGTGAAGCGGTCCATGAAGTCGAGCAGGCCGCGCGACATCTTGGACATCTGCTCCGCTGACGCTGCCAATTCGGTCGAGCCGGAAGTCGACTGCTGCACCAGTTCGCGCATCCGCTCCATGGCTTTGACCACGGCGTGCGCTCCCGAGGCCTGTTCTTCCACCGCGGAGTTGATTTCGTGAGTGATTTCGTTCAGCCGGGTGGTGGCCCGGGCAATCTGCGACGAGCCATGCGATTGTTGGTTCGTGGCGGCGCCGATTTCCTGGGCGAACTTGTACACTTCGGTGACCACGTTCGAGATTTTGCGCAGCGCCCCGTTCAGTTCGCCGCCCAGATCCAGGCCTTCGTTCACGATCCCGGTCGAGCGCTCCATGTTTTCCACGGCCTTGCGCGCTTCCTTCTGAATGCTCTGGATCAGTTCGGAGATTTCCTTGGTCGACTGCGCTGACTTTTCTGCCAGCTTGCGGACTTCGTCCGCCACCACCGCGAAGCCCAGTCCGTGCTCGCCGGCGCGCGCCGCTTCGATGGCCGCGTTCAACGCCAGCAGGTTGGTCTGTTCCGCCAGATCGTCGATGACTTCGATGATCTTGCCAATGTCGTCGGCGCGCTGTCCCAGCGCCCCGATGATTTCTCCAGAACTCGTGATGGTTGCGTTGATGCGGTTCAGGCCGTCGGTGGCCTTTTCCATGGTGGCGATGCCGCTGTGCACCTCTTCCCGTGACCGGTTCGAGATGTCGAGCAGCACCTTCGCCGTATCGGCCACGCGCTGGATGGAAGCGACCATCTCATCGATGGAAGCGGAAGTCTCGCTCACGCTGGAAGCCTGCACTTGTGTGCTCTTCACCATGTTCTGCACGTTCACGCTCATCTCGTGCATGGTGCTGGTGACTTCGTCGATGGCGGAGGAAGCCTGCAAGCCGACCTTGGCCGAATCGTCGGAGGCGTTCGCCACCTGACCGGAGGCGCTGGCCACCTGCGCCGATGCGTCACGTACGCTGCGCACCAGCCGGCCCAGGCCTTCCACCATCCGCGCAAACGCATTGCCCAACGTGTCTTGCGGCGAGCGCGGCTTGACTTGAACTGTAAGATCTCCCCCGGCAATCGACTCGGAGACGCCCGCCATCTCTTTGAGATAGGTGACCATCTTGGCGAAGCTGCGTGCCAGTTCTCCAATCTCGTCCTCGCGCTGCACGTCGATGCTGTGTTCCAGATCGCCGGTGTCGCCGATTTGCCGTGAAACCTCCATCAGGTTGGTCAGCGGTTCCGTGATCGACTTGGCGGTGGTGATGGCGACCCAGACGCCCACAAACAGCGCGACCAGCGTGCTCACGATGGAGAACAGGATGGTCAGCGCACTCGCCGTTTCATCCGATTTGCGCCGGAGTTCGACCAGCTTGCGGTTTTCCCCGTCCGCCACGTCGAGCGCGTCGGTCGAATTCTTTACCCAGGAGGAAGCGTCTTTCTGAAGGTAGTAAATCTGCAATTCGGCAACGGTCGCGTTGCCGGAATCCACATCCTTACGTTTGTTGATCAGAGGCTGCGCGAATTCCTTGCCCCACGCCTGTTCTAGTTGTTCAACCCTGTCCAGCGCTGATTTTTCCTGTTCGGAGTTGGACAGCAACCTGCCCTGGTGCAGTTTTTCAACCAGCCTGCTCAGGCCCTCATTCATGAGCTCCACTTCGCGGGTGTCGCCGCTCAGTAGGTAGTTGCTCAGGTAGAGGCGGTCCTGCATCATCTGGAAGCGCACTTCGTTGGTAGCGGCTGCCAGATCGAGCGAGGCTCTGGCCGCGTCCTTGGCGGCGTGCTCTCTTTGCACCGCCACCAGGTTCACGATGAACAGCACCACCACCATGCTGAGAATGATTCCGAAGTTCTTGTATAGCTTCTTGCCGATCGTCATGCCGTTTCCTCCCGGCCGCCTGTTCTGCCCGCCCTAGGGATGAGGTTCGAACTTGAAATTCACGATGCCCGAACTCTCCGAAGCCGCCGGCTCAAAGCGCCACTTCATGACCGCTACCATTGCGGCATCCGCCAGCAGCGGATGCCCGCCCACGACCTTGGCCTCTTTCACTGTGCCATTCGGGGTGACCACGATCTCCACCTTCACTGTGCCCGTGATATTCATTTTCCGAGCCAGTTGGGGATACACCGCTTCCACTTTGCTCTTAACGCGCCGCGTGATTTCACCTTGTGCATCCTGCGCTCGCAGCCCTGCCGCCCCCACTCCAACCGCCATCGTCAGAACGGCCAGCAATACTCCCGTCTGGCGTAAAGACACAATTCCTCCTGGGTATTAGTCCCGGTGATACCAGTGGAGCAAGGGCGGGGCCACGCCTCCGCTTTGAAAAAAACCAAGGTAACCCTCAAGATGTGTTTGAAAAACAAGGACTTAATGGGATCGCGGTACCATCTGCGGAGCCGCGACTCAGCCTGAGCCCTGTCTCATCGCCGGCTTCGTCCTTGATCGATTCTCACACTGAGACCATTGACCCGGTTTTCCCGGGATTTCACACTTAGGCACCCCTTCCACCCATTTCCCTTGACTCAAATTGAGATGGCGGGATANNGTGAAGATGGCCGAAGCCAATTCGATGCCGCCGCCGTCGCCAGAGGGCCGCACCCTGCCGAAACCCGACGATGCTTTTCAGAAACTCCTCCTGCGGATCGCCGCCAAGGCCGCGGAACGCGCCGGCGCCGCCTCTCTCATCCAGCTTTTTTGCCGCTCCACGCGCGAGTTCTTCCAGGTCAGCGGCGTTTATTTCTGGCGTCGACACGCCGGCGACGAGCTCATCGGAGAACAGGCCGACGGCAAACTGGCCGAGCGCTTCATCGGCCTCCGGCTGCTGCCTCAGCAGAGCGCCGTCACTGCCGAGGCAGTGCGCCGGCGCCGCACGATCTTTGTCAATCAAGTGCAGTCCAGCCCGGCCTTCCCCGCGGCGCGCCAGTTTGAGGCCCGCTCCATGATGGCCGCCCCGCTGGTGGTCTTCGATGAAGTCATCGGTGCGGCAACGTTCTTGCATGATTCTGCAGAAGGATTTTTTAATGACGATCTGGCCGCCAAGGCCACCATCCTGGCTGGGCAACTAGGCAGCTTGCTCGAAGCGACCCGGCTCGGCGAAGCCTCGCGCGAGGAGCACCGCCGGACCGAGATCCTCGCCGAGGTCGCGAGCGCCCTGCACGGAACTCCGGACGTATCCGCCGTCCTCGAGGCCCTCGCGGATCGCATCCGGCTGCTGTTGCGTACGCGTTTGGTCTCGGTTCTTCTGCGCCGCGAGGGACCCTTCGAACTGCGCGCCGTGTCCGCCGAAACTCCGCAACTGGCCAATTCCTTTCGGGCTGGACATGACCGCCAGACCATTCGCTTCGCCGCCGATCTGGCGCAACGCGCGGTTTCCGCCGGAGAGGCCATCACCATCTCCATTGGCAGCGAAGTGCACTCGATCGGCAGCCTGATCTCGCCCGGAATGCTGATTGCGGCTCCCTTCCGCACTGCGCGCACCCAGGGCGCGATCCTCGTCTATCCGCGCCCCGACGCAGTCTTTACCGGCGAAGAGAAGTCGCTGGTCTCGGCCATTGCCGGTTTTGGCGCAGTCGCCCTGGCTCACGCAGAACTGAGTGCCACTGCGCAAGGCCAGGCGCACGAATTGCACCAATTGCTCGAGATCTCTTCCGAACTCAGTTCGAGCGGCGACCTCGAACATTTTCTGCAGGCTTTCGTGCTGCGCGCCTCCGATTTTCTCGGCTATGGCCGGTGCTTCATCGCCTTGCTCGAAGAAGGACAGTTCCGGGTTCGCTGTGCTTTCACTCAGGGAGAGCCGCAGCGGGTGGATACCGTTTTCCCGGAGGACATCGTCACCCGCGCCCTGCGGGAAAAGGAAGTTTTCTGGTCCGACGATCTGACCCAACTGGCCGGCGCGAATCTGGAGATCCTCGCGCAATACCAGGCCCGGCAGTTGCTCGCGGTGCCTCTGTTGGGCGCCGACGGAAGAGTGCTCGGCATGTTTGGTGTGCTCGATCGTCTCGATGGCACCGGCATTTCTCAGCAGGACATTCGCCGTGCCCGCGCCCTGGCCGCCCAGGTTTCGGTGGTGCTCGAGGTTACCCATAACCTGCACCAGTCTGAACTGCATAGGAAGCGCTCCGAGGCGCTTACGCAACTGGCGCGCGAGATTGATGGCCTGCTGTGCCTGCCCGATTTCGCCGGCAGGTTTATCGAGCGGGCCATCGCCTTAGCCGGAGCCCGCGCCGGTGCGGTCGCCCTTTTGCAGAATGGACGATTCCAGACGGTCGCGCTGCATCCCCTGCCGCCCGAAGATCGCGCGCTGCAGCCGCGATTTGCGCAGGCCCTTTCCGAGTTGGCCGCGCAGCGGTCGGAAGCCGTCGTCTCTGGCTCCGCCGCTGAATTGCTCGGTCCTGACCTGGCCTCGAGTTTAGGCTGGAACGACTTAGTGGCGGTTCGGCTTCCTGCTCCCAATGGAGAGCTCGCTGGGTTGCTCTGCCTCTCCGGACGCACCGGTCCGCTCGCGGCCGAAGACCGCGATCTGCTGGAAGCTATAGCCGCACACGCCGCCATGGCCCTGGACAATGCGCGCTTGTTCACTCGCATTGAACAGTCGAACCGCCACTGGCTGGAAATCTTTGACGCCATCACCGATCTCATCGTGGTCCACGATGAGTCCGACAAGGTCCTGCGCGTTAACCGATCCCTGGCCGCGATGATCGGGGTTGCACCCAGCGAACTCATCGGCGTCAACATGCGGGCTCTGCTCGCCCTGACCAACGAAGCCACGCTTTATTCCTGCCCTTTTTGCCGTTCCATGGGCGAAGACAGCGACGAATTCGTTCATCCCGCCCTGGACCGCACCTATCTGGTTTCAACCTCGCGCGTGCCCGGCGCTTCCGGCGAGAACCTGCAAACCATTCACGTCCTTAAGGACATCACCGACCGCCGCGAGGCCGAACGCCGTTACCGCGAACTCTTCGACAACATTCAGGAAGGATTATTCTTCAGCACGCCCCAAGGCCAGTTTGTCGAAGTCAACGATGCCTTGGTGGCGATGCTTGGCTATTCCAGCCGTGAAGAACTTCTGCAGGTTGATATTCCTACCCAGGTCTATTTTTCTCCCGAGCAGCGCGACCGCCACGCCGAAGCCATGGAAAAAGACGGCTACATGCGTAACTTTGAGGCTACGCTTCGCCGCAAAGACGGCTCTCCCATCTACGTGCTCATCAACGCTTTCGGCATGTACGACAATCTTGGGCGTTTGCTGCAGATTCGCGGCCTGATGCTCGATGTCACCGGCCTTCACACCTATCAATCGGAACTGCAGCGCGAGCGCGACTTCTCCGGCAAGATCCTCAGCAACACGCAGAGCTTCATTCTGGTCTCCGACACCGCCGGTCTGGTCAGCTATGCCAACCGCCGCTGGTACGAAGCTGGGTTCGAGCAGCGTCAACTGTTGGGCCGACCCCTGCTGGAGCTGGCTGCTCCCGGCTACATCCGTCCCCTGGCGGATGCGCTCGAGGCCATCCTTCGTGGTGAACAGGTCGACAATCTGGAATTGCAGATCATGCGCGGCAACGGGAATGCCGGTCAGTTTTCCGTCAACCTGAGTCCCATGCGCGACGAGCAGGGCAACATCAACAGCATCGTGGTGGTCATGACCGACATTACCGACTCCGCCGAACTGCGCGGCCAACTCGTTCACGCCGAGAAAATGGCAGCGGTTGGACAACTGGTCTCCGGCGTCGCTCACGAGGTAAATAATCCGCTGACTGCGATTCTCGGCTTTGCCGACCTGCTCATGGAGAATCCCGAGATTCCAGAGTCGGCGCGGAAAGATCTGCGCGTCATCCTGCAGGAAGCGCAGCGCACCAAACAGATCGTGCAGAACCTGCTCAGCTTTGCCCGCCAGATGCCGCCGCAGCGCAACCCCGTGCAGCTCAACCTCATCCTGCGCCGCACCATCCAGTTGCGCTCTTATGACTTCAACAGTCATGGCGTGGAAATCATCGAACACCTCGACGAGGTACTGCCCGATGTCGTGGGCGACGCCCACCAACTGCAGCAGGTATTCCTCAACATCCTGAACAACGCCTACGACGCCGTGCACGAAGTCGGCCGCCCCGCCCATATCGAGATCATGACTACCAAGGCCGGGGATGCCGTCGAAGTTTCTTTCCGCGACAATGGTTACGGCATTTCCCATCCTGATCGCATTTTCGATCCCTTCTTCACCACCAAGGAGGTCGGCAAGGGAACCGGCCTCGGCCTCAGCATCTGCTANNTCCGCTTTCCCGCAGCGCCCCACTCCGCCTCTCTGAGTGTGGCCGCAGGAGTAATACAACAATGACAACCTCAGCCATTCAACGAGCCCTCTTGCCCGTTCTGCTCATCGAAGACGAGCCTTCCATCATGGCTCTGGTCAGAGCCACGCTCGAACGCAACGGCTACGACGTCGTCTGTATCGAGTCCGGCGCCGAAGCCTTGCACCTGCTGGAAAAAGGCCAGTTCCTGGGCGTCGTCTCCGACATGCGCACGCCCGGCGGCGTCGACGGCGCGCAGGTTCACACCTGGATTTCCGCCCATCGCCCCGATCTCGAGCACAAAGTCGTTATCATTACCGGGGACTATGCTAACGAAGAAACGGTCAGCACCCTGCGCAAGATCGGCGCACTCTATCTGGAGAAGCCGTTCCGCGTGCAGGATCTCATCAACGCCGTCGAGAAAACTATGGGGAAAGCCCGGTGAGTGCCGCGCCCGGCAAAACGCCCTTAAGTAAGACCGCTCTGAGCCGACCCGCTCTGACCAGAGAAGATCTCCGCGTCCGTCTCTTGATCGTCGACGACGAGCAGACGATCCGCAAGCTCTGTGTCACCGTGGGTGAAGCCCTGGGCTTCATCTGCCTCGAAGCCGATAGCGGCGAGTCCGCCTTGACCCTGCTCGAAGAGCAACCGGTTCACATGATCCTCAGCGACATGGTCATGCCGCACATGTCCGGCCTCGAATTCCTGGAGAGGGCTAAGAAACTTCTGCCCCGTATCGAGGTTGCGCTCATGACCGGACACGGCTCCATCGAAACCGCCGTGCAGGCCATGAAGCTCGGAGCTTACGACTACATCACCAAGCCGTTTTCTCCGCTCGAAGAACTCCGGTTGTTCTTGCGCCGCATGGCCGAGAAAGTCCGCTTGGTCGAGGAAAACGAATTCCTGCGNNGCCGTTCTCATCTCCGGGGAAAGCGGTACCGGCAAAGAACTGATCGCCCGCGCCATTCATTTCCGTGGCGCATTTGCCAACCGTCCCTTCGTCGCCGTCGATTGCGGCTCGCTCGTGCCTACGCTGATCGAGAGCGAACTCTTCGGCTACGAAAAAGGAGCCTTCACCGGCGCCCTGAAATCCAAGCAGGGACTGTTTCAATCGGCCGACACCGGCTCGGTTTTCCTCGACGAAATTGGCGAGCTGCCGCTGGAGTTGCAGGCCAAGCTGCTGCGTGTGCTGCAGGAAAAAGAAGTTCGTCCCGTGGGCAGCAACCAGCGCGTCAAAGTGGACGTGCGCATCATTGCCGCCACCAACCACGATCTCGAAGCCGCTTACAAGAACGGAACCTTCCGTAAAGATCTTTACTTCCGCCTCAACGTCGTCACCGTCCACGTTCCCGCGCTGCGCGAGCGCCGCAGCGATATCCCCATGCTGGTGAACTGGTTTTGCGAACGTTACTCTCCGGGCGCGGATCTGCAGGTATCGAGCGCCGCCATGAAAGCCTTGATCAATTACGACTGGCCGGGCAACGTGCGCGAACTGGAAAACTGCGTGGAGCGCGCCGTAGCTCTGGGCAACGGAACGTCAATCGATCTAGGCGATCTGCCTCCCAGCATCGCCGCGTTGGATTCATCCGTGTCGCGTCCGGTATCGGAATCCGCGCCCGAACGGGTTTCCGATCTAGCGGTCGCGGCCGAAATGAGTTCCGTCGAGAGCCTTGCTGCCGTTCCTCTTTCCACCACCGATCTCGAAGACATCGAACGCGCCACCATCCGGCGCGTCTTCGAACAAGTCAAAGGCGACAAAGCCATCGCCGGCCGTATGCTCGGCATCAGCCGCGCCACGCTCTACCGCAAACTAAAACGCTACAACATCAGCGGAAGCCCAGGTTCAGGACCATCGAGCCACACGCTGCAATGAGAGCGCCCTTCATGAACACCGCAGCAGAACGCCTTCCATCGCCGTAGCCAGCTCTCCTGAAGCGGAAAGAGATGAGGAAAATTCGAGGAATCATTCCTCAGTTTTCTACGCATCAGGATTTATTTCGAGGAGAAATCTACAGATCATCGTCGGCGCTGTGGCGACAAAAAAAGCACCCTGAGGAAACTCAGGGTGCTCAGACGATTCGCATCCACGTTCTTGCAGCCAGGCCTTATAAGCCCGGTGGTTTCTTCTCTTCCTCCCGCTTTTGTTCCTCAGGTGTCTTCGGCGGAGGCGTCTTCTTTGGAGGAGGCGGCGCTGGCTTCGCTGCCGGAGGCGGCGTTGCCGGACGCGGCGCTGGTTTCGGCTCGGGACGCGCGGCTTCGGGCCGAGCAGGTTCAGGCTTCGGCTCTGCCGCAGGCGGATGCTCAGTTCGCGCCGGCGGCTCCGCGGGCTTGGCTTCAGGACGGCTCGGTGCCGGCTGTGGTTTCGCTGGTGCTGGAGCGGGTCGGGTTGCCTCCGGACGATTCGGCGCAGGCTGTGAGGCGGGCGGGTGTTCGTTACGCGCCGGCGGCTCTGCTGGTTTTGTGGGTTCAGGACGAGACGGTGGTGTTGCTGGCCGATT
>PMHI01000620.1 GCA_003156615.1 Acidobacteriaceae bacterium | reverse complement strand
TTTCGGTTTTCCCAAACCCGACGTCCTCGCCCGCCTACAAAACTCCGGAGTCCACGTCTACCGCACCGATCTGAACGGCGCCGGCACCTTCTACCTCGACGGCCACTCCGTCACTCAATGGCTCGCAGCTCTTGAGTAGAGTCATCGTCATCCGGTTTGGCCGCCGAATCACTGGCCGAAGGCCGCCGGGATTCCGCGATCAGCTTGCGCGCCTTCTCCGCATCCTCTTCCCGCACCAGGATGATCATCCCGCCCAGCCCGGGAAACGTTTCTTGTAGAAGGCTGCCGGACGTCAGGTCGCTTTCAATATTCGCGGAATCGAGCAACCCCTTCACCACCAACGCCTCCGATTCCTGTTCACTATCGAAGACCTTAATCAGTTTTTCATTAGGATCAGGACGGCGTCCGTCTTTTGTCGTCAGATTCGGCTGCACTGCCATAAACATCTCCTCTTCTCGGAATCCGCCGCCACGAAGATGGCCCAGACCCGCACTCCTTGTGATTCTAACTCTTCTCCCGGGTCGGAGTGCATTCCGCGGACTTCCGTTCGTTGACTGGCGACTGCCGCGTCCGTAAGATTAATCTTCCGAAACTCGGCATCTTCACGAGGATTGACCAGAACACGATTGAGCAGAAAATGATCGACCAGACCATCTCGCACTACCGCATCGTCGAAAAGATTGGCGGTGGTGGCATGGGTGTGGTCTATAAAGCTGAGGACACCGAGCTGGGCCGCTTCGTTGCCCTTAAATTCCTGCCCGATAGCCTGTCGCAAGACCCGCAAGCGCTGGAACGCTTTCGCCGCGAGGCGCGTGCCGCCTCGGCTCTCAATCATCCCAACATTTGCACCATCTACGAAATCGGCAAACACGGTGACCAGTCGTTCATCGCCATGGAGTATCTCGACGGCATGACCCTGAAGCACCTCATCGACAGAAAGCCGTTAGACAACGAAACCATGCTCTCGCTGGCCCTCGAGATTGCCGACGGGTTGGACGCCGCTCATTCCCAGGGCATCATCCACCGCGACATCAAGCCTGCCAACATCTTTGTGACCAAGCGTGGCCACGCCAAGGTCCTGGATTTCGGCCTCGCCAAGCTGGCACCTCCCGTCACTTCTTCCAGCCAGGCCGCCGCTGCCAACACAGTCACCGCCCAAGAAGCGGATCTCACCAGCCCTGGTTCTACGCTCGGCACCATCTCCTACATGTCGCCNNGGCACGCTTCCATTTCATGGCGGCAGCACCGCGGAGATCTTCAAAGCCATCCTCGATGGCAGCCCAATCCCCGCCGTGCGCTTCAATCCCGACGTGCCCGCGGAGTTGCAACGCATCATCGACAAGGCTCTGGAGAAAGATCGCAACCTGCGTTATCAGAGCGCGGCCGATTTGCGAACCGACCTGGCGCGCCTCAAACGCGACGCTGACTCCGGCCGTTTGTCGAGCGCCTCCACCGTCACCGACCCCGCCCCGGCCCCCACGCTTTCTTCCTCCGTCCCTGCAGCCGTTGTACCCCTCCCTTCCCGGAAGAACTGGGCCGCCGGCATCGCCGCGGTGTTGCTGGTCGTCGCTGTCGCCGCCACCGTCTACTCCCTGCGCATACGATCCGAAGCTCGAAAGATCAGCTCCATTGCCGTTTTGCCTTTCGTCAATGCGACCTCCGATCCCGGCAATGAGTACCTCGGCGACGGCCTCACCGAGAGCCTGATCGGTACTCTTTCGCAACTGCCCGACCTCAGGGTCCTCGCGCGCAGCACGGTCTTCCGTTTCAAGACCAATCAGGACGACCCGCGGCAAATCGGCCAGACCTTGCAGGTAAGCGCCGTGCTCACCGGTCGGATCACGCAACATGGCGATGAACTAAGCATTCACTCCGAACTCGTCGATACCGCCGACGGCAGCGAGCTTTGGGGTGCGCATTACGAATGCAAGGCGTCCGACGTCACCAAGGTGCAGGGCGAAATTACCCGTGCTCTTTCCAGCAGGCTCCGCCGCATCGGCCCCTCGCAGAAACTCGGCAGCGCGGGCACCTCCAACCCGGAAGCCTATCGGCTTTACCTCGAAGCTCGCCAGCTTTGGTACGGCCGCACCCCGGCAGGCCTCAAAAAGAGCATCGATTTATTCCAGCAGGCGATTGCCGCCGATCCCAACTACGCCCTCGCCTATGCCGGCCTTGCCGATACCTATAACATTGCCCCCAGTTACACCATTTCAATCTCGTCTAAGCGGGCCGAACTGCTGGCCGACGAAGCGACACGCAAGGCTCTCGAACTGGATGATTCCCTGCCTGAGGCCCACGCCGCCCGCGCTCTGGCGCTGGCTACGGCATGGAAGTGGAGCGAGGCGGAGCCGGAATTTCAGCGTGCCCTGGAATTGAATCCCAACGACGCCGCCGCCCACTATTTCTACGCACTCGCCTATCTCGGTCCCGAAAACCGCCTGGATGAGGCGGAGACACAGTACCGCACTGCTTTATCGCTCGACCCTCTTTCCTCCATCGTCAATACAAATTATGCGGTGATGTTAATGGTGGCCAAGCGGTATCCCGAGTCGCTCGCGCAGTTCCAGAAGGTTCTGGTGCGCGATCCGAACTTTGCTCCAGCGCATTACAGGCTGTCTCAGCTCTATGCGACCACCGGCCGCTTTTCTGAAGCAGTGACCGAGTTCCACAAAGCGTTGTCGAAAACAACCACCGTGACTGACGATGCGAAAGGCTATCTCCAACTCATGTTGACCTTGGAAGGTACGGATCGTTCCGGTGCCGTGGCTGTAGCATCGGCCCTCGCCGGAGACAAAGAGCAGGCCTTCGAGAACCTGGAGAAGGCCTATACCGATGGCGACAGCGAGCTCCTCATCTGCATTCGCTATCCCGCCCTCGACTCGCTCCGTTCCGATCCCCGCTACGCCGACCTGATGCGCCGCTTCGGTCTGCCCCAGTAGCATGGAAGAGCGGCGCTTCAGCACCGCGATCAAGACTTGAGGGTGGAGCATGCCTCCAGGCCTGTAGAGAACCGCCAGAAAATAGTCGGGCTTCGGCCCTGAGGTAGCACGGTTTTGGGGCTAGCAAGCGCTTCACCTGCCGGGAGACCGCCGAACCACCCGACCCACCACCTTCGGGCCGTTTGCTTTCTTTCCCCATTAGAGGAGAATGATATAGATGCCAGGAGAAAAAGCGGGACAAACGCAGGATCAGGATCAGAACCAAGATGAGGCCCGAAGAATCCGCCGCCTCCAGGTGATGATGAGCATGGTCACTTCTGTGATCAGCCAGGATCCCGCCCTCACCGTGGAAGAAGCCTCCGAGCTAGCCGCAGGCGCCAAGCGAGCCGCGCTCGCCATGTTCCCCGACAAAGAANNTCGCCTACGATATCCTCTACAAACCCCGCCTGCAGCGCCTGATGCGAGAACGTTTCCGCCTGCAATAGACCGAGCGATCTATTCTTTGTAACCTTGTGTCCCCTGGGGTTAAGGCTTTTGGCTATTCATCCACCACAGAATTGCGCAGCGTCCCCACTCCCTCGACCGTAACCTCCATCACGTCCCCCGCCACAACCGGCCCCACCCCAGCCGGCGTACCTGTAGCAATAAGATCGCCCGGAAACAGAGTCATGGCCCGCGCGATGTGCCGGATGATCACATCCAGCGGGAAGATGAGGTCCTGGGTATTCCCCGACTGCCGCACCGCGCCATTGACGCGCGTCTCCACCCCAAGCCCAGTCCAGGGGTCGAGCCCGTCCACCACCACCGGGCCCACCGGACAGAACGTGTCAAAGCCCTTGGCACGCGCCCACTGCCCGTCTTTGTTCTGCAGGTCGCGCGCCGTCACGTCGTTGACGCACGTGTAGCCGAGGATGTAGTGCCGCACGTCTTCATCGGCCGCCGGCTGATAGCAAGTCTTGCCGATTACCACGCATAGCTCGCCTTCATAATCGACCCGCTCCGAAATCTTCGGCCGCCGCACCACTCCGCCCGGCGCCAGCAGCGCCGAACTAGGCTTAAGAAACAGCAGCGGTTCCTTGGGAACTTCATGACCAAGTTCCGCCGCATGTTCCCGATAATTGCGGCCGATGCACACAATCTTCGACGGACGTACCGGTGGCAGCAGCGCCGCCTCTTCGAGAGCAATCGGTTCAATCCGGCGGGTGCGCAAACCCTCCACGTCCCCATCGGACTCTTCCGGCGTGGCCAGCAAAATCCGCAGGATCGCATCGCGCCCCGCAACGGACTCAACCAGCCCGTAGTGAGCCAGTCCATTCATTTGAAAGCGGCAGTATTTCATCAAATCTATCTAACCACGAGAGACCGAAATCACGCGAGAATTTTCGCACCGAACGGCTGTATTCCTGAAACTCCTGTCATCCTGAGCGAAGCGAAGGAACTTTGCCATCCGCCCGCCTACCCGATTACAAAATTACCCAGTTCCTCACGGCACACTCTCGCTCGTTTCCTCCGACCGCGCACTCTCATTCCCCCGCAAATCCACCGCCGACACCGAATAAAAATAAGTCTTCCCTGCAACCACCTGCGGATCCCGAAAAGCCGGCATCTTCACCGGCTCCGAGCTCAACTTAACCGGCGCCCCACCTTCCTCATGACGATAAACGTTGTACCCATCCAGGTCCGAGTCCGCCACCGGCGCCCAGATCAGGTCGATGAAGGGCTGTTGCCCGGGCCCAGAAAACACCGCCTGCAAGCCCGAAGGCACGCCGGGCGGGAAAACATCGTGCGCGAAAACCTTGACCTCCGGCGTATCGTCGCCCTCCACTGAAACCGCGGGCTTTCCCGCAGCCTCGACCATGCTCACCACCGTGCCGCGGTAAAAATATGTCTTCTCCCACTCAAAGGTCTGGTCAAGGAACGAACTTGGATTCTTCTCTTGCTCAGGCGCGCTCGTCCCCGCGCCGGAAGGCTGCCCCGACAAGGGCACGAGCCCGCCAGGCCCGGCGGCGCACGCCGTAGCGTCAATTTCGGCGATTCGCGAAGGGCCAGCGCCCGACTCAGGACGCCGGTAGATGCGAAACAAATATTTCACGCCGGTTCTTTTGGCTGAAGTCGGCGGACACTGCCACGAGATGAGCACGCCCGGAGCCGTAGCCTGAGCAACAAAACCACTGAAAGGCGACAAGGTGGGAACCAGCGGCACATGCGCCAGGTTCGAGATTCCCGCCCCTCGGCCCGCAGCGTTCAGCGCCTCGACGACATAGGTGGCAAAGCCCGTGGGGTTTGCCGCCTCCATTGCGGAAGGCAGAGTGTCGGTAAAGCTGGCGGTAAGTTTTTTCGTAGACGACTTATTGGTTACTGCGAAATCCGCCGGAGGCGCAACCTCCCCGAGCGGCGTGTCACATTCCTTGGGCACCGGCTCAACACTCCGGCAAACCCGCGTCTTTCCCAAATATCGCACCCTTTGCCGGTCCGTAGTCCGCGGCGGAATCGTCCAGGTAAGAGTAACTTTGTCGCCTTTGCGCGCCGCCCGCAGATCCGACGGCGCCTTCGGCAACTCCAGCGAAGGCGGCAGCGGCGGCCCAATCTGGGCACACCCAGTCAACCAAAGCAAACCGCCCAGCCCCAGCAGGAAATGTCGTCGGAGAACCGTCATGCGCAGAAACAACAGACTCAATCAGTTGGAACGGCCGCACAAAGGGCTTACCCTAAGTTCCTCTGTGACCCTGGTGGTGAAGATGTTCTACAGAATATACCGCGACAAATCCTGATCCTTAACAATGTCAGTCAGCATCTTCCGCACATAATCCGCATCCACGACAACGTGCTCGCCTTTTCTCTCCGGAGCATCAAAGCTAAGCTCATCGAGCACGCGCTCCATGATGGTATGCAGCCGCCGCGCCCCAATGTTCTCCGTGCTTTCATTCACCCGGAAGGCAAAGTGAGCGATTTCCTGAAGCGCATCCGGTGTGAACTCCAGCTTTACCCCTTCCGTATCCAGCAAAGCCGTGTATTGCTTCACCAAAGACGATTTCGGCTCGGTCAGAATGCGCACGAAATCGTCCATGGTTAGCGACTGCAACTCCACCCGAATCGGAAACCGCCCCTGCAACTCCGGAATCAGGTCGCTGGGCTTCGAAACGTGAAAAGCTCCGGCAGCGATAAACAGAATATGATCCGTGCGCACCATGCCATAGCG
>PMHI01000773.1:1436-5797 GCA_003156615.1 Acidobacteriaceae bacterium | reverse complement strand
CGCTTCTGGATAGTTTCTGGGTTGGCGATTCGAATCTTCCTAAGCGAGAAAAACCTATTTCCCTTGACATCAAGTGCTAACCGTTCGATTCTTACATAGTCTAACTATGGCAGCAAGCCTTCGGACAAGGGGGCAGGTTTTGCGTCGAGACGAGATTCCGCCCGGAACTCTTTATCTTCTGATTTTGAAGACGCTTGCACGTGCCGGAGAGATGCACGGCTATGAGATCGCAGACTCTATCCAGAGGATCTCCGATGACGTCCTTCAAGTGGAAGAAGGGTCGTTATACCCGGCTCTCCAGCGGATGCTGATCAAAGGCTGGGTGAAGGCCAAGTGGGGAACTACGGCTGGGAACCGCCGGGCGCGCTATTACCAGCTTACAGCGTCGGGCCGCCAACAATTAGAAACGGAACTGTCACAGTTCGAACGGGTGATCGGAGCCATCACCCGTGTGATTCAGACGGCTTGAAAGGGCGAATCGCAATGGATTGGCTGAACGAAATCCGCAGGCGGCTTTGGATGTTAATCCGCCATCGGCAATTCGACGTGGACCTGGAAGACGAGATGCGCCTGCACCTAGAGCTCAAAGCGCAGGAACTGGTGCGGGCAGGGCTAACGCCAGAAGATGCCCGTTATGCAGCGCTACGTCGATTTGGGAACACGACCCTGTTGAAGGAGAAAAGTCATATGGCTTGGGGATGGGAGTGGCTTGAACATCTGGTGCAGGACATGAATTATGGCGTGCGTGCAATGCTGCGCAGTCCGGGAATCACGATTGTGGTTCTGCTTTCACTCGGCCTCGGGATTGGCGCGAACACGGCGATCTTCAATCTGATTGATGCGGTGATGCTCCGAGCGCTTCCGGTAAAGGAGCCAGGACGGCTGCTTTTGTTTGGAGATGCGAGTGACTGCTGCATTAGCGATTATTTTCCAAACCAGGTGCTTTATTCATATCCGTTTTATCGCGAGATGCAGCAGAAGAATCAGGTCTTCTCTCAAGTCGCCGCGGTCTTCAGCATGATGAATCGCGTCCATGGATCCGTGGAGGGGCGGAGCGAAACCGAACCGATGAATGTCCAGCTTGTATCTGGCACCTACTTCCCCATGCTGGGCGTACAAGCCATCGCTGGACGGATACTCACCGACGACGATGACCGGATGCGAGATGGGAATCCTGTAGCAGTAGTCAGCTATTCCTGGTGGACTCGGGGTTTGGCCCGCGACTCTTCGGTATTGAACAAGAAGCTAAAGATCGGCTCGGCTGTTTTCTCGATTGTAGGTGTCGCTCCGAAGGAGTTTTTTGGGACGAAAGTCGGCGAATCGCCGGATATCTGGATTCCGCTGTCAATGCAGAAAGAGGTTCTACCAAATGTCGATGGATACAACGACAATTTTTCTGAGTGTCTCTACTTGATGGGGCGGTTGAAACCGGGCGTGAATACGGCACCGGCAGCTGCGAATGTAAACCTGCTTTTCCAACAGATTCTCCGCGGCTTTCCAGGCGCGCCGCTGAGCCAGGAGAATCTGGAAAAACTGGCGAAAACTCGCGTCGAACTAACTCCGATGGCCACTGGGTTGTCAGAACTTCGCAGACAGTTCTCTGAGCCGTTGAAAATCCTGATGACCGTAGTGGGATTTGTACTGATGATTGCGTGCGCGAATATCGCGAACCTGTTGCTGGCGCGATCTGCGGCCCGAGGACGGGAGCTTGCTGTGCGCCAGGCGCTTGGAGCAGGTCGCACGCGGCTCATCCGCCAATTGCTAACAGAGAGTCTGGTACTGGCTTTTGCTGGGGGTGTGCTCGGTGTGGCACTCGCAGCTGGCGCCAGCCGTCTGCTGCTGCGCATGGTTTCGGGTGGGCCGGAGGCGGTGCCGCTGGATGTTTCGATGAACATTCGTCTGCTGTTGTTCACCTTAGGAGTCACGCTGGTGACGGGTGCGCTCTTTGGGACGATTCCGGCACTTTGTGCGACAAGGTTGCAGCTTGCGGGATCGCTGAAAGAAGGACGAGGCCCGGTGACCGCCGGAGCGAGGAATCCTCTGGCAAAGGCGCTGGTGGTTTCTCAAATTGCTTTTTCACTCGTCCTGCTGGTCGGCGCTGGACTCTTTCTGCACAGCCTGATGAATTTGATGAGCGTCGACACGGGCTTCAACCGAGAGCATGTTCTTCGTCTACAGACGGATGCGAGCTCGGTCGGCTACAAGGAAGACGACTACTACCTGACCAGACTGTATGCACAAATCGAAGAAGCAGTAAGCGCGCTTCCGAGCGTACGAGCAGCGAGCTACTCGCTGTTCACCTACAACGAGGGCAGCTGGAATAATCCTGTGTCTGTGCAAGGGTATGTATCGGCGGATAGCCATCGCGATGTTCATCACAACGTTGTGGGCACGGATTATTTTGCGACAATGGGGATTCCCCTGTTGGAGGGCCGCGGATTCGGACCCCAGGATACTGCGAACTCGCCGAGAGTTGCAGTGATCGACGAAACGATGGCGCACACGATGTTTCCAAAGGGCTCCCCAATCGGGCGTCACTACACCAGAAGTGGCGACAGGGATATAGAAGTGATAGGGGTCGTGAAAGATGTAAAGGTGAACAGCCTGCAAGAAGACCCTCAACCGATCGATTATTACCCTTACACTCAACACTCGCGGTATTTGAACGACTTTGAAGTGCGATATTCGGGAGGCCTCGACGCGGTAGCGGCCGCAGTCCGGCATAGGATTCATGAGGTAAATCCTTACTTGCCGATCTCCAATGTGACAACACTTGACGAGCAGGTGGAGCGATCGATTGGGAATCAGCGGCTGGTAGCGCAGCTTTCTACTTTCTTCGGACTGCTCGCTGTCTTCCTCTCGTGCATCGGGATCTACGGCGTGATGTCCTATGTCGTTACGAGACGGACTAATGAAATCGGTATCCGCATGGCGCTGGGGGCGCGGCGCTCTACTATGCTCTGGATGGTGCTGCGCGAGATTCTGATACTGGTCACGAGCGGGCTTGTCATCGGCGTACCCGCAGCGTTAGCTGGAGACCGCCTAGTCTCCAACATGCTGTTCGGACTCAAACGCATCGACCCGGTCACGTTGGTGAGCGCAACCATTGTATTGCCGATGGTCGCAGCGATCGCAGGCTACTTACCAGCACGAAGGGCCTCCCGGGTCGACCCAATGGTAGCGTTGCGGTGTGAGTAGCGCCTCCGACAGGAACGGTTTCACCAGGGCCACCAATTAACAACGAGTGACAGATGCTTAGTCTGGAGCCCGCCTCGGGTAAGGGCGGATCACGGGCAACCGGGAAGTTGACAACTCTTTGCAATCCTCCGTACTCCTTAACCAACGAGATTGCAGAGTCGGTCAGCGACGAGGGTTCTGCAGATCGCTCAAGGTGCGATGCCTACGGAGGCGCTCTGCTCGCGTGCCGTGCAAGTTCCCAATACACCAACTCCAGAAGGCCAGTCAGTTCGCGATTCTCCTCAAGATTCTTGATCCGGAGGCGCAGAGTTGCCACTATGTCTTGTTCTAAGCCAGGAACAGGTTGTAGGAAATAGCTCCCGCCTTTGTCGGCTGTCGAACACAATCGCGAGTACTCCTGGTTGACGGGCAACCCTTTCCTAATCCGGTAAGGGAAGGGTCGCCGACAACCGGACGGAGGCGCCGGTGGTCAAGCTGGTCAGATCTGGGTCATGCCGCCGTCGACGACGAGTTCAATGCCGGTGATATAGCTACTTTCGTCAGAAGCGAGAAACGACACCACTTTGGCAATTTCGTCCAGGGTTCCGGTGCGACCGAGGGGTATATTGCCCANNCGCCAGGACTAACAGCGTTCACACGGATTTTGCGGTCTTTAAGATCCGTGGTGAAGGTACGCGCGAAAGAACGCACGGCGGCTTTGGATGCGCTATAGACACTCATCGCGGGCGCTCCAGTACTGGCAACGATCGACGCATTCAGGATGACAGAGCTCCCATCCCTAAGGAGCGGAAGCGCCTTTTGCACGGTGAATAGTAGACCCTTGACGTTCGCGTTGAAAGTGTTGTCGAAGTGCTCTTCGGTGATTGCGGCGAGCGGGGCGAATTGTCCGGTGCCGGCGTTGGCGAATAGAATGTCGATGTGCCCCTTCTGCTGCTTCACAGTGGCGTACAAGCGATCGAGATCCGCAAGGTTTGAGACGTCCCCCTGCACTGCAGTAATAGTCTTACCGATCTGCTTCACTGCCGCGTCGAGTTCGCTCTGACGGCGGCCGGTGATAAAGACGTACGCGCCCTCCGCGACGAAGCGTTGTGCCGTAGCAAGACCAATTCCGCTGTTGCCTCCGGTGATGACTGCTACTTTTCCTTCCAGCTTACTCATGAGCT
>PMHI01000773.1:0-1374 GCA_003156615.1 Acidobacteriaceae bacterium | reverse complement strand
GGCGTCAATCGTCCGAGTCTGTATGCCGCCTTTGGCGACAAAGAAGCGCTGTTCCGCAAGGCGCTCGACCGGTACCTGAAGGGGCCGGCGGCCCACACCCAAGAGGCATTGAGGGAGCCGACCGCCCGCGCAGTCGTGGAACGATTGTTGCTGGGCGCGGCCGATTTGAACACAGCTAGGCGCAATCCCGGTGGGTGCCTCATGGTGCAAGGTGCGCTTGCGTGTGGCGAGGCGGCCGATTCCATCCGGCAGGAACTTACCGCCTCTCGCGCGGCGGGTGAAGCTGCGATGCGCCGGCGTTTCGAGCGTGCGAAATCAGAAGGTGAGCTACCGGCCAATGTGAATCCTGCTGATCTTGCTCGCTACATCGCGACGGTCCTCTACGGAATGGCAGTTCAGGCAGCGGGTGGCGCAAGCCGAAGTAAATTACAGCGCGTAGTCGAGATGGCGCTGCGAACGTTGCCGATGTGAGACAGCCCGTGGTCCACTTTTGTCGGAAGCGACACCCCTGACGATTGTCTGAATCGAGACCGTATTTGCTATTCCGATTGTTTTGTTCTGGCGATCTGCGGATTCGCATTCTCATTTCTGAGCTGAAGTGCACAGAATCGCTTTCCTCTTGGTGGCAAAATCTCAGGTAGGCTCCTGGAAATTCGGGACGCCGATATCGTGTTGGCGGCACACCCAAGGGTTAATCCCAGAACGTCGGCTTGGATCGCGCCACAAGGATTCGCACTTCAACCCCGGCAGCGCGTATCCGGCCTACCCAGCTAACCTGCATGGGTGGAGGGAGATAAGGAAGGGCAATGCGGCTCCCGCTCTTGATCCTGCATATCCTGGCTGGAAGCATCGGCTTGCTCACCGGCACGGTCGCCATGGTTGTGCACAAAGGCGGCAAACTTCACCGCGCATCCGGGGACGTTCTTCACTGTTGCCATGCTGACTCTGGCCACCAGCGCCTTCTTCCTAGCCATCCTGAAATCCCAGCAGGGCAACATCGTCGGCAGCGTTGGCGCCTTCTACCTGATCGGCACGGCCTGGCTTGCCGGACGCCGCAGAGAACGCACACGTCTTATTGACTGGAGTGCGCTTTTCATCGGTCTCACCGGAGCAGTTGCGGCTATCGCCTTGGGCGTTTACACCCTCCACAACCCCGGCGGCGTCGACAAAACTACTGCCCCCGCCGGCATGAGCTTCTTCTTCGGCGCCATCCTACTGCTTGCCACTGCAGGGGGACATCCGAATGCTCGCACGCGGCGGAATTTCAGGCCGACACCGCATCATGCGGCACCTGTGGCGCATGTGCTACGGACTCTTCATTGCGACGGGCTCTTTCTTCCTGGGTCAGCAGCAAGTTTTCCCGGCCTTCCTGCG
>PMHI01000073.1:4275-7207 GCA_003156615.1 Acidobacteriaceae bacterium | reverse complement strand
TAGGACTCGAACCTACAACCCTCCGGTTAACAGCCGGATGCTCTGCCATTGAGCTACTGAGGAGTGTTGTGAAGCGCGCGCGGAGCGCGCCCTTGCTTCTGAGTGTTTATCATAGCATCCAGCTGCGGACTGTGAAAATAGCGTGTACTCTTTCCAGTGGCGGAGGAGCTTTCCGTTCTGGCGCGCGATTCGTGGCGTGCNNCTTTTGATCGCTGCGGCGGTTTATGCGGGGGATGATGGTCAGACCCCTACGCCGTCTGGTCCTCCCAAGGCTGAGGCGCGGCCGCTTGAAGAAAATTTTCACGGGACCAAGGTGCTTGACAAGTATCGGTGGCTGGAGGATGGGAATAGTCCAGAGACTCGGAAGTGGGTTGCGGAGGAGATGGCTTATACGCGGGCTTTGCTTGATCCCCTTTCGGGGCGGGACGCGATTCATAAGCGGCTTACTGAGCTGTTGAGTATCGGCAACATTGGGGTACCGCGGATTGGCGGGAAATATCATTTCTATACTCGGCGACAGGGATTGCAGAACCAGCCTGTGCTGTATGTGCGGGAAGGGGTGGATGGTAAGGACCGCGTGCTTGTCGATCCCAACCAACTCGCGACGGATGGGACTGTCGCTCTGGACTGGTTCGAGCCTGCAGTGCACGGAAAATATCTTGCCTACGGGACCTCGGCTAGCGGGTCCGAGATGAGCACTTTGCACATCGTCGAAACGAAGACTGGGAATCTCTTGCCGGATACGATTGAGCGGACGCGGGCTGCGAGCATTGCCTGGTCGCTCGACAATTCTGGGTTTTACTATACGCGTTATCCCAAGAAGGGGGACGTTCCCGATGGACAGGAGAGATACAACCGGCATGTCTTTTATCACGAACTGGGAACTGATTCGGAGAAGGATGAGTTGATCTTCGGGGAAGGGCGCGATCCGGAGGATTGGCCTAGCGTTAGTCTCGACAACGATGGCCGCATGCTGCTGATCACGGTGTCGCAGGGCTGGACCAAGACGGAGCTGTTTCTGATGGATCTGAAGAAAGGCACGCCGCCTACGCGCATCACCACCGGGAAGAATTTTCTTTATAGCGGGACCGTGTACAACGGGAGGGTTTACATCGTCACCAACGAAGACGCTCCCCGCTTCCGCATGTTCGTAACTGAGGCCGCGGACTACGAGCGTGACGATTGGAAAGAAATCGTACCGCAGACAGGCGGCATTTTGAAGGACGCTGCATTGTGGGGCGGAAAGATTTTTGCGCAGTACGAACAGAATGCCAGCTCACAGCTCAAAGTTTTCGATCTCGAGGGCAAAAACGTTCGCGATCTCGCCCTGCCTGCGATCGGCACGGTTTTCGGCTCTGGGGGCAAGTGGGATCATGACGAAATTTTCTACGGATTCGAGTCTTTCACGGCTGCGCCTTCGATTTACCGTTACGACCTGAAGAGCATGTCCACGTCGCTTTGGGCCAAGGTGGATGCACCTGGGATTGACCCTGCGGCTTACGCAGTTGAGCAAGAGTGGTATCGGTCGAAAGATGGCACGCGCGTGCCTATGTTTCTTGTGCACAAAAAAGGATTGAAGAAGGGCGGGTCGAACCCCACGCTCTTGACCGGCTATGGCGGGTTTGACGTCAGCCTCACGCCTTCGTTCGACAGTGAAAACTATTTGTGGCTGGAGCATGGAGGGGTTTATGCCGTTGCGAATTTGCGGGGTGGGGCGGAGTTTGGGGAGGACTGGCACCTGGCCGGGATGTTGGACAAGAAGCAGAACGTTTTTGATGACATGATTGCGGCGGCGGAGTATTTGATTTCGGAAAAGTATACGGACAAAGATCATCTGGCCATTGAGGGAGGGTCAAATGGCGGGTTGCTGATGGGCGCTATGGTTACGCAGCGCCCAGATTTGTTTCGGGCTGTGGTTTGCCGGGTTCCTTTGCTGGACATGTTGCACTACCAGAATTTTCAGATTGCGCGGCTTTGGGTTCCGGAGTATGGGAGCGCGGAGNNGGGGTGGAATATCCGGCGGTTTTGTTTATGACTGCGGATAGCGATTCGCGGGTAGATCCGATGCATGCGGAGAAGATGGCGGCTTTGATGCAGGCTTTGGCTAAGAATAGTCGGGCTCGGCCTATCTTGTTGCGGATTGAGTCGAAGGCCGGGCATGGGGCGGGAACACCGGTTAGCAAGCAGATTGAGGAAGGTACGGATGTGTTTTCGTTTTTGTTTTGGCAGTTGGGGGTGAAGGAGAACTGAACATCGAGTTGTGGGAACGGTAGGTAGTGGGTCAGTCTGATTTCCACAGGCTAACGAAAATGAAGAAAAACCACCGCGTAAATGATGCCGACTGCCCAAACCCAAAGGAATATTCCTGCGCAACGAATGTATGTGGGGTACCGAGGCTGTACTGCGGATCGTCCACGGCGGCCCTGGTGAGGCGCAAGGGCCGGCTGCCGAAATTTATAGACCATGGGAAAAGGAATTCATCTTAGTGCAATGGGATCAGTGCGGCGCCCACACCTATAGCCGCTACGGCGAGAAAACCCTAACAAGACCTCCGCCCCCGGCGGCTTGAATGCCTCACTGCAGCTTCGCGTACTCCGCTTTTGCTTCCTTCAGGATGGGGATGTCGGGGTCGGCGTCTTTCCAGAGCGTGAGAAAGTCCTGATATGCACTCTTCGCTTTGGCGGTGTCGCCTGCCATCGCGTAGGCGCGACCGAGTTGGAGATGCGCCAATGATCCCGCAACGAAGTTCAGCACGATGCCTCTGTGGTCCATCAACTTCTGGAACTCGACGGCTGCGGCCGCGCCGTTGTGCGCCATGAGCTGGGCCTGGCCGCGAATATACGCGGGATACAGAGTCCCTACCTGAAATGGGGGCGGCTCGCCTAATTCATAGGGCGCGGCTGCCTCCAGATACACCAAGGATTGCGCAGCA
>PMHI01000073.1:0-4263 GCA_003156615.1 Acidobacteriaceae bacterium | reverse complement strand
TTCACCATTCCGCGCCAGTACCAAAGCAGCAAGCATTTCAACATCTCGACCCGGAGTCAGAGTCAACGCTGCGGAGACATCTTGCTTCGCCGCTGCCAGGTTGCCAAACTCCGCTTCTCGCAGAGCAGCATTCACCTGCCAGATNNTGTCCGTAATAGGCTTCCGTGTCAGATTGGAACGACAGCAGCATGTCTTCGGTTCCGGGTTTACCGGCCGCCCAGGCTACCTGCCGATCCATTTCTGCAGTGTCGCTCTTGAGAAAGGCTAATTGATAGATCGCCAGGTGCAAAAAATCGCCTGCGAGATTCTGCTTTTGCGCCTCCTCGATTGCTTTCTGGGCGTCATCGAGCCGATTCAGGGCAAGGTAGGCACCCGCCAGATTGAAATAACCGATTGCGGCCGGAACCAGACGCTGGGCCTCCTCGGTGGCAGCCAAAGACTTCTCGTACTGGCCAAGATCGGCGTAAATGACTCCCAAGTTGGCGGGTGGTGCCGAGTCCTGGGGATAGCTCTTGGCCCACAGTTCGTAGACTTGGGTAGCCTGCTCCAACTCCCCAGTGACGGTTTGGTAGTACAAAGCCGAGATACGATATTTTTCCCGTTCGCTGACCCGATCGCGCAGGTCGTAGGCTTTCTTGATATTCTGCGCCGCCAGACTGGCCTGTCCCAGATTGCCGTACACAAGACCCAGACTGGCATAGCCCAGGGCGAAATTCGGATCGAGTTCGAGAGCGCGTTTAAAGAACGGAATAGACTCAGCGTTCCCCTTGGCTCGCAAAGTGCTAATGCCCATGCTGAAAGCTTTCAGGGCTTCGAGCGATGGCGTCGTGGCCTCGACCGGCACATCGAACCTCTGTATCGAGGCAAGCGATTCGCCCAGTTTGGCGCGCAGGCTGGCCGCTGCCCTGCCCAGCGACTCCAGTACGTCCTGCTTCGTCGCAGCCTGCTCCTGTTCCGTGGCCAGTGTATCTCCACTGCTACATCCGACCGTGTTCAGGCCGATCACATACTGGCCTCCCAGGTTGAAAATGGAACCGAGCACGATCGCTTTGCTTCCGGTCCGAATACAAAGCTCTCTCGCCACATCGCGGGTAATCCGGTCGGTCGAAGGACGGCCCATCAGGCGCAGGGTTTCTTCCACCTTGCGGTCGGAGAGAATGTTGAGAAACGGAGATTGTCCGAGTTGCACAGCCAGAGCTTGCTTCAGCGCGTCGTCGAAAACGCTATCGCCTGTTTTGTTGTCGAAGTCGCCCAGCACAACGATGTCCCTCTCCGTGAGCGGTGTAGCCTTTGTCGCTGATGTCGCAGACCGTGAGCGCCAGTAGAGGCCACCAGCAATGAGCGCAGCCAGTAGCACAACCGCCGGGACAATGAGTCTCCAGAGTTTCCTTGTCCCAACTTGAGGAACTTCGAGGGCATTCGCCGCCGCCGATGAAGATGACGCAATGACGGCAGGAGCCGACCCCGAGGCAGGCGATGGCGAAGCGGCTACCGCTGGAAGCCCAATCTCCTGCGCTGCCATCACCGTGCCAGAACTAGCTGGTACACCGTGCCGCGATTCCGTTTCCCGGTTCAGCCGCTTCAGGTCGGCTCGCATTTCCGCCGCAACCTGATAGCGTAGCTCGCGGTCTTTCTCCAACGCCTTCTTGATGATCTCTTCCAGCTTGGGCGGAAGATCAGGGTTTAGGCGAACGGGGGGCGTCGGCTCCCCATCCAGAATGACGTGGGAGATCACCCCGGAAGTCTCACCTCGGAATGGCAGGGTCCCGGTCGCCATCTCGTAGAGAACAGCACCAAACGAGAACAGGTCTGTGCGAGCATCCAGCTCCTTACCCCTGACCTGCTCTGGTGACATATACGCCACGGTACCCAGAGCCGTTCCCGGACTGGTCAGGTGTTGTTCATCGATGGAGCCTGTCTGCGTCCCCGCCGCTGCAATGTTGCTCGAAGAACTCGCCGTATCCATGACCTTCGCCAGCCCGAAGTCCAGAACCTTGGCGTGTCCGCGCTTGCTGACAAAGATGTTGGCAGGCTTGATGTCGCGGTGGACGATGCCTTCTGCGTGGGCTGCATCGAGTGCGTCAGCGATCTCGATGGCGAGGGACAGAATTGACTCGGTTTCCATCGGTCGGCCAGCAATGTGGTACTTCAAGGTCGCGCCGTCCAGAAACTCCATCGCGATGAACGCCTGTCCATCCTGCTCGCCAATGTCGTAGATGGTACAGATATTGGGGTGATTCAGCGCGGACGCAGCTTGCGCTTCGCGTTGAAAGCGGGCGAGCGCTTGTGGGTCTCGGGCAACTTCATCGGGAAGGAACTTGAGAGCGACGAAGCGACGCAGTCGCGTGTCCTCAGCCTTGTAGACCACACCCATCCCGCCGCCGCCTAACTTCTCAACGATGCGGTAGTGCGAGATGGTCTGGCCGATCATCGAGTCCTCCAATAGTAGGCCGGACATGAGGGCGGGTCAATGTATTGCAGCCCTCAACGGTAAGCAAAACAGCGTGCGTTGCGACAATCCGGTAAAATATTTGCCTCATGAAAACTACATTCACGGCCCAATTGCAGAAGAGTCCGAAGAAGGGCGGATGGACTTATGTGGTCTGGCCTGAGTCCGTCAAATTCTTTGGAACTCGCGGACTGGTTAAGGTCAAGGGCAGTGTCGACGGTCGTCCGTTCCGAGGTTCGTTCATGGCGATGGGCGATGGGAGACATATGTTGCCGATGAAGGCGGAAATCAGGCGAATCATCGGTAAGGAAGTCGGCGAAATCGTCACTGTTCGGTTGGATGAGCGGCTAAAGTAGGATTTGGTAGGGGAACGCCGCCAAATTGACGATCTCAGTGATGCTACGCGGACGCTCTTTTGGGCCAAACTGCTAGCTCATCAAGCTGATCTTGAAGAATTAGCACACGACGCAAAACAGCCTCGATAGCCTGCCCTGACCTTGCCGGTGGGAGTGTCCGTTCCAACCCGAGACGGGAATAGAATGATCGGAAGAGTAGTTCGCTGAATCGAGCTACAGGAGGGTTGCCCGTGGCTACATCGAAGAACATTCTTAAGGAGCGGCTGGGGCGATACCGACAGATCAAGATCAGCGTGATTGGGAGGAAGTCGGGGCGGAGGATTTCGATTCCCGTGTGGTTTGTGCTGGAGGGCGAGAAACTGGACCTGCTGCCGGTGGCTGGGTCGGAGACGCAGTGGTACAGGAACGTGCTGGAGAATCCGACGATTGGGATCGACGCGCGGGGCGCGGAGGCGGAATTTCGGGCCGTCCCCCTGAACGGGGCGAAGGCGGTGAAGGCGGTGGTTGAGAAATTTCGCGAGAAGTACGGAGCTAGCGATGTGAAGAAATATTATTCGGGGTTCGATGTCGCGGTGTTGGTGCGGTTGGAGTAGCGTGCCTCGGGGACTCAAGCTGGTTTAATTTCTGATGCTTTACGCGGCGCTGAAGTGCCGCTCTTCCGCGGTAGTGCGGGCTTCACGTTTGTCGGTGACGCTCAAGGTCATGTGACTGGTTATCCCTATCACCGCGATGACGAACAGGAAATCCAAGCCAAGAAGATCAAGTGAGCAGGCGAGGAGTTCCTATCCGCGTTCTCAATACCTTCGGTGCCACCGTACAATTGACCTTGCCCTCGCTGCCCCCTAACATGTCCTAACCTGTGTCCACGCCCTCCCAACCCGTGGGTCAGACGATTTCTCATTACCGCGTCCTCAGCCGGATCGGCGGCGGGGGCATGGGTGTGGTGTATGAAGCGGAAGACCTCAAGCTCGGTCGCCACGTCGCCCTGAAGTTCCTTCCCGACGACCTCGCCCACGACGCACAGGCTCTCAGCCGTTTTCAGCGGGAGGCCAAAGCTGCGTCCTCGCTGAACCACCCGAACATCTGCACAATCTACGAGATCGACGAGGCCGATGGGCGAACCTTCATCGCCATGGAATTGCTGGAGGGGCAGACACTCCGGCACCGGATCGCTGGCAAGCCGCTGGAGATCGAAACCGTGCTCGATCTGGGCATCCAGATCGCCGACGCGCTCGACGCGGCACATGCAAATGGCATCGTCAATCGGGACATCAAGCCCGCGAACATCTTCGTCACGAATCGAGGGCAGGCAAAGATTCTCGATTTCGGTCTCGCGAAGGTCACGCTGAAGCCGGAGAGCATTGCCATGAGCGCCGCGACCGTCGAATCAGAGGAACATCTGACCAGTCCCGGCAGCGCGCTGGGCACCGTCGCCTATATGTCGCCCGAGCAGGTGCG
>PMHI01000487.1:12711-12971 GCA_003156615.1 Acidobacteriaceae bacterium | reverse complement strand
ATGTTTCGATCTTACAAGGACATTTTCAATCGCCGCTTCTCGGACATTCCCGTTCGCTGAGGGGATCTGGCGTTCAACCCGAAGGGCGGCCCGCCCGGCCACCCCACTGAATCACTGGCCACGGACAACTGGCCGCTGCTCTTATGCCGCCCGTCCCATCACCGGCTGGGTGCAATGCATGCATCGCCGCGCCTCAATCGGAATCTCGCTCAAGCACTCCGGACACTTCCTGGTCGTCGGATCAGGCGGCTTCTCTCCCC
>PMHI01000487.1:11210-12671 GCA_003156615.1 Acidobacteriaceae bacterium | reverse complement strand
GGCTTGCCCACCACCGCCGCAATCAGCGGCGTCAGCAGATCCTTGGTCAGCGCCGTGACCACGCCCCCAAACGCCGCGCCAATCACCACGCCTACTGCCATGTCGACAACATTGCCCCGCAGAATGAACTTCTTGAATCCTTCCAGCATAAGACGCACCTCCAAAAGAGATTGGCCGCAAATGTATGACAGGAAGGCCCGCAGGTCAAGCCCAGTGGGGACTTTGTGGACTATCGGGGAAAAATGAAATGGGGCGCCGGTCGGCCGCTCAGATCCGCATCGGCATCACAATATACCGGTACTTATAATCATCGCCCTCAGCCGGCCGCAACTGCCCCGCCGACTGCGAATCCTTCAACTCCAGCCGCACTTCGCTGGTACCGGCGGCTTTCAGGAAGTCCATCAGGTATACGGCGTTGAAGCCGATGGTCAGCGTCTCGCCGTCATAGGGCGCTTCAATCGAATCCTCGGACTCGCCCGCTTCCGTCGACGACGCCGAAAGCTTCACTTCGCCTTTTTCCAGCTTCAGCCGCACCGCCCGCGAGCGCTCATCGGCAAACTGCGCCACGCGGAGGATCGCCGAGTTCAGATCCGCGTTGTTCAGCGTAATGCTCTTATTGTTGTCCTTGGGCAGAACCGCCTCGAAGTTCGGGAACTGTCCCGTAAGCTGCCGCGAGGTCAGCAGTCTCGATCCGATGCGGAAGAAAAGAGTCGACTCATCTTTGGCAAACTCAAGGGTCTCCGCGTCGGTCGAATCCAGCAGCGACTTCAGTTCGTCCATCGCCTTCTTCGGCACCAGCGTCTTCATCTCGCCCGAAACCCCTTCAAATTTCTCCCCAGTGCGCTCACAATGCGCCAATCGATGACCATCGGTCGCTACCATCGCGATCGATTCCGTCTTCAGCAGCATCAGCGCCCCATTCAGCGTGTAGCGTGACTCTTCGCTCGAAATCGCAAATCCGGTACGCGCAATCAACCCTCGCAACACCTGCCCCGGAATCTTTACCACGCCCGATGTCGGAAATACCGGCAAGCTGGGGAAGTTCGACTTCGCCATCCCCACCATCTTCGTATTCGAACGTCCGCAACGGATGTTGATCCAGTGATTTTCGAGCAGCTTGATCGTGATCTCGGCATCCGGCAGCAGTTTCACGTAGTCATGCAACTTGCGCGCCGGAATCGTGCAGGACCCCTCCTTCTTCACCTTGGCATTGCACGATGTTCGCAGGCTAAGATCCAAATCCGTCGCCGTCAGCGACAGCTTGCCCTCGGCAGCCTCGAACAAATAATTGGAAAGAATGGGAATCGTAGTCTTGCGCTCGACCACGCCCTGCATCGCTGTCAACTCCCGCAACAGCTCAACTTTGCTGACCGTGATCTCCATGGTTCCCACCGCCGTCCCCACCGCAACGACCGCTTCCACCGGCATAGACTTTAATCTCCCCTGCCGCGTGCTACTTTT
>PMHI01000487.1:0-11190 GCA_003156615.1 Acidobacteriaceae bacterium | reverse complement strand
CCCCTATCCGCCCAATTGTTCGGTCAGCTTGTTGAGCAACCGGTTTAAATCTTTATCGTTCTTGCGAACCTCTTCAATCTTCTCCACCGAGTGCAGCACGGTGGTGTGATGCTTTCCCCCAAATTGCCGCCCAATCTCCGGCAGTGACGCCTCGGTCATATGCTTGGCCAGGTACATCGCGATCTGCCGTGGATACACGATCGCCCGCGAATTGTCCTTCGCTTTAATCTCCATCAGCCGCAGCCCAAACTGCTCCGCCACCATCTTCTGGATCGATTCAATCGTGACCTTACGCGCTTGCGAATCGATAAAGTTCTTCAGCACCTGCTGCGCATAGGGCAGCGTGATCTCTGCCCCAATCAGCGACGAATGCGCCACCAGCCGGATCAATGCCCCTTCCAACTCGCGCACATTGGACCGGATATTCTGGGCCACGTACAACGCCACATCGGTCGGCAGCGTCACTTTTTCCTGCTCCGCTTTCTTCTGCAGGATCGCCACCTTGGTCTCCAGATCCGGCGGCTGAATATCGGCAATCAGTCCCCACTCAAACCGGCTGCGCAACCGGTCTTCAATCTCCGCCAATTCTTTCGGGGACCGGTCGCTCGCAATTACGATCTGCTTCATCGTGTCGTGCAGCGCGTTGAAGGTATGGAAGAACTCTTCCTGCGTGCGCTCCTTGCCCGTCAGGAACTGGATGTCGTCGATCAGCAGTACTTCCACGCCGCGGAACCTGTCGCGGAAGCTGGTCATCTTGTCATAGCGCAGCGAGTTGATCATGTCGTTCGTGAACTTCTCGCTCGATACGTAGCAGATGGACGCCGTTGGCTGCCGCCGCTTCACCTCGTGCCCGATGGCCTGCATCAGATGGGTTTTGCCCATACCCACGCCGCCGTAAAGGAACAGCGGGTTGTAGGCCTTCGAGGGACGCTCCGCTACCGCCTGGCACGCCGCATGCGCGAACTGGTTCCCCGATCCGATCACGAATGCGTCAAACGTATAGCGTGGATTGAGTTGCGCCGCGCCATCCCAGTCGAACCGCGACTGCGCGGGACTTGCTGCCGCCGNNGTCACGAACTTCACGTCGTTGAACTCCAGCCCCAGGTTGTCGATCGCCTCCTGAATCAGGTCTGCATATTTGTCGCCCTCACGCCGGAACTCCGCCGTCGGCACCCGCACGAACAACACTCCGCCGCTGGAGTGGCTGTAATGCATTGGCTTTAGCCAAGTATTGTAAGAGTGCCGGTTGATCTTTTTTTCCAGCGCGTCCAGAATGCGCGTCCACGGATTGGGGGAAAGTGTTGTGCCTTGAGCTGACATAAATTATGAAATACCCGCCGCGGCGTCCCGGGCGGCTGGCTTGAGGGCGCCTGTCTAAAATCTGCAGTTTTACCTGCTAGCTGATGGAACTGTTAGTGTACTGCGGAATGCGCCTCTTGTATCGTGCGCGGTTGCCATGGCGAATGAGATTTTTCGAAAGCCAACAGTCCGGCATAGTAGCACAAATTTTTTCTCTGGAGCGGAAATCTTCGCACGAAATTTCTTTCGCGAACACGATTCAGAACCCGAAACCACGCGCCTGTCAAGTGTCAAAGATGTAACTGCAACAGGCACAGTGCAACCTTGCATGCGCTTGGCATGCACTTACTAAGAATGAAGTAGTGAGGTTCAGCATCGCGCATGGGCAACACAATCGCACATGTCGACTTTGTCGATTCCACTCCGACGGCAGTGTGACCTTTATCCGGCTTGCTCAACCTTGACGGATCCGGGTTCTGCATTCGCGACTGGCTTTCGCACCGCTCGTTCTTGCTGAACCTGCTTCAAACGTTGTTGGAGTGCAGGCACTCGATTCGGATTCGGGAGCGAGGGGAAGCCCTGTACGACTTCGCATGCTTTTTTCATGAGTTCGTAGTATTGCGTCTCGCCATGAGGCCGGCCTGCCTCAGCTAACTGACGGCGTGTCTCTTGCATCTCGGCCAGGTAACGCTTGGTCTCTCTAGCGACTCCATCTTGCCTCTCGGCTTCGAGCATGGCATCGAGCATGGCGATTATTTCTGAGGGCACGGGCATATGCTTCGATTGCTTTACCCACTGGTGGAACGCGCGTTCAATTAATGGTGAAGGATAGTCTTGTAATACAAATATCCAGTAGTCTGATTGGCGCTGAGTAAAGTCCTCGCTGCCCAACGACATTTCGCGCACGAAGTCGAGCATTCTAGCCGCCGTAACGGCGGAGGCTTTCACGGAGAACGTCGCGAGTTTGTTGGACGCGCTGTGCCCGCTTGCCTGGGGGGTATGGGTAAGTTTGAGCTCCCGCTGTTGCACTTCGTGATTTGCCATAGTGATCTCTATGTCCTCTTTGTTCCTGAAGTTCAAAATCAAAAGCAAACTGAGAGGGAGAACAATCCCCGCACTCTTGTGGATCGCTGTGGGAACTGCGGATATCCACCTTGCGATGATTTTTCAATTTGTGGGTTTGTGTTTCCACGATGTTGACTAAAGCGGGCAGACACAGCATCGTCTGTCCTGCGATCTCTCGGAGCTCGAAGGCAGCCATGACCAGGGCACAGTTGGCGTCCCAGTGTGCGCGGCGATGCGCTCCAGCGAAGGTCCAGAGAGTGTTGCGTTTCGCGGTGACAGGAAGATAGCCGGGAAAGTCCGCATTGGCGAGGCACGCCCAGAACAGATTCCAAAACCATCCCACCTGAAAGTCAGTGAGACCCCGCGGTGGACCGATAGATCCATCCACGGGCAAGGGAACCCACTTAAGTTTTGGCTCCGGCATGACCAGAGTAGGACTAACAGGTTGCCGGCGAGGCGGGAAGGAATAGTTTTCGTTCTTCTTTTCAAATGCTGTGTAAAACGGAGAAAAGTTGTGGGCGGTAGGGGAAAACGTGTCACGATGCTAGAGGGTTGGTGATCTCAACTGCTTGGATTTAGAAAGCATCGGTTTGGCATCACCCTGCTCCGTCATTTATACTTACCGTTTGCCCTAACACTGTCGATGGAATCAGGAGCAGCTATTTTTCATGCCCAAGCGTACATTCCAACCCAACCGGCGCAAGCGAAGCAAGAAGCATGGTTTTCGCACGCGCATGAAGACTCAGGGCGGCAAAAAGGTGATTTCCCGCCGCCGCGCCAAGGGGCGGAAGCGGGTTTCCGTGAAGCCCGGTTTCCGCGAGTAGCTTTTCTTGTGCCGCTCACTTCCACAGTCGAGACCCTCAGCTGCCTGTCACTGCATGAGGGCACCATGGCTGATGCCACGCTGAGAACTGGGTTGGACTCTGCTATGCGGCCAAAGAAAGCAGCACGATTCCCCCGCACCGCGCGCCTTCTGCGCCACGCGGATTTCGAGCGGGTTTACAAGCAGGGACGCCGCCACTTTTCCGCCTCCCTCACCGTTTTCTATTTTCCTCGCCCGGAAGCACAAACCCTGGTCGCCGGAACCGCGCCCAGTTTGCGGACAACCGCCGGCCTGCGCGTTGGATTCACCGTGGGCCGCGCCCTCGGCGGCGCTGTCCAGCGCAATCGCATGAAGCGCCGCTTGCGCGAGGCAGTTCGCGTGTCTCTGCCGCAGGCTGGCGTTGCCGCCGACGTTGTCATCAACCCGAAGAAATCGTTGCTCACCACCGACTTCGCCGCAATACTCAACGAAGTCGCGCGCGCCTTCGCCGTGATCGAACAGAAGCTGTCCGAAACTCCGTTAGAGACGGTGGCGCCACCAGCAGCAACGAAGAGAATTGCGGGGAGCCGAAAGCCAGAAGCCGGAAGCCGCTCTTGAATCAGTGCGCCAAACTCGTTACGCTGCAACTGCTGCGGGCCTACAAGTGGGCCATTTCGCCCATGCTGCCTTCAGCCTGCCGCTACGTGCCGACCTGCTCCGAATATGCCATGGAGGCCGTCGAGCGCTACGGCGCCCTGCGCGGGGGATGGATGGCCTTCACCCGCATCCTCCGCTGTCATCCCTTCGCCCGCTCCGGCTATGACCCGGTGGTAAAACGGGCGACCGGCTGCGGAAAACTGTGATCCAGGGTTGGAACAAGGCAGGGGCGGAGAGAGCCGGGGGAAGCGCAGATCAGAGGTAGAGCAGGCCTACCAGGTCAGCATGGATGCTCTCGCATTTGGATTGGGGCTTAAGCCTCCGAGGTAGCTAAGGTAAACTTTGGCCGAATTCAAAAATCCGCAACAGGAACCCGGCGCCGAGCGCCGCCTCCTCCTTGTCTTTCTTCTGACCTTTATCGTCCTCATTATCTTCCAGCCGCTGCTGAAGAAGTACATGCCGCAGCCGCCCGCGCCCCAGCCCCGACCGCAAAACCAGACTGTGCTGGCTCAACCCGCAGCCGCTTCTTCCGTCCCAACGCCATCGGCTCTGCCCACGGTCACCGCCAATACAGCAACCAAGCAAGCCTCCACCGAAGCCGAGACCGTCATCGAGAACGACCTCTACCGCATCACCTTTACCAATCGCGGCGCTCAGGTCAAATCCTGGATCCTCAAGAAATTCGACAACGACGCCCAGAACGGGCTACTCGATCTCGTCAGCCCCGCAGTAGCTCAAAAATACGGCAATCCGCTCTCCCTCTGGACCTACGACGAGACCTTGCGCAATCGTCTCAACTCCGTACTCTACGTGGCATCGAGCGAAGGCCAACTCTCAGCCCCGGCTCAAATCACCTTCGAGTACGCCGATCAGGATCTCGTGGTGCGCAAGACTTTCCGATTCGACCACACCTACGTCTTGAAGGTCGAAATTTCTGTGGCTTACAAAGGCGCTGAGATCTTCGCCCCGCCCTCATGGCCCGCCGGATTCGGCGACCAGTTCACTCCCGCCTCCTACGCCGCCGCTCGCATCGACTACCACAGCGACGCCTCCTCCGACCGCACCGCCCTGATCTTTCCGAATTTCGTATTGCGCCTGCCGGTCAAAAGCATCAGTGGCGGCAACACTTTGAAAGGACCATTCGAGTGGGCCGGTACGGGCGATCAATACTTCACCGCCATCTTTATCCCCGACGATCCCTCCTCGGCCGTCATGGTCACGCTGCGCAATCCCCTGGAGATTCCACAGAAGCCCGGCTTCAATCCCGTTGGTCCCAGTTCCAAAGACACGGCCAACGTCGACGTCCTGGGCGCCGCCGTCGGCAACGTTCGTGGCCCAACCACCGAGCGCATGTACGTGGGCCCGAAAGAGATCGCCGTGCTCGACTCGGTCTCGGTCCCCACCATTAAGAACGACAACTCCGATCTTCGCGGCATCGTCGACTTCGGCTGGTGGGGCGTCCTCGCTCGTCCGCTTTTCCTCTGGCTCAAGTGGACCTACAAGCACATCGTTCCCAACTGGGGATGGGCCATCGTTCTCCAGACTCTCGTCATCACCATCGCGCTGCTCCCGCTGCGAATTACCCAGATGAAGTCGATGCTCAAGATGCAGCGCATCGCTCCCCAGATCAAGTCCGTCCAGGAGAAATACAAGAAGTACAGCCTCCGCGATCCGCGCAAAGCCGCCATGAACGAGGAAATTAGTGCACTGTATAAAAAAGAAGGCGTCAATCCCGCCGGCGGCTGTCTGCCTCTTCTCATCCAGTTCCCGTTCCTCATCGCCTACTACCGCATGTTGGGCGTCGCGCTCGATCTCCGCCATGCCCACTGGCTCTGGATCAGCGACCTTTCCGCGCGCGACCCTTACTTCCTGCTGCCCATCCTGATGGTCATCAGCATGTTCGCCATGCAGCGCATGACCCCGCAAGCCGGCATGGATCCGGGGCAGCAGAGAATGATGATGTGGATGATGCCCCTCATGATGGGTTTCATCTTCTTCAATCTTCAAGCGGGATTGAATTTGTACTACGCTGAAACCAATTTGATTTCGATCGCGCAGCAGGCCATCATGAACCGCACCAAGCTGGGCCGTGAAATGCGCGAAATGATGGAAAAACGCGCTCGCAAGAAAGAGAAGTGAACCAGCGATTGGCTCTTAGCCTTTNNGGTTACCGTGTGAACCCCTGTGTCCCCTGTGGTAAAGGTTCTCGCCGCAGAGGAAAGAAAACTGCCAGAAACTACGCCGATCAAGCTGACACCTGACGGCTGAAAGCTGCCCTATGGACAAACTCGCCGCCGCCAACCGCATCAACGAATTCCTCCAATCCGTCGTCACCAACGGCGGACTTCACCTTAAATACCGCATCGTCGTCGATCCCCCGGCGCAAAGCGACTTTGAGAAGCCCGAAATCTTCGTCGATTTTTCCGGTCCTGATTCCGCCCTGCTCCTNNNNACTCCCTTCCACTTCGCTCCCATGTCCTCGCGCGAGCGCCGCATCGTCCACCTCGCCCTGCGTGACCAACCCGACCTGCGCACCGAAAGCGACGGAGAAGGTTTCAATCGCTCGGTAGTCCTCTATCCTGCGGACTACAAACCCGCCGCCACCAAGCCCGCCCGTCGTACGGTCCCGTAGGCTGAGCGAGAAGCAGCCGCGAATTGGCGCAAGCATCGAGCCCACGGCGTAAGCCGTGGGTCGAAAGATGGACCGTGAATAAGCCCCAAGACCGGCGAAAGACAAATCCCTTTGGCGATCGTCGCGTCGATCTCGGCGAAGCCCAAGAGAACTTGTGCTTTGCCGGAGCCCTGCTAAATTCAAAGTAGCCACTACCCAACGACACCAACGACCCAAGCTCTGTACTTACCCCCGCCCTATCAGGCAAAATAGACCGCGCCACCGATTCGCCCTCAAGAGGCTCTTTCATGCATCCAGTTCGCCAGGTGATCATTCTGTTCGCGCTCCTAATGCCAATGATGACCCTGCTCTCCGCCGCCCCGACTTCGCCGCTCGTCTATCCCCAAGCCCGCCGCAGCGATCAGGTCGACGACTACCACGGAACCAAGGTCGCCGATCCCTACCGCTGGCTCGAAGACACCGATTCCGCCGAAACCAACGCCTGGGTTGAGGCCGAAGATAAGCTAACCTTCCGCTACCTCGAGCAGATTCCCTACCGCCAGGCCATCCACGACCGCCTCACCAAGCTCTGGAACTACGAACGCTTCAGCGTTCCTGAACAGGAGGGCGGCCGCTACTTCTTCCAGCACAACAACGGACTCCAGAACCAGAACGTACTTCTCGTCGCCGAGTCCCTCAACGCCGAACCACGCGTCTTGCTCGATCCCAACACGTTCTCGAGCGATGGCACGGTCGCGCTAGCCGGTACTGTGGTCTCGGACGACGGCAAGTTGATGGCCTACGCCATCGCTACTTCCGGCTCCGACTGGACCGAGTGGCACGTGCGCGACGTCGACACCGGCAAAGACCTTCCCGACGACATCAAGTGGGTAAAATTCTCCGGCGCCTCCTGGACCAAAGACAACAAGGGTTTCTACTACAGCCGTTACGATGAGCCCAAAGGCGCCATGATGCGCGACACCAATTATTTCCAGAAGCTCTATTATCACCGCCTGGGCGCCGCCCAATCCGAAGACAAACTCATCTACGAGCGCCCCGACAATAAAGAGATGTTCTTTGGCGGCGAAGTCACGGATGACGGCCATTATCTGATTATCACCGTCGCCCAAGGCACTTCCCCCAAGAACCGCCTCTACTACAAAGATCTCACCCAACCGGATTCCCAAGTCGTAAGGCTGCTCGACGACTTCGATGCCCAATACGGATTCATCCAGAACGACGGTCCCGTCTTCTGGTTCCATACCGATCTCGACGCTCCCCGCGGACGCCTGATCGCCATCGACACCCGACATCCCGAGCGCGCCAACTGGAAGACCATAGTTCCTCAGGGCCCAGACAAACTCGAGTTCGCCAATNNACGTCGACCTGCCTGGCATCGGCACCGCCGTAGGTTTCGGCGGCAAACGCAAAGACAAAGAAACTTTCTACGCCTTCACCAGTTTCACAGCCCCGGCCACGGTCTATCGCTACGATCCGCAAGCCGGCAAAAGCGCTGTCTACCGCCAGCCCAAGGTCGACTTCGATCCCACCCGCTACGAAACCAAACAGGTTTTCTACCACAGCAAAGACGGCACTCGCGTCCCCATGTTTCTCACCTATAAGAAAGGGCTGAAGCTCGACGGCCAGAATCCCGTCCTGCTCTACGCCTACGGCGGATTCGATATCTCTCTAACCCCGTTCTTCTCTGTCCCGAATGTTGTGTGGCTCGAAATGGGAGGCGTCTACGCTCAGCCCAACCTGCGCGGTGGCGGCGAATACGGCGAGGAGTGGCACCAGGCCGGAATGAAACTGAAAAAGCAGAATGTATTCGACGACTTCATCGCCGCCGCCGAATGGCTGATCGCCAACAACTACACTTCAACTCCCAAGCTCGCCATGCGCGGCGGCAGCAACGGCGGATTGCTGATCGGCGCATGCCTAAACCAGCGTCCCGATCTTTTTGGCGCAGCTTTGCCCGAAGTCGGCGTCATGGACATGTTGCGTTTCCACAAGTTCACGATCGGCTGGGCCTGGACCTCCGACTACGGCTCCTCCGACAATCCTGAAGAATTCAAAGCGCTCTACGCCTACTCGCCGCTGCATAACCTGAAACCCGGAACGAAATATCCCCCCACTCTGATCGCCACGTCGGATCACGACGACCGCGTTGTCCCCGGCCACAGCTTCAAATTCGCCGCCACCATGCAAGCCGATCAAGCCGGACCAGCCCCCGTCCTGATTCGCATCGAAACCAAAGCCGGCCACGGCGCCGGCAAATCAATCACCAAGCTAATCGACGAAACCGCCGACACCTGGTCCTTCGTTGCCCACAATCTAGATATGAACGTGATCCTCGAATAGCAGTGGACAGTGGCCCCATTCCGAGAATCGTCATCCTGAGGCCCGCGCGTTTTGCGGGGCTGAATTGCGGGCCGAAGCAGCTGCCCTGAGCTGGTCGAAGGGATCGATGCAACCAGCCTTCGCACCACCCCCGCCACGGGCTTTCTCCGGGAAACCGCTCTTGCAAATCGATGGTTTGGAGGAAAGGAACCAGCCTGTCAGAAGGTGGGCTGAACCGATTCACGGAAATGGGACTGACCCTCTAACGAGTCTAGCCAAGCCTGAAGGGCAACTCCCGAGTCTTTGCTGACGTACAAGAAGCGCAGGCCCATCACAAAGGAGTCACTCCAAACTACATCCGCCTTGGCATGAAAAGCCTGTGGGTTGAGGCTGGGAAGCTCGAACTCCACGGAAACGACTCCTTTGAGTCGCAGCGGATCAGTGAGCTTGATGGCCATCCCTCCTTCACTCACGTTCTTCATCTTGGCCGTGAAGGATTGCCCAAGAGCATTCTGAAACCGCACAGGCACATCCACGTAGAATCGGAAATACCTACGATGTTCGCGTTCCATCTTGGGAACGGTGCCCTCGAGGATGCTGCGCAGTCGGGCCTGCTGAATCGGTTTACTGAGTGTGAGATCGGCCCCTAGATCGAGAGCTTCTTGGGCGCTCGTCATACCATTCAGAACCGCTAAAATAAGGGTCTGCTTGTTCGCGGGGGCGGCCCGTAGCGCGGGGAGTACTCTTGCGCCTCCGGGCACATCGTCACAGTCGACCACAAGTCCATCCAGATGCCGTCGGGAGACAAATTCGATCGCACTCGCGCAGTCCTGGCGGAGGTGAAGCGAGGCTCCGTGCGTACCCAAACCGGCTTGGACATGACCTAACAGAGAGGGGTCGCAGGTCACGATCAAGCACTCTAAATCCATTTTGCGATCTTAGCGAACTGCGCACGCGCGGCCAAAGTGACCAACGTGCATGGCACTTGTGTTGTCATCCTGAGCGAAGTGGCTGATTCGAAAGGGCTGGTTCGCGAAAGCGAATCAGCCACACAGTCGATGCATCCACGGCGGTGCGTTCACTACCAGTCTCTGTCAGGTTAGTCAAACATATTGGTTGGCAGGGGAAAGCCGACGGCCTTGAGTTTTTCGGCGAACTTGGGCCGGATGCCCTCGACCTTAAAAATTCCGAGCACGCGCCCGTCGGATGAAACTCCTTGCTGTTCGAACACAAATAGATCCTGCATGCTGATCAGGTCAGATTCCATGCCGGTGATTTCGGTGATATGTGTGAGACGGCGCGTTCCGTCCCTGAAGCGCTCCACCTGAAGAACCAGAGAAACCGCGGACGCGATCTGTTTTCGAATCGCCCTCTCGGGCAAGTTGAGGTTCGCCATCGTGGCCATAGTCTCCATGCGGGCGAGAGCATCCCGGGGGGTGTTGGCGTGCACCGTGGTCAGTGATCCGTCATGGCCTGTGTTCATCGCTTGCAGCATGTCGAAAGCTTCTTCGCCTCGCACCTCGCCCACCACGATCCGGTTGGGGCGCATCCTCAGGCTGTTGGTCACCAGTTGCCGTGCTTGGACCGCGCCCTTGCCTTCCGCGTCGGCGGGCCGGCATTCCAACCGGACCACGTGGCGCTGCTTCAGTCGCAGTTCCGCCGAGTCTTCAATCGTGACGATACGTTCTTTCGAGGAAATGTAGCCGGAGAGCACATTCAGCAATGCGGTCTTCCCGGCTCCCGTCCCGCCGGAGATCACAATATTAAGACGTGCTCCCACCGCAGCTTTCAACAACCCCAGCATCGGCGCACTCAAAGTCTTATTGGCCAGTAGGTTTTCTTCGGTGAGGGGAACGTGACCAAAACAGCGCACCGAAAGATGGGGGCCGTCAATCGCCAAAGGCGGAACGATCACATTGACACGGGATCCGTCGGCCAGTCGAGCGTCCACCATGGGCGACGATTCATTCACTCGCCTTCCGATCGCCGAAACAATCTTGTTGATGACGCGCATCAGGTGCGCATCATCCTTGAAGATGATCTTGGTTCTTCCAGAACGCCGGCGCGCTCCACATAGACTTCTTTAGCGCCATTCACCAGGATGTCATCGATCGTCGGGTCTTGTAGCAACGGCGCAAGCGGCCCCAGGCCAAAGACTTCATCCAGGATCTCGAGCGACAAACGCTCTTTTTCAGGGACCCCGAGCGTTGTCTTGACTCGCGACACCGCATCCTGGATCACGGCCAACACTTTCCCCCGCGTCCGCTCGTCCGGGGCGCTGGCAATTCTCTCCAGATCCAACTTAGTGAGCAGGTAGCGATGGATTAGATTCTTTAGATCCAGATAGACGCGAAAGTCCAACCCGCCATACTTTTTCGGGTCGCCTGGGCCAGGCCTGGTCAAGAGCGGTGGAACT
>PMHI01000227.1:136-2825 GCA_003156615.1 Acidobacteriaceae bacterium | reverse complement strand
CCTCGAGTTTTACCGCGGCTTTTTCGCCCGGTCGGAGAAGAGAGACATCATCCTCATCGATGGCAACGTCCACACTTGCCCGTGAGGTATCGACGATTTCTAACAAAGTATCGCCGGGCTTCAGATCACGTCCGACCGAGTCCTCGACGTGAGGTGTGGCAACCAGGCCGTCGATTGGCGACCGCAATAGAGTCCGTTGTAAACGCTCCCGGGCCCGGGCAACCTCAGCGGTCCAGTAGTCCGTTTGTACACGCTCGATTCCAGCCTCGGTACCGTCGTTGGCCGCGAGTGCATGGTTCATTTGCGAAACTGCAGTTTCGTACTTAGACTGTGCCGATGCAAGTTCGGCGCGATATTGCCAATCAGCGAGACTAGCCAGGACAGTGCCCTGTTTCACGGCGTCGCCTTCCCGCACACTTACCACTTGGACCACGCCTGCGACTTCAGGCTGCACACGCGCACTGTGGGCGGGAGCGACCACGGCAGTTCCATCAACACGGAGCGGCAAGGGGAAAGCCGCGAGAAAGAGCAGGGCGATGGCCACACCAGCGACCAGGGCCAAACGCCGCCGTTTCTCCATTGCCAGAAACTTGCGCTTTTTGTCCAGGATCGGTTGGAGCACATCGATAAACGGCACCTCGCGGTACAGAGAAGCGTTGCGCAGCGCCACAGTAGCCTGCCCAGCCAGCACCTTGATCATTTCCAGGTGCGCCGAGTTCAGGAAATCGGGATCACTGCTCTCGAACGAGAGGACGCCGACGCGGCCGTCATCATCCGCCAAAGGCAGCGCGTGGTAAGCCCGCATGCCGCTGCTGGCAAAATACGACTGGAACTTTGCACGCGTCTCCGCGCGTTCCTCCTCCACTTCGTCGCCGTGCTGGGCAACGAAGATGGGCTCACCCGACAGGGAAGTCCACTCCAGCATGTCCTGCAGGCGTACGATGTCGGGGTCTTCAGGATTGATCTTGGCGACACCCGAAACTGCCCTTACTTTCACCCGGCCGCGCTGATCGAGCGCGATGGCTGCCCGCTCGTAGGGAATGACCGTGCTCGGCCCGTTCACGATGGCATCCAAAACGTGATCCAGGTCAAGCGTGGAAGTGATCTCGGCGCTGACTCGTACCAAAGCCTCCAGAATCTCGACTTTGCGTTCGGCTTGCAGCAGACTGGCGTTGTGCAAGGCGTTACTCGCTGTTTCGCAAATGTTGGTCAGCAAGAACTGGTCGTCTTCGTCGAAAGGGAGTCCGTCAGAGCGGTTAATCGCCTCCACTACACCGACCAGACTCTCGTGCTCAAGCAAGGGCACTGCCAGAATCGAAAATACGGTTCCTTCTTCGATCCCGGCGTTGCGCTTCTGCAGTCGTTCGTCGTCGGTCTTGTCCAACAGCACCACTTCGCCGCTATCGGAAATGTCTCCAGCAATGCCTTCTCCTGGGCTCTGCACCATGCCCAGCTTCACGGTCGGGTCGTATCCCTCACAGCTGACTAATTCGAGGTCGTCGTTCTTTACCATCCACAGATTTACCCCCTGCACGTTCATCACATCGTGGAACTTCTTCGCAATCGTATTCAGCAGTTCATCGATCTCTAGGGTCGAGTTGAAGACCTTTTCGAGGTCATACATCTGTGTCACGCGGCTAATCGACTGCAGACTTGCATTGCGTTCGCTCTCATAGGACTGGGCGGCGGCGATGGCTGGCGAAGCGAGTTTGACGACTTCGTGCAAGGCTTCCAGCATTGCTTCCGGAAACCGTTGTTCGTAGTTAACTAGCTCAATGGCGCCAAAAAGAACGTCATCCGAGAGGAGAGGAACATACGCGAGAGACGTTATCGTGCGGCGGATATCAAGGTGAGCATAGTCTTCTCGCTGCAGATCGCCACCCTCGAATACCAGGAGCGCTTTTCTTTCTGCCACAGTGCCTAGCGTACCGGTACCAAACTCCATCGTTCCACCGACCGCGATCTCGCCTGCAATCGCTTTGGGGGTCCAGGCAGGATTGTCCAGATCCTCTACGAGGTACACCACGACCCCCGTGCCGGGCAGCAGTTGCGCGATCTGCTCAGCCGTAACCTGAGCGCGTGGGCCGACCTCCGCTCGTGCCAACAAGGATGCGGCAAATTCCGCTACAGGAACTTCGAATGCGGATTTTCGAGTCGCCATGAGTCGCCATGAAACGGCGGTCCTGATTGTGTAGATTCGTCGCGACGCGGACCGCCCCGTGTTTGGGCAGATGGTCGGTTGACCGCGAGCGCTCACGCATCTTAAGCCGCTCGCGCGAACAGGTCAACCCTTCCATTTAGTCGGGTGATGTCGTCACGAGGTTCAACTCGTTGCCGAAAATCACGGCATCGACGAGCCCGGAGTGCCTCAAACTCCGCTTGCGGAAAGCATCTCTCTCCCCAGTGCCTATGCAACGCTGTTCGGTAGAGCCACGGCCAACTCCATGGCTTTCATTGACTGGCCCGTTTCGCAGACGTAGGATTCTGCTTCAGTGGTCGGCCAAACCATTTCGCACTGCCGCATCATCACTTTTCGGGGTACAGTCCACAGTGCCCCTCCCACGCCGGTCACTCTACCCCTAACTCTTTTACCTAGAGCTTTCCACTTGCTATCCACCAGGGCCTTTGTCTTCGCGTCCATGAGAATTTCATCGGGCCAGGGGCGGGTGAAGCCTTCGCTGGGCCATTT
>PMHI01000227.1:0-124 GCA_003156615.1 Acidobacteriaceae bacterium | reverse complement strand
CCGGGAGGTCCTGGACGTCGACGTCTTCGTCGACCACGATAATGCACTTGGTGAACATGGCCTGGCCGAGCGACCAGATGGCGTTCATCACCTTGCGGGCCCGGCCAGGGTAGGACTTGCGGAT
>PMHI01000401.1:11022-15739 GCA_003156615.1 Acidobacteriaceae bacterium | reverse complement strand
TAACAAAATAGCGACTAACGCACATGAAGATTTCCTCCGCGTTTCGCTCGCGGTTCCCTGAACCGAACGGCGAGGAAGCGCACGTTCACCGCCTATTCTCACCGGTCTATTCTCGAAGAGTCGCCAGAGTGGCCGCGGTGGCCTTGACCGACGGAGGGACGGATGTCAAACTGTTGTTGAGTCAACAGAACGGTTCATCATCTTCGAGGCTCTAGCGGCGGCTTGGTCATGCGCAAGGAGTTGAGAAGATCCGGCGGGTATCGAATCGCCAGCGCGGACGAGCGAGCGGAAGGCTACCGGAGAAACAGCGGCGGCGCCCCCTTCTCCTTCGCGGTGCGTTCGCCGTAGAATCCACGTACAATGGAATCGGGATTGTGGGACATTTGGCCTTTGACCCAAATGGAGAATGAACAAGTTACGTGTTGTCAACGCGTGATGACCTAGTTCAAATCCCCTTTTCCGCAGCATTGCATTCATTCTGAACAGTTTAAGGACCCCTTAATTCCATGATCATCTTTGTCACTGTCGTCCACGTAATCGTTTGTCTGTTTCTGATCATTGTTGTCCTGCTGCAAAGCGGCAAAGCTGGAGACATTTCCGCGGCCTTCGGCGGACAGGGCAGTCAGGCCGCGTTTGGTCCCCGCGGCGCAGCCACCACGCTCTCCCGAGCGACGACGATTTCGGCGGTTCTGTTCATGTTAACGTCGGTAACACTCTCCATCAACGCGATCAAGCAGGGCGGGCCAAAGTCCGTTTTGCAGGGTGTGAAATCGGCGCCCGCCAAGACCCAGCCGGCAACGCCAGCGCCGACCGCACCCCCACCACCGGCGAACGCTCCGACGCAGAAATAAGTTTAATTTCTAAAGGTCGAAGCTGCAGTGTCGCGGACTCCCGCGTAGGGGTTTTGCCGTAATTGTATTTCCCTCAAGCGGGTGCTACCATCCGATTATCGGCAGTTATAGCCGGGAGGTATCTACGATGTCGGATCGCGACAGTAGCAGTAGCAACAGTTTCGTGTGGTTCGTGGCCGGGATGGGTCTGGGTGCGTTGGCGGGACTTCTGTATGCGCCACGAGCGGGAACCGAGACGCGGGACGTTCTCCGCGCTCGCGCGGAAGAAGGACGCGATTACATGCGCAGCCGTGCCCGTGAGGCTCGCGACCAGGCTTCGGAATGGGTCGATCGCGGCCGCGAAGTGGTGAATCAGCAGAAGGATCAGTTCCGCGCCGCTTACGAGGCCGGCAGGCAAGCCTATCAGGAGGCGACGACGGAGACCGGAGCACCCAAGAACCTGTAATCCTCTTGGAGCCGGCGGTCCGGCTCGGGAGAGCGTTCTATGGAAAACCTCACTATCCTGTTCATCGCCGTCACGGCAGCGGCTGTGGTTCTGCAGGCGGGCATTCTGGCGGCATTGTATGTGGCCGTGCGCAGAAGCAGCGCGCGCATCGAGGCGCTGGCCGTCGAAGTCCAGGCCAAGGCTCTGCCTGCGCTGGCGATGTCGCAAGCGATGTTGACCGAGCTCGGCCCCAAGCTTGCCGTGATTGCCGACAACCTGATGGAGACGACGCACTCGGTGCGCTCGCAGGTGGAACGCATGGACGCCACGGTCAGTGACGTAGTCGATCGCGCGCGCCTGCAAATCATCCGCGGTGACGAACTGCTCAGCCGCACGCTCGACCGGGTGGAAGAGACTTCCGATATGGTACATAACACCGTGGTCTCGCCGGTACGCCAATTCGCCGGTCTGATTCAGGGCGTTACAGCCGGCATTGAATTCCTGCTGGGAGGGCGCGGACGCAGAAACGGGGGCGGCGGCGAGGCGCGAAGGCCTGTGCCCCAGGACGAGATGTTCATTTGAAGTCGTCCCAAGGCCGCAACATGCCGCGCCTGGCGTAGCAAGGTTTTCCGGCCTGATGTAGGCTGCTTTTCATGTTTCGCACCTCCTTCCAATTTACTCCTCCGTTTTCTCTTATGCTGGCGAGCGGTCTGGCGAACCTGTCGACAGAAGCTGACCTCGGTCATGACACTCTGCAGGAAGTCGCCAAGACTTTGGCAGCGGCTCGGCGCGAGCAGCCCCAACCCGAACGGCGAGGGGCAAGACTCGGGAACCTCAAGGAGCAGGGGAGCAAGGTTGCGGGGCTGCAATGAGAACACGAGGCTAGGCTGGGCTCATGGTTGACTCAGACACCATCGGGCCGTCAGGCGCGGAAAAAGAACGTGGGCTTTAGCTCCTGAGGACAATGGCGATACTTTTGGTGGACCCTATCCATGCGTTATCTGGTTCGAGCTCGCGTTAAGCCCGGCCACGAAGCCGATCTGCTTCAGGCCATCGAGAAGGAAACGCTCGGCCAGGGCTCGGTTGCCCAAGGTGAATACCTGCGCAACATGAACGAAGCGCGGCTCTGCGCCGACCAGACCGTACGCTGGGTGGAAGTCTGCTACTGCCCCACCCCGCTCGAGGAAGAACGGCCTTACTGGGAAGAATATTTTGACCTCACGCGCGTGCAGGATGCCCACGACCGGCGCAAATGCCGCGACGAGAATGGTTCTGAGCCGTGGGCCTGCGGCCAATGCGATTGCACCGCGCGGTTGGAGCAGAACTTGAAAGCGTCCGGCACGCCTTTCCTGGACGCTCTCTGCGAAAAGAACCGGCCTCCTCGTTAACATTCAGCTGACCAAGCTCGAAACACGAAAGCTGGATCCCGTGCGATAGCCTCGTTGGTCTCCGCAAGGTGCAACTGAAACGCTTCGTTGGGTCTCTGGTGCGATCGAGCGCTCAAAATAGCTCTCGCACCGGAATTGGCTGAGGGGAGAACCTGCGCCACATAAGCGACTCCAGCTGGGGCTTTCTGAGACGACCTGAAAGGCCCCGAGGCCACAGAACATCAAAACGCAATACACTAGTTCCGCGAGACCGCTTCGACCATGACAAATCCCTACAAGGTGACGGTTGACACAGTTCTGGATGCGGCACGGACCACGGTAGCGGCAGTAGTGTCTCTGCTGCTGGCTCGCACTTTGAAGCTTCCCGAGTTTTACTGGGCGCCGATCTCTGCCATCGTGATTATTCAGTCCACCATCGATCCGAGAACCCTGGCATGGCAGCGCTTTGCAGGGACTGCCTTGGGCGCGGCGCTAGGCGCGTTGGTCATGACGTTTTTCCCCTCCAACGCACTGGTGTACGCGGCGGCAATTTTTTTCTGCGGAGCGCTCTGCGCGCTTCTCCGATTTCGCGGCGCATACCGCTTTGCGGCGATTACTCTGAGCATCATCCTGTTGATCGCGCACCAAAGTCCGGCGTGGATCGTGGCTTCGCATCGCTTTGTGGAAGTCTCGGTGGGAATCGCGGTGGCGCTCGCCTTAGCCGAGCTGTGGCCCATTCGCGTGTAACTGTCTCGCTATGTGATCCAGGCTCCGCCAACGACCNNACCGGCAATCTTTTCGAGCACAGCTGGAGCGGGTTCATGGCGGTGGCGAATCTTGACGGACACGCGCATGGGCGCGTCCAGCTCGTCCACGGATATCAGGTTTACGCGGCGGGCGCGCAGCGTCCGCGAATAGAGATGCTCATCGCCGCCCACCACGACCTGCTTGTCGGCTCCGTTGATTTGAATCACATAGAGAGGCGAGCCGGTCGCCACACCCAAGCCCTTGCGCTGGCCGACGGTGAAGTTGTGAATGCCCTTGTGCTCGCCGATCACTTCGCCGTTCGCGGTGACCAGTTCTCCGGCAGTGTCGGGAAGAGCTTCACCAGTCTCGGCGAGGTAAGCGTCGATGAAGCGCTTGTAGTCGCCGCCGGGGACAAAGCAGATCTCCTGCGAATCGGGCTTCTCCGCCAGAGCTAGGCCCTGCTTGCGGGCCAGCTCACGCACCTCGGGCTTGGTCATGCCGCCCAAAGGAAACAGCGTGCGGCTGAGCTGCTCCTGAGTAAGTCCAAAGAGGAAATAGGTTTGGTCCTTACTGCGGTCGGCAGGACGCTTAAGCAACCAGCGTCCGCGGGAATCGTCAAACTCCACGCGGGCGTAGTGGCCGGTAGCAACGCAATCGGCACCGATCTGTTGAGCGACGACGAGCAGCTGGTCAAACTTCAGGTGATTGTTGCAAAGACTACAAGGGATCGGCGTTCGTCCCGAAAGATATTCGGCCACGAATGGACGCACCACGTCGCGCTCGAAGCGCTCTTCATGATTGACGACGTAATAGGGAATACCGATGTGCTCGGCCACTCGCCGGGCGTCGTAGACATCGTCGAGCGAGCAACAGCGGCCGGTTACCTGCTCCGGCATGCCCTCGTGTTCGGCCAGGCGGCGCTGGTTCCAGAGCTGCATGGTCAGCCCGATAACGTTGTGTCCCTCGGCACGCAGCATGGCCGCGACGGTGGAGGAGTCGACTCCGCCTGACATAGCTACGGCGATGGTCTTGGGATTCTGCATGCTAAGAGCTGACCGCTTGCGTTCGATACACGGGCGACAACTCGCGCAAGCGCGCTACCGTCTCCGGTACCAGGGCGAGTGCCATGTCGATGTCTTCCGTAGTGTTCTGCTTGCCCAAGCTGAAGCGGAGGCTGGCACGCGTTCGACCGGCTCGCAGGCCCATGGCGGTCAGCACGTGGGACGGCTCAATCGCTCCCGACGAGCAGGCCGCGCCGGTCGAAACTGCGAGACCTTTAAGGTCAAGCGCAATGACCATTGACTCGCCCTCGATATGCTCGAAATAGA
>PMHI01000401.1:8029-11015 GCA_003156615.1 Acidobacteriaceae bacterium | reverse complement strand
TGCCAAGGGCGACAATTCCGGGAACGTTCTCGGTTCCGGCGCGGCGCGAACGTTCATGCCGCCCGCCATAAAACAGCGGCTGAACACGGATCCCCTTGCGCACGTAGAGCGCCCCCACGCCCTGCGGCGCGTGCATCTTGTGGCCGGAAATCGAAAGCGCATCACAGCCAATCCGCTTCACATCAATCGGAACCTTGCTCGCGGCCTGCACCGCATCCGTGTGAAAACAAACGTCAGCCTCCGCGGCAATCTTTCCCATTTCCTCGACCGGCTGCAACACTCCGGTTTCGTTGTTGGCCATCATGATCGAGATCAGCTTTGTGTTGGGCCGCAATGCCCGCCGCACATCGTCGGGATCTAGCAGGCCGCGGCCATCCACCGGCATGTACGTCACTTCGCAGCCCGTCTCCTCCAAGCGCTTGCAGGCATGCAGCACGGCATGGTGCTCGATGCTCGAAGTAATGATGTGGTCCCCCGCGCTGGTCAATCCCGCGATCGCAAGATTGTCGCCTTCGGTCCCACCGCTGGTGAAGACGATCTCCGGGGCCCGGCAACCCAGCAGCTGCGCAACCAAGTCCCGCGCCCACTCCACAGCAGCACGGGTCTCCTGCCCATGATGGTGGATCGACGACGCGTTCCCAAAGTGCTCGCCAAAATAGGGGCGCATGGCTTCGAACACTTCCGGAAGAACCGGCGTGGTAGCGTTATTATCGAGGTAAATCCGCAGCATAGCCTGTACTTATTCTACCTGCTTTCCTGGAGATGCCCGGTGGAATCATTCACCGACAAAGGACCATGGCACCCCGAAAGGCGCCACAGAAAAGGTGGGAACTACGGCGTACGGCGCTCTTGTCGATGCCTGCGGATCTGATCTCTTATCGCTTTTCCATCGCCACGTAATGGTTGGGATAGTCCGGCCCGAGATATTCGGCGCGGGGGCGAATCAGGCGGTTATCGTCGAGTTGCTCAATCACGTGCGCTGCCCAGCCGCTGATACGCGAGACCGCGAATACTGGGGTGAACAGATCTTCATCGATGCCCAGCACGTGATAGGTGGAGGCGGAATAGAAATCCACGTTGGCGTTCAGNNCGCGACATCGCGCGCAGGTGTGTGGCTCGCGGGTCTTCCGTGTGATAGACGCGATGGCCGAAGCCGGGGACTTTTTTCTTTTGCGCCAGCAGGTTGCGCACGTGCTCGACCGGGTCGGCTTTCTCGAGGTCAATCGATTGCAGAAGGTGGAAGACAGCCTCATTGGCTCCGCCATGCAGCGGTCCCTTTAGAGCGCCGATGGCCGATGTGATCGCCGAGTGCATGTCCGACAAGGTCGCGGCAGTCACGCGAGCCGCGAATGTGGACGCATTCAGCTCATGGTCCGCATGCAGGATCAGGGCAATATCGAGCGCCCGCTCGGCCGTGGTAGAAGGCTTGGTCCCATTCAATTGCAGCAGGAAATTGGCGGCGTGCGAGAGCAAGCGGTCGGGGTCAACCACCGGCTTGCCCTTGCGAATCCGGTCATAGGCGGCAACGATCATCGCGATCTGAGAAGTCAGCCGGATGGCTTTGCGAACATTCGCATCGTGATCGTTGTTCTTGTCGTCCGCATCGTAGAAAGCCAGCGCCGAAACCGTGGTGCGCAGCACGTCCATGGGCAGCGCGGTCTTGGGTATGTTGCGCAGAAACTGAATGATGGCTGGGTCAAGGTGACGCTCTTGCGCCAAGTGCTCCTGCAGATCCTTAAGCTCGTCTGGCTTCGGCAACCGCCCAAACCAAAGCAGGTAGCAGGTCTCCTCAAAATTGGAGTGGTCGGCCAGTTCATGAATGTCAATGCCGCGATAGGCAAGAATGCCGCGGTCGCCATCGATGTAACAAATGCTGGAGTTGGTAGCAACAATGCCTTCCAGTCCTTTCGGGGCAGAAGTGCTGCTCACGCTCGACATAGTCTCTCGCTCAATTGGATTGATTACCCGTTGCCCGAGCCGCACGAGGGGGTGCGCGGGGGATGCAACCTTACTTTTATACGCGAAAACCCAGCCAGGTGCCAGGATGCGAAGCCGAAATAGGGCGAGATCAAGCCGGCCAAATCGTCAGCGCCGTCTTGCTCAGAATCTGCTGCTGAAGCCTTTTTTCCAACGGCAACGCGCAAAAGTCGTCAAGATTCTTCTTGATTTCCGGCACGCCCGGACCTGGCCAGTCCGTTCCGAACAGAGTCTTTTCGACAATCTCATCGAGGCGGGGAAAGTATTGGAGCAAGCTCTTGGGCGGGATGCCGCTGATGTCGAGATAGACGTTGGCATGGCGGCGGATTAGAAAAAACGCGGTTTGCATCCAGAGCGGACGGCCCCCATGCGCCAGCAGGATCTTTAGTTTTGGAAAATCGACGGCCACATCGTCCACGTACATGGGATCGCCGTATTTGTTTCGCGCTCCAGGGAAGATGGAGGTTCCCGTGTGAAACATGACCGGCACCCCGTTGGCCTCGGCAGCGCGGTAAATAATTTCCAGTTCCTTGACGCCGTTCAGATAGTCGTTGGGAAACAGAAGTTGGTGAGGCGGATGGATCTTGATCATACGGATTCCCAGCCGCAGAATCTGCTCCATGTCGGCCAGCACGTTCGTGGTATGCCGCGGATGCAGGCTGCCGCAGGAAAGCAAACGCTTGGGATCTTCTTTAACGTAGTCCGCGATGAATTGATTTACGCCGTTGGTGAATCCGATCACCTCCGGCGCCACGTAGTTGATGAGCACCGCACGGTCTATGCCGGAGGCGTCGAGATAGTTGAGGAATGCCTTGGGCGAACGGCAGAACTCGACAATCTGTTCGAAGTTCGGCCGCTTCTTTTTCATCAGTGCCAGCGCGTGGGGCTTGAACATCTCCATCGGCTGGATATGGATGTGGCAGTCAGTAATCATTCGTTGGGGCTCATTTGTTTGCCGAAGTCGTTTGCTTCAATTGCCGGCCGCAGCCAGCACCGCGCGTTTGGTGAA
>PMHI01000401.1:0-7991 GCA_003156615.1 Acidobacteriaceae bacterium | reverse complement strand
TTCCGATCAGCATCTCCCCGGCCCGGTGTACCAGGACAGGCGCGGGATTCACTGCCGTCATTGCGATCCTCGCATCCGCCACGTATCCGTTCGACCGCTTCATCACGACGGCAACGCCGGCCAGAGGATAATCGATGGATCCGCGAACCCGCAGCTTGCGATAGACGCCGCGATAGTCTGCCGATTCCGCAGGCAGGAAGGCGTGCGTAACCAGTTCGTTCGGCTGCAGCTTGCGGTAATTCTCCCCGTCTCCGGTGTAGAACTCTTGCAAAGGCATGCGTCGCGTACCGTTTGGGCCTGCGATTTCAATTTCCGCGTTCAGACAAAGTAACGCCGGCGGTGTATCCCCGGAAAACGCAGCCCAGCATTTCGTGCCGCCGGGAGCGACGTGGCAGAGATTGCCATCTTTCTTAATGCAAAACCCGCAACCCTTGCGCCAGGTCAACGACTGGTTGTACCAGAGGCAGCGCGTGTCAAGGCAAATGTTACCGCCCAGCGTGCCCATGTTGCGCAGCACCGGCGATGCCACGGTGGCCGCCGCTTCGCTGAGGACCGGGAAGTGCTGGCGCAGGTATGGTGATTTCTCAATCGCGCTGAGAGCGGTGAGCGCGCCGATGGTGACCGCTCCGTTGGCTTGTGGGCGGATTCCACGCAACTCGGCGATACCGCGCAAATCAAGCACATACTCCGGCTCAAACAGCTTTTGCCGCATCGATGGAATCAGGTCAGTGCCGCCGGCGAGGACGCGAATATGGGCGGAATACCTGGCAAGAGACTCAACCGCATGATCGACGTCGCGCGGGCGCAGCAGCCGGAACTGCGGAAGGCTCAATCCGCACCTCCCGCCGACATGGGTGCTTCGCGGCGCGCCGGATCGAGCGCATGCCGCTCCGGTCCTTTGCCCTTGAAGCAGAGAGATCCCCCATGCTCGCGAAAACGTGTGGGTGATGTTGGGTCGACTCCCTCGGTCAGGTTCAAAGCCTTGCTATGTCTCTTGGCCCGCAGCGCCGCCAGCACGCGCTCGGGTGTGAACGGAGACTCATGCAAGCGCACGCCGACCGCGTCGTAAATCGCATTCGCGATGGCAGGAATCGTTGCCGCCAGCGATCCCTCGCTGCATTCCTTGGCGCCAAACGGACCTTCGGGATCAATGCTCTCTACGATGATAGGCTCCACTTCGGGCGACTCCACCGACGACGGACTGCGGTATTCGAGCATTCCAGCATTCATCAGCATGCCGTCTTTCCAAACCATTTCTTCGGTAAGCGCCTGCCCCATGCCCATCCACACCGAGCCAATGATTTGGCCTTCCACCGAAACCGGATTCAGCGCGCGTCCGCAATCGTGCGCGGCCCACACTTTGTGTACCGTCACTTCGCCGGTGTCTTCATCCACGCTGACTTCGGCCACCTGAGCCGAATAAGAATAAGCCGGCGATGGTCCGACGCCTCCCCCCTTGTGTTTGCCACCGCGGGCCTCGGGCGGAGGCGCGTAAGAACCCGTCCCGGTCAGCGCGCCGTGGAAATCAATCGCCGCGACCACGGCTTCCTCGAAAGTCATCCATTCTTTCGGGCCCTCCTCTTTGCGTTTCTGCTGCAACGAGCCGCGCAGAATCTGGCCTTCCACGCGCCCGCTGACCGAAGCACCGGCCTGGGTCACGTCCATCTCCTCGGCTTGATCCTTCTTCACGACCGGCGCAGCAGTTCCCTTCTTGAAGACGAGATCGTCGCGGAATGCGAGGTCTTCCGCGGCACAGTTCATCTTCGTTGCTGCCGCCGCTGCGATTCTCTTCTTCACGTCTTCTGCCGCCCGCATCGTCGCATTGCCCGCCATGAACGTCACGCGGCTGGAATACGATCCGATATCGATCGGCGTCAGGTCGGTGTCGGCCGCGATTACTCTCACGCGTGCCAGCGAGCATCCCAGCACTTCGGCGGCCACCTGCGCCGTCATCGTGTCCGAGCCCTGGCCGATTTCGGACGCGCCGGTGTACACCACCACGCCTCCATCACGATCGATCTTCATATTCACGGTGGAATGCGGCATGTCGGAACGAATAATCGAATTCGCCGCCCCGCTCACATAGTGGCTGCAAGCAATGCCCAAGCCGCGTCCCTTGGGCAGTTTGCCCCTGCGCTGTTTCCAGCCCGAGCGTTCCACGGTCTTCTCTATGCACTCCGGTAGTCCGTAACTCTGGACGCGCAGGCCGTTCACGGTAATGCACGGCGGCTTCAGCAGATTGCGCTGCCGAATCTCCGCCGGATCCATTCCAATCTTCGCAGCGAGTTCGTCGAGCTGCGATTCAAAGGCGAAGCGCACGTTGACGGTCCCGTGGCCGCGCATCGCTCCGCACGCAGGCTTGTTGGTGAGCACGCGATAGCCGTCATACTGAATATTCGGGATGTCGTAGAGCGCGCCCAGCAAAGCTCCGGAGTACAGAATCGTAACCACGCCGTAAGAGCAATAGGCGCCACCATCCTGCACCACGCGCGCCTTCACCGAAGTGATGCGGCCGTCGTTCTTTACGCCGGTCTTCAGGTCGATGATGGTGCGGGGACGCCCGCGATGCGCCCAGAACACTTCTTCCCGGGTATAGGTAATCTTTACCGGCGCTTGCGCCTTGCGCGCCGCCACTGCGGCGATGATCTCGAGAGGAATGACTTCACTCTTGCCGCCGAATCCGCCGCCCACCAGCGGCTTGATCACGCGAATCTGCGACATCGGCATTTCCAGCACCAGTGACAGCTTATGCTGCAAGTAGTAAGGAACCTGGGTCGAGGACCAGACGGTCAGACGCCCGAGCTTGCCGGTATGCGGATCGAGCTCGAACGACGCCAGCGTGCAGTGCGGTTCCATGGCGGCGTGCGTCACTTCGTTCGCGATGAAGCGCGCTTCGACCATATGCTCTGCTTCGGCAAAACCCTTGTCGGGGTCGCCGAAGGCGTGGTGATAGTCCTTCTCCAAATTGCCAGGTTTGTTGTCGTGGATGAGATCGGTCTGTGCCTTCATCGACTCTTCCGGATCGAAGTAGGCAGGAAGCACTTCGTACTGCACATCGATCAGTTCCAGCGCTCGCTCGGCGATGGCTTCAGAAATAGCGACCACGCATGCGACGTTGTCGCCGACGTAACGCACTTTATCGAGAGCCAGCGCGTGCTCATCATGACCGACGGGAAGAATTCCGTAAGGCTTGGGCGCATCCGTGCCGACGACCACAGCGACCACACCGTCGAGCTTCTCGGCGCGGCTGGCATCAATGCGCGTAATGCGCGCATGCGGATACGGAGAGTGCAGAATCTTCCCGATCAGCATGTTGGGCAGGCTGAGATCGTCAGTGTATTTGCCGGCACCCGTGGTCTTTTCCGCCGCGTCAACCATGGCGGTAGGCTTGCCGATGATGGAGAACTCACTCATTCGTATTCTCGGTAGTTGCTAGTCGGCACTGCACGCTCCGAGCTGTTCCGCTCGAATCGCTGACCGGATCGCCCGATACATCTGGCTATAGCCGGTGCAGCGGCACAGATTGCTGCTCAATGCGGCACGAACCTCGGCTTCGGATGGATCAGGGTTCTCGGCCATCAGCGACTTCACCGTCATGATGAATCCCGGCGTACAGAATCCGCATTGTGCGCCGCCCCAATCGCCGTATGCCTTTTGAATCGCCGCCAGACTGCCGTGCTCGCCCACGCCCTCGATGGTTGTGATCTCCTGCTCTTGGCAGCCTGCGGCCAGCAGTGTGCAGGACATCATGGCAACCCCATCCACCTGCACGGTACAGGCCCCGCACGAAGACTCATCGCAGCCGCGCTTGGAGCCGGTGAGCCCCAACTCCTGGCGCAGCACGTCCAGCAGCAACGCGCTTGGCTCGATGGCAAGCTCGTGAGTGCGGCCGTTGACTTTGAGTTCGACGAGTTCTTTTTTCATAAAGACCGCTTCTCGTCCCCCGGCTTCGAGCAAACGGCGAGACGTTTCACTGCCTGGCGAGTTGCCAGAAGTGGGCAGTTCGGAGCTTCAGTAAACCGGCACCTTTCCATCTACGCGTCGGGACCAGGCGTCGATGCCGCCCCGCATGGATTGTGCTTTCTCGAATCCTTGCTGCCGCAGCCAAGCGGTCACATTCATCGAGCGCACGCCGTGATGGCAAATCACCACGATGTAGTCTTCCGGATCCAATTCCTGATGCGCGCGCGATGGGACATCTCCCATCGGCAGCAGCTTTGCTCCAGCCATGTGCGCAGCTTCAAACTCCCATGGCTCCCGCACGTCGAGCAGCGTGAACGCCTCGCCCTGGTCGATCTTCATCTTCACTTCTTCGGGCGTAATCTCGTAGTCCATACTTTTCGTCGCCGCAGCTAGTTCCCTGTCCACTTGGGCTCGCGTTTTTCCAGAAAGGCTCGGATGCCCTGCTGCGCGTCCGCAGTCTTCATCAAGTCTTCCAGATAAATCTTCTCAGCGCGCGCCAAGCCCTTATCGAAGTGCATCGCATCCCATGCGTAGAGGGCCTTTTTTGTCACCGCCAACGCCGCGGGACTCAGCCTGAGNNAGTTCCTGCACGGTATGGTCGACCACGGGCGCGAGTTCTTCATCGGGAACAGCGCGGTTGGCCAGCCCTATCTCCGCTGCCGCGATGCCGCTAATCGTCCTGCCGGTAAGAATCAGTTCCGCGGCGCGCTTTTGCCCCACCAGCGCAGCCAGAGCCGTACACGCCACCGGCGGATAACAGCCCAGCTTGATCTCCGGAAATCCCCACTGCGCCGAANNTCGAACCACGGCGTGAAACTTGCGCAGCATGGACTCGACCTTGTCGACAGTGTGCGCCGCCACATCGACGCCCGCCGAAAACGCTCTGCCCTCCCCGCTCAGCACGAGGACAGAAACATCCGAACGCGCTTCGATCTCCCCCAGCGCCTGCACCAACTCCTCCATCATCGGAATGTCGATGACGTTCAAGGGCACATTCCGTAGAACCACTCGCGCCACGGGAGCGCCGATATCCACTGTCAACCGAGCGAGTTTGGATTCCACGGCGGTTCTCATCCTGATTCTCTCCGTGCCTCCATACCAAGAGCGGTTCGCGCTACAGATTAATCGCCGACTTCCGCACTTCCCCGATGCTCGCCAGCGGATCGCGGGCGCCGGTTTTCTCGGCAATCCACTTCTTCTCGGTCTCGATAATGTCGAGCAATAACTTCTTGTCTGCCGGACCAGGCATGTAGTCTTTCAGGTGTTCTGCGTAGGCACGGTCGTCGATCGGTTCGCCGGTTTGCGCGTGGAACCTCTGACCTGCCCAGCGCCCGATTTCGCGATTAAATTTGATGTGCGGCGCATATAGCTTCGGCTGCCCGGGCTTCAAAGCGCCATTGAAGCGCTCAATCAGGCCCGCTACTTCGTCGCGATAGAGATGGCGATTGTAATCGTTCAAATCGTCGAGGTCAGGGGCGTGCTCGTTTTTAGGCTCGTCGTAGCGTCCCTTGACGCCCCACACGTAGGCCCAGTGCGCAGACGAAGAATGGTCGGTACCGAACAGGTCGTAAGAACTTGAAATCCACTTGTTGAGATATTTCTGAATCAGCCAGCCTGGGATTACGCCCGCTTCCACAATCCGCCGGAGGCCGTCGTTACCCGTGCCCATGTGAAATGCCTCTTCGCGCAGCATGTACGACATCGACCGCCCCAGCGGCGCGAAAGCCGAATACTTCAGCATCTGCAGCTGGAATTTGCCGTCGCGATCGACGAAGTCGGTGTAGGTGAAGAAGTCCATCCAGTTGTCGACGTCGACATTGAATGCGCCCAGCAGGCGCTTGTTGTCGAAGGAGCGGCGCTCCAGCATTTTCTGCGCCTCGACCTTTCCGGAATAGCCGAAGTGATCGACCAGCAGCGCGCACATCTGCCAACCGTGGCGCATTTCTTCAATCATCACACGGGTGATAGCACGGCGGTCCCAGTCAGTGGGTGCATTTTCGAGGAGGTTGCGTTGTTGCTCGACGCTGGCGAACTCGGTGTCGCCTTGATAAACAATCATGTTCATCAGCGCGTCCCGCATCTGCTGGGTGGGAATCTGGCGCAGGTTCTCCCACTTGCGCCGGCCCTTGTACGAGCCGAACTCGATCTCCTCCGTATCGATCGCGCCATAGAGCGTGTCGAAGTGAAAGGCCTCCATGTCCGCCGTGTTGACGCCGATGTCCTTGCGCCAATCGTTGAACATGCCAATCCAGTCACTGAACGTTCCGATTTTCGCTACTTTGCCTGGCATCGCAACCTCGAGATTTGATGACTGAGTCTCCGAACTACTTCGCTTTGAAAACCGCCGGCCGCTTCTCCACGTACGCAGCCAGGCCTTCCTTCGCATCCTCGCTCTGGAAGAGCAGTTGTTGGTTCTCGCGCTCCACCGCCAGCGCCGACTCCATGGGAATCTCCCATCCTGTCTGTACCGCGCGCTTGATCCGTCCCACGGCTTTGGCGGCCTTGTTCGGCGGACAGAACTGTTTGGCGTACTCCATCATGTTGTCCATGAAGCCATCGCGCTCGTAGATGTCGTTGATGATGCCGAGCTCCTGCGCCTCTTCAAAGGAAAACGTATTGCCCGTGACCATCAGTTCGATGGCCTTGCTCTTCCCCACCAGCCGGGAGAGCCGCTGCGTGCCCCCGGTGCCGGGAAGCACGCCCAGATTCACTTCCGGCAGACCGATCTTGCCCGCGTCCTTGCGTGCGATGCGAATGTCGGCGGCCATCGCAATCTCCAGGCCGCCGCCGACGCAGTGGCCATTGATCGCCGCGATCACCAGCTTGGGCGTGTGCTCCAGCCGCAGCAGCATCTCGTTGGCGTGCAGGCAAAAGTAATACTTGAAGGTCGGATCGACGCTCGAAAGCATCTTGATGTTCGCCCCAGCCGAGAAAAATTTGTCGCCCGCCCCCGTCAGCAAAATGACGTAGACGTCATTCTCCATGCGCGCGCGAAGGATTGCCTCATCGAGCTGCCGGTTCATCTCGTAGGTGTAGGTATTTGCCGGCGGATCGCACATCTCGATCACTGCTACGCCGCCGTCCTTGCGGTAGTTGATAAGCTGCTTGGTGGTTTCGCCGGTCGTCGGCTGCATTGTGGTCGCCATGTCTGTGACTCCTTTATGTCCTCGTAATCTTTAGATCAATCTCTCGAATGTCCAAACTCCATCCCGATCTTGGTCCCCTAAATCGCCCATAGCTCGCTTTCGAACTGCGGTCATGCCGATTTGCGGCTCTTAGCATTCGCTGTAATGCCGCGCAGAAAGATATTGCTCATCTCGCCCGCCAGCTCGTCGGCATCGGCATCGACCCGCGCGTTGTGCCAAGTGTAGATCCAGTTCATCATGCCAAACAGGCCGAGTACCGCGATGCGGGTGGAGAATTCCAAATCCCGGTCGCTCTTCAACTCGTCCAGCAATCCCACGCAGATGCGGTAGTATTCGCGCTTGATGGCCGCGATTTCCGAGGCGAAGCCGTTTTTCAGCGCTTCGGCCTCATGCGACAGTACCTTCATGCTCGCCGGATTGGCGAGAAAATATTCCAAATGATTGAGAATGAAGATGCGGATTTGCTGTTCCGGATCACTCACGCCCTCTAGCCTCGTTTTCAGCCGCTGCACGATGGTTGTGAAGGTGTGTTTCTGGATCAGGAAGAGCAGTCGCTCTTTGGACTCAAAGTAGTAATAAAGGCCGGCCAGCGACATGCCGCTCGCGCGTGAAAGATCGCGCATCGAAGCACCTTCATATCCCTTCTTGCAGAAGACTTCAGTGGCGTGGGTGAGGATCTCCGCCAACCGCCGGTCAAAGCGCGTAGCCGGTGCGGGCACGGCACGAAGCCGCCGGGTAGAAACTCGTGCTGCGGTTGACGGACTCCCCATAAGTCCCACCCAGGCGGACGCTGATTCGAACGTTCGTTCGAAGTTAAGTATACGGCAATACGGTCTCGATCACAAGCCTGCCTGGGAGCCTTTGTCAAGACTGAATAGAAAT
>PMHI01000194.1 GCA_003156615.1 Acidobacteriaceae bacterium | reverse complement strand
AGTTTGAGCACTTCAAGCGTGGTGCGCGGCTTGACCGCCAAAGCAGTCAACACTTGCTCGCAGGCGCCAAGGAATCCTTCTGCGGGCAGGACCTTGCTTGCCAATCCAACCGCTACTGCTTCTTCGGCATTTATCGTCTCGGCGGAGTAAGCCAACCACTTGGCCGCTTTTAGCGGAACGGTAGGAAGAACGGCGGAGACGCCAAGCGTTGCAGGAATATTGTGCTCGATCTCAGGAAATGCAAATCGGGCTGCGGACGACACCAAGGTGATATCGCAGCATCCAGCCAGCGCCGCGCCGAACCCCAGAGCGTCTCCCTGCACGCACGCCACCACCGGCACAGGCGTGTCCCGTATCGCCTGATAAGCCCCCAGCACCCCCGCCATCACAGTTTTGCGGAGTTCATAAGGCGTTGGTTCCTTTTCGGGCTTCGGCGTGTTCGGGTCACGTCCCATGGAGAACATCTTGCCTTCCGCCGTCAGAGAAATCAGACGAGTTTCAGCGGATTCTCCATGCTCCCGAATGAGACCCGCGAAGCTGTGCATCATTTCCGGGGTAAATGCATTGCCCTTTTCAGGGCGATTCAGGCGAATTCGGACAACCGGACCTGTAGCGTCAATGAGGAATGAGTCTGCCATAACTATCCTTCCACCAAGCTTTCCGCCGCGCGTGCCCCGGCTTTAGAACGCCCGATCATCTCAACGATGTGTTCAGCCTGTATCGGACATTGCGATATTTTGATGTCGAACGGCTGCAGCGCATTCTCGATGGCCGCGATAATGGCCGCTGCCGCCGGAATGGTTCCGCTCTCTCCAGCTCCTTTGATCCCAAGCGGGTTCAGCGGCGTCGGGCTTTCCATCTGCACGATCTCGACATTCGGTACGTCGAGCACAGCCGGAAGCAGGTACTCCTCCAAGGTGGTGGTTTGCGGTTGCGCGTGCTCGTCGTAGTTCATGTATTCGTAAAGCGCGTTGCCAATGCCGTGCGCCACGCCGCCTTGGATCTGACCATGCACAATGAGCGGGTTCAGAACTCTGCCGCAGTCGTGAGCAACTATGTAACGAAGAATCTCCACGAGTCCGGTCTCCACGTCCACCTCAACCTCAACAACATGTGTTGCGTTGGAATAGGTAGCTTGGGCCGGGGAGAAATAATCCGTGGCTGACAGGCCGGGATTGCCGTGACCGGTGGCTGAATAGCCCGGGATGCCATTTGACATCAGCAGCAACTTGGCGAACGCGATCTCCTTGGGCTTGCCTTTTTCGATCTTCTCCGACGCCTCATCCTTTACCTTGACCTTGCCTGGCAGAATGTCGATGTCTTCCTTCGGGATGCCCATTTGATCGGCAGCAATTTCCAAGACCTGTTCGCGGAGTTTGCCGGATGCATTGTGGACAGAGGAACCGGCGTTTACCGCCACGCGGCTGGCGAATGTTCCGACTCCGTTAGGAAACAGCGTGGTATCTGCCGCGAAATATTCAATCTGGTCGAGATCGGTTCCAAAGGCGTCAGCGGCAACCTGAGTGAGGACCGTCGCGTGCCCTTGTCCCTGCGCTGCTGCTCCGGTGAATATGCCGATTTTGCCGGAAGAGAGCACGCGGACGGTCGACCCTTCGTGCGGACCGAGACCCGTAGTCTCGACTACATTACCAATGCCGATACCGAGATAACGGCCTTCCTTGAGCGCCTTTTGCTGCCGCTCCTTCAACGTCGAGTAGTTAGCCTGATCCAAGGCCAGTTGCTGGCAAGCGGGATAATCGCCGCTATCGTAGGTGACCGGGCTGTTATCGCGTCCTAATATGCCGACCTTGTAGGGCATCTGTTCCGGCCTGACCATATTCAGTTTCCGGATAGCCGCGGGGTCCTTGCCTAGATATTGAGCGATGCGATCCATCAAGCGCTCCATGACGAACACCGCCTGCGGACGTCCGTTTCCGCGCAGTGGTACGCTCGGCACCTTGTTGGTCAATGTGAGGGTAAGGTCCATCTGGTAGGTCGGAAGAACATAAGGCCCGGGCAAGGTAGTGGCTCCTATCCACGGTTGAATGATGCCCCAGGGCAGATAGGCTCCCATGTCGTGAAAGATCGAAACATTGATCCCAAGCAGCCGCCCGTCATCGTCGAAGGCGACGTCTGCTTCGGCGTATTGGTCTCGTTCCTGGCCGGTCGCGGTACATTGCTCGTGGCGGTCTTCAGACCAGGTCACTGGATGATTGAGCTCCATGGCCAACCAACTTACAACTACCTCTTCGTGATACACGATGCCCTTGGGGCCGAATCCGCCTCCTACGTCCGGGCAAACAACCCTCAACTTGGTGTCGTCCAGTCCCAGCATCGATCCGATGATCGTTCGGATCATNNGCATTTCCTATATTCGTGTTGAGGACAGCAGCGATGTTGTTTTTCGAGGACAGATGGGCCAGCGGAGCATCGGGTTTGGCCGCGTCGCGGGGATTGCTGGCAACCCCGAGCACCTCGTAATCGATAAAGATCAGCTCGGAGGCGTCTTCGGCGATATCGCGGGAATCCGCAACGATCACGGCGATCGGCTCTCCGACGTAACACGCTTCATGATTTGCCAGCGTGGTAAACGTCAAGGGCTGCTGGATCAAAGGATTCGGCACCAGCAGGGGAAAGGGTTTGTCGCGCAGATTAGAAGGGAGATCATCGAAAGAGAAGACCGCATGCACCCCTGGCAACGCGCTTGCGGAGGATACGTCTATCTTTGACCATCTCGCGTGAGCGTGACGACTCCGCAGAAAATGAGCAGTCCAGGAGCCTTCTGGCCGAAGGTCGCCCGTATACCGCCCCTTTCCAGTAATCAAACGATGGTCTTCAACGCGCTCTACGGGAGTGCCGACAAATTGCTGTCTTTGGTTTTTCATGCCGCCGCCTCCCCCTTCGCGCGCATCTGCCTGGCGGCGTCCATGGCCGCCTCGACGATGTTCTTGTATCCCGTGCACCGGCAAAGATTACCGGTCAACGCCTGACGCACTTGCTGCTCCGTCGGGTCTGGATTGTGGCTCAGGAAATCCGTGAGCGTGATCAGGAAACCAGCCGTGCAGTAGCCGCACTGCAGTGCGTGGTGGGTACGGAAGCAGGCCTGCAGCGGCGCCAGCTCCCCTCCATGGCTCAGACCCTCAACAGTCTGAATGTCATGACCGTGTGCCTGGACCGCGAACATGAGACAGCTCCGAACGGACTCGCCATCCATCATCACCGTGCATGCCCCGCAAACGCCATGCGCGCACCCTATATGTGTCCCAGTGAGGCGCAAGGCTTCACGTAAAAAAACAGCGAGCGTCGTCCGCGTCGATGTCTCAACGCTGTGCTGTACACCGTTCACAGTTAGCGTTACTACCCTCTTCGTCGCGGAATTTTCAATTTTCGTCAATTGAACTTCAGCGGTCGCCATATTACTTCGGCCCCCCTGCCTCTTGCCCGATAGCGCGCTGCCAGGCGGCTTCCATAACCCGCCGCGCATACACCTCGCCCAAGTGGTGGCGAAATTGCGCGGAAACGAAGCGACGCGGATAGCCCTGATTAGCGAATTCTTCCGGGAATAGCTCGTATTGGCGGACGCTCTTGGCTGCCTTGGCAAAAAGTTCCGCTGTGGGTGCTTTGCCCGTGAGCATCTCTTCGGCTTCGGTCAATCGAGTCGGCTTGATGCCGAGGCCGATCACCATCAATGAGACCTGCTTGATCTTGCCGTCTCCATCGTGAGTCATAAGCGCTCCGCTGGCTACGATTGCATAATCGTGGTGGCGCTTCGAAAATTCCTGGAAAGCATGCCCATGTCCTTTTGGCCAAAGTTTCCACCTGATCTCACAGAGCATCTCGTCTGCGGCCATCGATGGTTTCATGAACGTCTCAGCCCAGTCGCTCACTCCGATTTCGCGCTCTCCGCGAGAGCTCCGCACGCGAAGAGTGGCATTATGAAGCGCCGCCACGCCGAAAAGCTCGGCGCTCGGGTCCATATTGCACAAACTGCCGCCAATCGTTCCTCGTGTGCGCGTCGCCTGATGCCCGATCAGGTGAAGGGCGTCCTGCAGGATCGGACAAACCTCGCCAATCAGCTTCGATTCAAGCAGAGTGCGCTGCCGCGCCATCGCGCCAATACGCAGGAAGCCCTGCTCCGTCGAGCAATACGAGAGCTCCGGAATGTTGTTCAGATCTATCAAATGGCGGTGGCGCTGCATCCGAAAGAACAAGTAAGGCACTAGCGACTGGCCCCCCGCTAGTGGCTTTGCGTCGTCAAGCTTCTCCAAGAGCTGCAGGGCCTCGGGGAGGCTAGTAGGATCGTGATAAGAAAACGCGGCAATTGTCATGAGTCTCCTCTTGCTCGGTTGCACTAAGGGCGCTCTGCGGCTTTTCAACATCGACCAGAATAGGAAATTCCGTCGGAGTCTGGAATGCAGACTCTGTATCGATGAGCGCACAGTATGGCTATGGGTATGGGTGCGGGACTGAGCAAAACAGACCACTCATATCGTCCAGTGCCGCAAAATTGATTTGCGCCAGCGCAACGCTGGAGCGATCACGCAGTGGGCGAAACTTTTGGGTCGCGCCGTGAAGCGGGGAGAGATCTACAGCACGGTGAATAAGGAACTCGTTCTCGACCTTCTGTTTGGCCTGTCATCTTTCGGATGATGGCCGGTTACGGCCCTTCCCCGCATCGAAGCAGTGCAGAGGACAACATGGACTCATCAGATAAACTCCTTAAAGCCAACGGGGCGCAAATCGGCACGGCCGTTTAGGCTAAGCTCGGTAAATGCACGATACTTCCAAGGTGTTTATGCGGGTCGGCGGAATATTGTTGGCGGCAGGTCGATCCCGCCGTTTTCGAGGCGACAAACAAACGGCCCGGTTCAGAGGAATGACCCTCTTGCAGCGAGCCGCAGCCGCGCTCAAAGAATCCGGCGCAGAGCCTCTGGTAGCCGTTCTCAGGCCGGATGCCGAAGCGCATCAGGAACTTCTGATACGACTGGGGTTCCCGTTCGTGATTAATGAAGATGCAGCGCAGGGAATGTCTTCAACCATAAAGGTCGGCTTACAATATATTTCGGCCAAATCGATTGGGGCGGTGCTCATTACCACCTGCGACCAGCCGCTGGTTACCCATGTTCAACTGAAGACAATGATTGATCAATGGCACGTTGATATGCCCCTGGCGCTCGCCGCCGCTTATTCCGACACCATCGGAGTACCAGCCATCATTTCTATCGAATTGTTTCCGCAGTTGATGGCACTGGAGGGTGACCGGGGGGCTGGGCCGCTTCTGCGCTGCATCTCCGGAGTAGCGACTTTTTCCCTACCTGAGGCAGGCTTCGATATAGACTCATCCGATCAAATTGGCGCAAGATGATCAGGTGTACTGGGCGAAGATTTCTGCCTGATGGCGTCGTGCGTCGGTCGCCGAATGCCGCTCTGAGCGCTTACTCATTGTGATTCGAGATATTCGCGACCGTTCCGCAGTTTCATTTCGTTGCTGATGCCTACTCATCGATTCGGATTGCATTGAAGCAACAGGGCGCAGACGCAATGGGAATTGTGCCCCAGGATGTGCTTCCGCTACACGTGTAACTCCGCACAACCAAACAATTCGTACGGCTGCAGGCTCCCTAACATCATCTTCCGGAATTTAAGTTCATTTCACTCCAGCGAGTAGTACGACGCAAGCGCCGTTCCAAGAGGTTTTGCCGGAAGACGCAGGCGCGGTAGCATTCAGCGGCATCAGCCCGATGTTCCTGGCGCTGAGATGGAAGTGCTCCTCAAGGTAATGCGCGACCAGTATCGAACGAGACCTTGATGCAACCATTTCATCGGCGACCAAAATCTGATTCGAATAACCTTCGACGATAATTGGTTGGTCGATGACCGAGTTTTTGACGGTGCCGATGATCTGATCGATTTGCTGCTCACCTGCAGGGGAAAGGACTTCATTCCCTTTGGCGTCCGTCGCGAACGCATCCGTCGCATTCAGCCAAGCGCGTTGGTTTCTTTGGCTTTCGAAGTAAGAGTTGCTGCGATATTGATCGGGAGTCAGCTCTTGCAAACTATAAAAGCCTCTCTTTTTGAAAAATCCCCGGAAGAAAAACTCGTGTTTGAGGGCCTCGGTATCTTCAGCCATGTTGGCGGTTGCGAGATTTACATTCGCCAGGGATTCCCTGATATTCTCCGCGGCGTTATCACCGGCGCGGTCAGGACCCAGCGCCTCGTTCAAGGCTACATTCAGTTGCCGGGAGGTTTGATCAAGATTCCGGGAGGCGTCCTTTGCGTTGTTTAGGGTGTCCTCAGCTTTCTGGGGGAGGCCTCGCGACTGGAAGTCTGTCATCACCTGCGTCGCCTGAACGGATACCTGATCCAAATTGGCGGTGGCCTGCTGCGCATTCCCCACCGCTGCTTTTACCGAGTTCGATGTTTGCTGGTCGGTGAGCAGCATGCCTACCGTACCCTTTCCACTCCGCATGTCGTCCACGATTCCGTTCGCGTTGTTGATAGTTGCGCTAATTACATCGAGCGTGCCATCGGCTTTGGTCCTTATATCTCCCATGGTGGCATTTGCCTGATCCATTACGCCCGTCATCTTTGCAATCACGGCGGAGAGTTCGATGGGTTCCTGGCCGCGCAGTGTCGCTCCGCCGGGTGCCTGCTGAGCTTGGTCGCTGCCATCATGGATCAGCAAGAACTTGTCTCCGACAAGGCCGTCGGATTCCACCGTTACGAACGAATCCTCGCGAATGAGCTTATGAAGTTTGTCATCCACATGCAGCTTCAACCTGAATTTGCCAGATGGACGATCCGGTATCTGAATTGCGTTGACCTGGCCCGCGTTAAAACCAGAGACTTTTGCCTTAGACCCTGGTGAGATTCCGTTCGTGTTGGTCAGTTCAGTAAAGAAATCCACATGATGGCTAAAGGCCTCGTGGCTGTTTCCGATCAGGAACAAGCCGACACTGAACAGCACGACAGCAGAAAAAACGAATACGCCGATGGCGGCATAATTGATCTTCATATACAGGACTCCGACACAAGTTGTCGCACGACTTCGTTGTCGCTTTTCTCTAGTTCAGAAGCCGTGCCAAAGCCGACCAGGCACCCTTGGTCGAGTATGGCGATGTGGTCGGCAACTCTCCGCGCGCTCCGCACATCATGGGTGACGATGACGAGCGTCGTATGAAGCTCTTTCTTCACTTTGATCAGAAGGTTGTCTATCTCTGAAGCGGTGATCTGGTCAAGCCCGCTGGTAGGCTCATCGGCCAATAGCAGCTTTGGATTCAGGACGAGGGCCCGTGCCAGACCCGCCCGTTTGCTCATGCCTCCCGAAAGCTCGGCCGGCATCTTATCCTTGTCGTGATCGAGCCCAACGCGTTTCAGCGTTTCGTCTATGACCCGCTTGATCTCGGGTAAAGACTTCGTCTTGTCCAAGCGGTGGAGCGGCAAAGCAAGGTTCTCTCCCACCGTAAACGAGTCAAACAGAGCGCCACTTTGAAAGAGAAAGCCGATCTTGCGCCGAACACGAGAGAGATCTTTCTCGCCAACTTGAGCGATGTCTTCCGACTCGATGCAAATTTTTCCGCTGTCTGGCTTCAGCAGGCCATCCATTAATTTGAGAGTGACGGTCTTGCCCATGCCGCTGCGTCCAAGGATGCAAAGCGCCTTGCCTTCGCCCAGGCTGAACGACACGTCGACCAGGACCTTTCTATTCCCGAAGTTCTTGGATACGTTCTGGAACTCAACCGCCACCGGATCGCTCATATGGCTTGCCCGGGAAAGAAAAAGAAGATGACCTTCACCAGAATGACATCCACCACGATGATCAGGAGGGAGGATAGGACCACGCTGTTCGTGGCAGCCCGCTGGACTCCTTGGGACCCTTCCTTGGTCGTGTATCCAAAAAACCCCGACACGGTGCCGATGATGAAGCCGAAAACGCAGGTCTTTAGCGTGGGCGGAATGAAGTTAGCCCATTCCACGTTCTTGAAAGCACTACTCATATACAGTTGCAGCGAGATGTGGGAAGTGAGGTGCTCAGAGAAAAATCCTCCGGCCAAACTGGCGAAGTCCATGAATACAGTCAAAAGCGGCAAAACGAGAATGCAGGCGACGACCCGCGTGACCACGAGCATTTTGAAGGAGTCCACCGACAAAGACTCGATTGCGTCGATCTGCTCGGTAACGCGCATATTCGTTAAACCAGCGCCAATGGCCGCGCCTACTCTTCCCGCCACCAGCAATGCGGTGACCAACGGCCCCAGTTCATTGAAAAACGCGCCCGATTGCAAAGTCGGAATCATGGCTTCCGCACCAAACTGAACCAGCGTGCCCCGGGTATGCATCGACATCACAACACCGAGAGCGAAACCCGCCGCTAAAATGAGCGGGAGCGAACGCCAGCCAATCTCCTCGATCTGACCCAGGAAGAACTCCCATTCAAGCGGAGGCTGAAATGCACCTACCAATGCCTTGACTCCAAAACAGCTGACTTTTCCAATAAATGTGAAAAAGTCTCTCAACATCGGACATCGCTGACTCTCCGCCTTCCACCCTTATGGTGCCCATATGTTGCCCATCGCGTTTTCCGTGATAATCGCTGGCCATTCCGAAACTTTGCAAACTTCCCGTGCGGTTCAGGTGACAGGCCATCTTTTAACTGATGATCGCTTTCGCCCCGCACTAGTCAGTAATCAGTAGGGTGCTGAGAAGCGCACAGCCAAATGCCAGTACGCCGATCCAGGTTCTTACCCAGTGGTTGTGAAGCCACTTGTCTCGGGTACTTGTCCAGTTGGCAGGCGCATGCCCGGGGATCCACTTTACAATTTCATTATTGATGGGTACTTCCCACCCGGCGGTCACGATGATCACCGCTAGCGCGGCAACTGTCGCGGCGACCATAGCCATCCTGGAACGACCATGCAGGAGGAAGATCGATGCCATGAGAAGAAGCATCATCGCGATGAAGGTGAAGGGCATCACCTTCCGAAACAGAGCATCGTCATTTTGCTGTCGGAGTGTCCATGCAGNNTCGCAAGTAGAACCACTACTGACCGGATTACGGAGAGATTCGCCATCAGGACTCCTTGAGTAGAGTGAAAAAGGGCAAAAATACCTCTACAGTGGGGCTCATGGACCCGCGGTGACCGGTAAATGCAAGTCGGTGAACAGATCTTTTGTCCTGTTCTTGCCCAGTCTGGGATCCAACTCTGTGCCGAAATACCTGTCAAGAAAAGCGAAAAAGAAACGTACTTTCGGATTCAGCTTCGTCGGTCCCGAAGAAAGAACGCAGACGCTAATCGGTGCCGGCTTCCAGTCAGGCAGCACCGAGCAGAGCTGGTCGCCAACCTCCGGTCGCATCGCCATCCATACTGGCAAGACAGCTATTCCCGCGCCCTTCATGGCCAACGTCAGATGAATTCCGGGATCACTAGCGACGACATGAAATTCAATCCCAGGAACTACCGTGTTTGAGCCCTTGGTGAGCTTCCAGAGGCCGGAGCCAATGCAACGGTGTGTAGCCAATTGCATGGGGCCATTCGGAGTTCCGAACTCTGAGAGGTATCCAGGACTTGCAAATATGCCGCGCGCTGTTCCCGGGTAAAAACGAACTCGCTTCGAGGAGTCCTTGGGCGTTCTCAACTTAAAGAAGACATCGACATCTTCCCTTGGTTCCCCGTCCCAGCCCGAGGAACACGGCTCAATCTCAATCCGCAGCTTGGGATGCTCCTTGATGAAATGCAACAACACAGGAGCGAGTACATCGCGTGCTAGCGAAGGGGGGCACGATATTCTGATCAACCCCCTCGGATCATCATTTTGCATGCGCAAGGCTTCGCTGCCGTCTCGCAAGGTTCGCAACCCACGTTTACATGCAGGTAGATACCCCCGGCCAGCGTCCGTCATGAGCAGCCCTTTGGGGCTTCGCTGGATCAGCATCAGGCCGATCCTCTCTTCTAGCCGTGTGAGTGCGCGGCTTACTGTCGATGTAGGTACGTGCAGCTCTTTCGCAGCTGCATTCAGTGTGCCCGCCCGAGCGACTGCCACGAAGATTGGGATATCGTTAAGGTCAACTTGTTTTCCCATGCCGACGATCCCTTTCTCCTTATTCGTGACCGTTAACGGATCTCACGCTGGCATTTCCACCAGACGCGGTGCGCGTGACTCATCCCGCGGAAAAAGCGCGACTGGCCCCGAAAGTCTACGCAAGGCTCGCATGCGAGCTTTGGCCACGTTCCTGGTGCTGCAACCGAGCAGAAGAGAGCACTCCCCATCGGAGTACCGTTCCAAGACTGACATGACAAAAACGAAGCGTTCCAGCGGCGGGAGCCGGGTCAGAGCGTCGATTTGATAGTCTCCAAGTGCTTTGTGTTGGCCTCGGCTCCAGAAGTCCCGTTTTTCGTTGCCGACCGCTGACGGAGGAGACAATATAGCAATCGCATTTTTGATTAGACTACGCTTGATGTGGAAGCGCACCCAATCCTTCAGGACCGCTGGTTCGTTTAATCCTTGCTCGACCGTCGCGACGAAGCATTGTTCGGCTGTTCTGTGATTCGTCGTCAGTAAAAATGCAAGCAGGTACAAAGGCTTCAATTCCTGTTCAAGCACTCTACAGAAGTCCGGGCGGTTCGCGCTGCCAGCGCGGTCCGCGATCTTTAGCTTTTCTGGAAGAGACATGAGTTGCCTTCGATTAATCGGGTTGATATTCCCCGCGTTCCGTCCGTGGGAAAGAGTCCAGATCTTAGTTGCGCATTATTTCGTCAACAATTGTGTTGATCAAGCTTCCTTCAGCAGTTCCGTCCGATAGCGAGGCGTGATTTCCTTTGCCTTCTTGATGAAGGCAGCTTGTTCGTCGGGGCTGAGTTTAGGTGGCGCCGTAGTTCTCGTTGCAACCTTCACGCCGAGTTCCATGAAGAACTTTTCTTGGCCGGCCGGCGAACATATACAGAGTAGCCGCGCTGCGCTTGAAGACCCGTTATGGAATTGGTGCGGAGCGTTCGCAGGGATGTTGATCGTGTCGCCAGCCTTGACAATCAATTTCTTTCCACGAAATGTGGCCTCCACCTCTCCCTCAAGCAGGATGAATGTTTCCTCGAAGTCATGGCGATGCGGCCCCGGGCCACCGCCTGGCAGAACGTACATGTCGATCACGCAAAAGCGTCCGTTGGTCTGCTCGCCGGAAACCGTGATGGTGTAGGTATCGCCCACGACGCCAATGTGCGGCAGACTCTGATCTATCTCGGGCTGGGCAACGGTGAGGTTGCGCTTGGGGTCGTCGGGTGGAAGGGGCGGGTACTCGGGAGATTTCTCGAACATGGTGGTGCTCCTTTGATTGAGATCTTGCGAATGCTTACTGCTACCCAATGGCCCAGCCGCGGCCCATAGCTCTGCATAGGAAATGCCGCCCCTATGCCACCAGCGGCTTGAGTGTTGCACAGCGGTCGGAAATTCCTCGTCGATCCGCCTTTACGGCCAACTTCCTGATGTAAGTGACGACCTGCTCCGGTTGCTCCTCCGGGATGAAATGCCCACAGTCGGCAAGCGTATAGCCTTCCACCGAGTCGGCGACCATAGCCACCATCTGCTGAACTTTGTCCCCAAGAGACTTTTCGCCTCCGAGCGCGATCACCGGAACCTGCACCTTATTTATGGTGAGGGGACAAGTCTGATCCATTGTTGTGAAGGCCGCGCGGTATACGCCGTGCGCCCCCAGAACGCCTTCAACACCCGAGAAGGTACGGAGGTACTCGTCAATTGTTGCGGGCTCGATGGAAGCCGGATTAGCCGTAGCGCCCTCGTAGAACCAAGTCAGAAATTTCCGCTCGTGTCCGACGATCAACCTCTCGACTACATCAGGTGCGAGCGGGAGAATCCACCACCACATCGATCCCTTTTTCATCGCCTCCGGCGTGTAACTAATGATCTTTGTGAGCACCTCCGCCAGCATGACCGGCACTTCCATGTAAAGAAGACCCGCAACCTCTTCCGGATGGTCGGCCGCCCAAAGAAGAGCCGGAGGCGCGCCCATATCATGAGCAGCCAAAAGCAGCGGTTGACCGGCGCCGAACTCGATTTGCCGAACGAGCCCCCGGAATTCCTCCGCGAGCGCACGGGAATCGTATCCCTCATCACCAGCTGGCTTGTCGGAGTCCCCGTACCCGCGCATGTCAGGTACGAGGATTGAAAAACCAGCCTCGGCAAGCAAAGGCATGACCTTATGCCAGGAGAAGCCCGTTCCGAGGAACCCATGCCACAACAATACGGGCATACCATTAGGGTCGCCTCCTATCCAGTAGTGAAGACGGACGCCGTTGACGACGGCCGTCTCACTCCGGAAATTTGCCATCTCTCGCACATTTGAATCGGCGCTCATGGAACCCTCCAGAACGAATCTAGCCGGCCTGCTGCATCATCGGCGCCGAACCAAGGAGTAACTGAATCAGTTGCATGCCTGCCGGAGTTGCCCAGTTCTGCACCAGCTCCGCCACCATCGTGTTGGTCGTCGTCAGCACCACGCCGCCGTGCATCATGCGTCGTTGAGCCATTTCTTCCTGGACTTCGTAGGACGATCCGCCTGCGTCCATCACTGCAAGAACGTTGTACCCTTCCTGCACCGCACTGATGCTCGGGAAGACGAGGCAGATGTCGGTCGTCACGCCGCCCATGATGATGTTCTTGCGGCCAGTCGCTGCGATTGCTCCGCTGAAATTGGGATCGCCCCAGGCGTTGACAATGCCCTGGCGCTTCACGCGAGCCTTGTATGCGTCGGGAAGAATCTTCTGCAAGGCCGGTGAAATAGGCCCTTGGATCCTGTCTTCCTGGCTGGAAGTGAGCACGACCGGCATATTCAAGGTCTTGGCGGCGGTAGCCAGCGTGACAGCGTTGCGCAGACAAACGTCGGAACTCGAGGTCCGAATCAGTTGCATGGTCCCGACCTGATAGTCGACTAGGACAAGCACGCTGTTTTCTGCGGTGAACTGCCCCTTCATCATGTAGTCCTTCTTTGAATCAGACATGCAGTGCTCCTTTATTGGGTTGAAGTTCCTATTAGCCACTAGGGCAGACTTTCGACATGCATCTCCTCCGCATCCTTACCGAGCGTGCGCAGCTTCTTCGATCAGAGCTGCAACCTCCTTCGGGTGCGAAACGTAGACTGAATGGCTGGCGCCTGCGACTTCGACCTTTTTGCTGTTGGCTCGCGTGGCGTACCACCGTTCGAGGTCAGGATTGATGGTCCGGTCTGCCCCCGCTACCAACATCCAACTCGGTTTGCTTCTCCACGCAGCCGTGGTGATGACCGCTTTGAAGTTCTCAGCCAAGATCAGCACCTGCGATCGCGCCATGAAAGCGGCCTGCTCAGCAGGCAGGTCAGCTGCGAAGTACTCATGAAACTGAGCCGGGTCGAGGTAGGTGAAGCCGTCCGCTGTCTTTGTTATCGCACCAGACTTGGTGAGGTCGCTGGGGAAGCGCTTTCCGTCGTCAG
>PMHI01000454.1:10632-29238 GCA_003156615.1 Acidobacteriaceae bacterium | reverse complement strand
CCGTGCCGTGCGTGGCCTCAAAAATCGCGTAGCCATCCCCGATATTCGCGCCCGGAGCGATGCCCAGCCCGCCCACCTGCGCCGCGCAAGCGTCCGAAATATAATCGCCATTCAGGTTCGGAGTCGCCAGCACGGAGTATTCATCTGCCCGCGTCACCACCTGCTGGAAGATGGAATCGGCAATGCGGTCGTTGATCATGATTTTCTTCTTCCACTGGCCGTTGCCGTGCGTGGCATAGATGCGGTCGAGCACTTCCTTCACTTCCTGTTCTACCGCCTGTCGAAACGCCGGAGGGGCAAATTCCATCCCCGGCTCAATCCGTTCGGCATTCTCCGCCACCGAGAGATTCGGATTCCTGTCCTGGTTATCGACGATCCAGCTCTCGCGCTCCGTGACGACTTTGTCACGAAACTCCTCGGTGGCCAACTCGTATCCCCACTTGCGGAACGCGCCCTCGGTAAACTTNNTGGATGTTGCCCTTGTGCACCAGCGTCACGCTCTTGCGGCCGGTTTCGAGCGCATGAAGAATCGCCATCCGCACCAACCGCTTGGTTCCGGTTACCGACATCGGCTTTATGCCTACACCTGAGTCCAGCCGGATCTGCTTCTTGCCGCCCTTCAGCATGTCCTTGTTGAGGAACTCAATCAGCTTGGCGCATTCCGCAGTTCCCTCTTCCCACTCGATGCCGGCGTACACATCCTCCGTGTTCTCGCGGAAGATAACAATGTCCATCCGGTCCGGATGCTTCACCGGGGACGGCACACCCTTGTAGTACTTCACGGGTCGCACGCAGCCGTAGAGATCCAGAACCTGCCGCAGCGCGACGTTCAGCGAACGAATGCCTCCGCCCACGGGCGTGGTCAGCGGACCCTTGATCGCCACCCGAAATTCACGAACCGCAGCCACGGTGTCATCGGGCAGCCACGTGTCAAACTTTGCCTTGGCCTTCTCCCCGGCGAATACTTCATACCACGCGATGCGACGTTTGCCCTCATAGGCTTTCCTTACCGCGGCGTCGAACACGCGACGCGACGCCTTCCAGATATCGCGCCCCGTCCCATCGCCCTCGATAAACGGAACGACCGGATGGTCCGGCACCTCGTACTTTCCATTCGCATAACCGATCTTCTTTCCATCGGACGGTGTCGCAACACCGTTATAAGAACTCGCCATTGTCAGCCTCCCTATGAAATTCCAAGCAGCTACAGAAACCTTCTATTATAGAGAAAATCCCTATCGAGACCACCTCCGAGACCGCACCCTGACTCATTCTCGCGTCATGGGCCGGTGTGGCAGGCGTCACCATCGTCTCGTCCCGAACGACTTGCGCACGCCCACCGTCATGTAGCGTCCCCAGGGCCCGTTGTTGCCCAGATCGGCCACGCCCAGGTTGGTATCGCGCGCGCCCAGCCGGTCGAACAGGAAGTGCTGGGTCACGCGAAACTCGAATCCCTTCGCGATATAGAGTCCCCCTCCCCACGAGTGCTCGATGCCAATCGCATCCGGCGACCAGGTATAGAGGGTCTGTGGCACATTCTTGCCGAACAGGAACGAAGGTGCGCCAAACACCATGAACCGGCGCAACTGCCCCCGGCCAAAGGGGCGCACCTCGAGCATTCCGGACAGCATATAGCGCGCAAACATGCTGCAGGGTGCGTTTACGCCGCCATACTGTCCCGCGTTGCCGGCGCAGAGGTTGGGGTCGATTTCGTTGTGCGGGGGGGCCAGGTCAAATTGAGCCCATCCCCAGAACATGTCGCGAGGAAAGAACATTCGCTGCTGAACCTCAGGGCCCTCCGAACTGCTCGCCGGAGGTGCGCTTTGTGCCTTGCCCAAAACCGAGATCAATAGAGGAAATGCAAGAATCCATGCCAACCTTTTCATCCGGCCTCCAGATTTTGTCTGCCACATAAGGAACCTTAGGCTGGTACAGCACGCCCAAGCTTCGCGTTCCTGAACTCGCACCCCAAGACCCTCGAACCGAGAGTCGCACGGGAGCGGAACATTGTAACCCGCTGGGGATAAGAGTGCTGATCCTGGTCGAATAAGGTAGTCCTGGACGACAAAGCGGCCCGGGAAGCTCAAGCGGGATAGCGACGATGGCCGGTGCTTCCAGAATTCATATCCAATATTGTGATTTATTCCATTCGGCAGAGGCTTTACCGCCAAAAGGACTTGCGCTGCAAGCATCTACGGTTTGGATGGCAGATTGCTTACTCGTTGAAGAGAAAGCCCGAAAACCTCATGCCTCAGGAAGTTTCTGTCTCGTATCAGGCGGTCAAGAGCAAGGTCTACCGGCTGATCGATGCCTTGGTTGTGGGCGAAAAAACCCAGGCCGAGGTCCAGGAGTCCATCCGCCGCTGGTGGGACCTCATTCATCCCGCCGATCACCCCATCGCTCAAAAGTATCTCCTCCTTGTCTTGGAACGCTCTTCTCTGGCTCTCAACGCTGTTCAGGAAGGCCTGATCGAAGCAACGGACCACGGGATGGCGGGCTCGTGCGAGTCGGCCAAGGCCCTTAAACTTGTGGGCAGAATCGTCAAGCAGACCAGTCTCAGCTCGCGATCCGAACAGCCGCATAGCCCATTAGCTTGAGAAGGCAGTTTATTTCTCCGCCGACGAAAAGACATAGATTTTACAACTGTAAGGTTGCACGCTCTCGTCGAGCCCCGTATCCTCAATGCAGCGATCCAGCCGCGCGAGCATAGGCTGGGCGTTTCATGGGCGTAATTCGCTAGGAGTGTCAATGAGACCCTATCTGCGGTTCCTCTTCACGGTTCGTGGTTATCTTCTATTCGGAGCGTTGCTCATGATGGCCGGATCGTTATTCGCCGCGTCGGGAATCTACACTTTCACGCTCAATTCCATCGATGGCAAGCCCGCGCCGCTGGCCGATTACAAGGGCAAAGTGGTTCTCGTGGTCAATGTGGCCAGCCAGTGTGGCTTCACTCCGCAATACAGCGCGCTCGAAGCGACTTACGAGAAGTATAAAGACCAGGGCCTCGTCATCCTAGGCTTCCCCGCCAACAATTTCGGCGCCCAAGAACCGGGAACCAACGAGGAAATCAAAACCTTCTGCACCCGCAAGTACAGCGTAACGTTCCCCATGTACGCGAAGATCTCAGTCAAAGGCGCCGACCAGTCCCCTCTCTACGCCTACTTGACCAAGGACACCGGGCCGGGGATTGCCGGCGAGATCAAGTGGAACTTCACCAAGTTCCTGGTCGATCGCAACGGACGCGTAGTTCAACGCTTCGAACCGGCGGTCACGCCTGACTCGAAAGAAGTGGTCTCGGCGATCGAAAAGCAGTTGCAGCAGTAGTCTCCTTCCACCTGCCGGTCAAGGCCTGTTTCGGGGCCTTGACCCTTGCTGTCCTTCGGTCTTCAGGAATACATTTCTTATTGGTTCGGCTCGGAGCCTTTGAGAAACGTTCCCAAGCCTAGAGTCACAAGAACCATCATCCCTCGGATTAAGAAATCGCTGCGGGAGCGGGGTTTCGCCACAACTTTGCGCCGAAGTGTTCTGCTGCCACTTCATCTCCTGAGAGAATATCGCGTAGCCAAGTCTTTGCGCCCTGAGCTACGCGTAAGTGAATTCGACCGGGCGCATGGCGTCGAGCCCTACGGCAGGTTCGGAGGATGGACGTATCTCAGCGATTTGGATATTCATAGTGCGCACTGGATTGATGGGCACGACTATTTGCCGATCGACCCCGACCGCTTCAAGCGTGTGCTTGAATGCTTTGATATTTCATTGGAGGGCCTCACCTTCATCGATTTTGGGTCCGGCAAGGGCCGGGCCCTATTAATGGCGTCAGTATCCGTTTAGACGGATCCATCGGCCTGGAATTCTCGCCCGAGCTGCACCGAATCGCAGAAGGCAACATCACGCGCTATTTCTCCCCCACGCAGAAGTGCAGAGAAATCCGATCCCAGAACGTGGACTTCACGAATTTCGCGCTTCCGCCGGAGGCGTCGGTTCTCTTCTTCTTTGATCCGTGTCGAGGGCGAGTGCTGGCGGATGTTACGGCGGGTATTGGGAGATCATTGCTGGCTTGTCCGCGTCCGCTCTATGTCGCGTACGTGGCCCCCAGACCTGGACGAGTTGCTGGCTTCTGCCGGATTCCTAAGGGAAATTTATCGAAGCGATGAGATGAATTTTCGTATTGATCAGGGAGGGAGCGGACAGGATTGAGGATCGACGGTGGACCCCGCGTCTCCACCCTGTTCTTCTGCCAAATTGCTTGTCGCCCGGGCAAGCGCGTCCCCGTCCTGCTACAATCGGTCGCGTCTCAGGAATGGCATCAACCCAAGGTCTTCTTTGAGATTCCGATCCGATTTAACGGGCCACTGACCGTTGGCAACTGTCGCACTGCTCACTGCCTCATGGACTTCGACCAACTGCAAACGTTTCTCGAAGTAGCCCGCCATGCCTCGTTCTCCCGGGCGGCGGAGAAGCGTTTCCGCACCCAGCCCGCCATCTCCTCCCAGATTCGCGCCCTCGAGGACGAAGTCGGCGCCAAGCTCTTTGACCGCTCCGGCGGAAAGGTCTCTCTCACCGCAGCCGGCAAGGCCTTTCAAAAATACGTGCAGGATACGCTCGACGCGCGCAAAGCCATGCTCACCTCTCTCGCCGAGATGGAACATGTCCCCCGCGGCACCATCACCGTGGGCGCCAATGAAGGAACTTGCCTGCACATTCTTCCCGAAGTCTTTGCCGATTTCAAGCAACAGTACCCCGGAGTATCGGTCAACATCCAACGCTCCGACTATGCCAAGATTCTCGAATCGGTGACCGACAACTCCGTCGATTTCGGTGTGGTTTCTCTGCCCGTGAAGGACAACCGCCTCACCGTAGTCCTCATCCATCAGGATGAGCTGGTCATCATCGCCCCGCCGCATCACCCGCTGGGCAAGATGAAGTCGGCTCCGGTGGGAGACCTGGCCAAATATCCCCTGGTTCTTCCCAAAGCCGGCCATACTCGCGATGCACTCGACGAACTGTTTCGCGAACGCCGCCTAAAGCCGAACTACAGTATGGAACTTGATTCGAGCGAACTCCTGAAGCGTTTCGTCGCCGCCGGCGTGGGCGTCGGTTTCATCGCCCGCTCCAACGTGCAGGAAGACGTTCGCGCCGGCGTCCTGGTTGCCATTCCCATGGCCGACGCTCAACTGCGCCGGGACCTGGCCCTGGTTTTCCGCAAGGACAAGGCTCTCAGCCGCGCCGCCCTCGCCTTCATCGAAATCGCCAAGAAGCACAAATCGAGCGCCGTATCGACGTCCAAATCGAAGTAAATGAAGATCCTCCTCCCAGTTCTCCTCACCCGTTGCCTGCTCGCTCCCCTGCTGCTCAGTTTGCTGTGCTCCTCCGCCCAGACCCAGTCCTCGACCGGCCAACCGGCCAAGCCCCTGCCGGCCCCCTCTTACAAGCTCATCGCAGTCAAGGTGACGGGCAGTAAGCGCTTTAGTTCGGAGGAAGTCGCGGCCGCCAGCGGATTGCCGGTTGGAACCATCGCCCACGAGGAGGATTTCAAAAAGGCCGCGCGCCAACTGGGCGAGAGTGGAGCTTTCGGCAGCATCGCCTTCACCTACACCTACTCATCCGCCGGCACCAAGCTCGAATTCCAGGTTACCGACGCGGACAAATTTGTTCCTGCCCGTTTCGCTGATTTCGTCTGGTTCACGGACCAAGAGCTGCTTCGGAGAGTGCACGAACGCGTTCCGCTTTTCAAAGGAGAATTGCCCGCAAACGGGCGTTTGCCCGACCAAGTTTCCGACATTCTCCAGGCCCTGCTGGTCGAAAACGGCATACCCGGCCTCATTGAATATCTGCGCACCTCGGGCAAGAACGGGCAACTCGAGTCGATTGATTACAACGTCGCCGGCGTCAGCATTCACATCCACCACGTCGAGTTCCCGGGTGCAGGACCGGGCGAGTTGCCCTTGCTCGAGGCGGCTGCGGAAAGGTTATCGGATCGCGAGTACTCCCGCGATTTCATGAGTTCCTTCATCGAGCATTCTCTGCTGCCGATTTACCATGGGCTCGGATACTTAAAGGGCTCATGCGCTCCGCCGTTGCTCAAGGTCGTAAAACCGGCCACCTCAGAATCAAACGGCAATAAACAGCCACCCACTTTCGTGGATGTTGCCTTCCCGGTCACGCCCGGCATCCAGTACAAGCTCACCCGGTGGTATTGGTCGGGCAATAAAGCGATTCCGAGCGACACGTTCGAGCCATTCCTCCACGCCAAAGCGGGGCAAACGGCAAACACGGTTCAACTGGGAGATGACTTGCGAGCCGTCCAGACTCTCTATGGATCGCGCGGATATATCCTCGCCACCATCAAGGCTGACGCCGAATTCGACGACGCGGCCGGAACTGTGGTTTACCATCTTGTCGTCAACGAGGATGCTATCTACCACATGGGAGAGCTTGAGTTTCGCGGCATCGACAATAATCTCACCGCCAGACTGCGCGCCGCCTGGAAGATCCGCCCCGGCGATGTCTACGATGCCAGCTACCTCGAACAGTTCCTGCCTCTGGCCCGAAAGCTGCTCCCGGCCAGCCTCGACTGGGAAGTCTCCACCCACGTGACCGCCCTTCCCAGCAGCAAAACCGTGGACGTTGACCTTCAATATATGGCCAAGGCCCCGCAGTGAACGTGAGATTCGTCACTTTTCCCGGCTCGTGATCATCTATCAGAGATAGACTGGATTCGTAGGGCCGCCGTCCCGGCGACCGGCGCGGGGGCCGTCTCGCCCGCCACGGGCGAGGGCGAGATGCTCTCGCGACAGTCGGCAAGACCCAGAGACGTACAAGGGTGACCGCCCTAAGGAGAATAGGAAATGAATCGTACTTCGTGGTGGTTCGCTTCGATAGCCATGATGATCTTCTCAGCGACTCTATTGTCCAATCTTTATGGACTCGCCGGCGGCAAACAGACCTTTACCGGCGAGGTCGGCGATGCCATGTGTGGCAGAAAGCATATGGAGGGAACAGCAGCGGAGTGCACCCGCACCTGCGTGGGGCAAGGTTCCAAGTACGCATTGGTCGTGGGCGACAAGATCTACGTTTTGGACACCACCGACAAGACGGCTCTGGCCACGCTGAACCAGCAAGCCGGCAAGAATGCCAGCGTAACCGGTACGTTGAACGGCGACACCATCGAAGTCAGTTCAGTCGTCGCGAAGTGACGATGATTTACCTATTTGTACGGAAAACCGAAAAGCGGATGCTTTTTTTCGACGCGACGCCCAGTGCCGTGTTACATTGAATCGGTTTTGCCCGGGCTCCTCCCCCAAAATGGACCGGGCGTGGCGGGGAACCGCGCCAGCGGGATCCCGCCATTTTTTCTGTCCCTGCGCGAAATTCATCTTCCCTTTACAAAGCATTGTGTTAAATTGTGCATTCTTCTACCTCTTTTTTCGGGCCGGAGGTTACAGCGTTGGGCAAAGACATGGTTCCTAAGCGGATGTTCTTCACCAAGGGAGTCGGGAAGCACCGCGAGCGGTTAACGTCGTTCGAGTTGGCCCTGCGCGACGCCGGCATCGCGGCCCAGAACCTGGTTCGTGTCTCCTCCATCTTTCCTCCGAATTGCAAGATGCTGGCTCGCAAAGAGGGCGTGAAGTACCTCAGCCCCGGCGAAGTCGTGTTTGCCGTCGTGGCCGAAAATTCCACGCACGAGGCGCACCGCCTGCTCGCGTCTTCCATCGGCGTGGCCATTCCCGCCGACAAGAACACCTACGGCTACCTTAGCGAGCATCACTCCTTCGGTGAAACCGAAGACGCCGCTGGCGAATACGCCGAAGAACTAGCCGCCGAAATGCTCGCTACTACGCTGAACGTCGAGTTCGATCCCGACCGCTCCTGGGACGAGAAAAAGCAGATCTACCGCCTCTCCAACAAAATCGTCCGCACCGCCAATGTGACGCAATCCGCCGTCGGCGACAAACGCGGACTCTGGACCACGGTAATCGCCTCGGCGGTGCTGATCTTCGATTAGCTGGCCGAAGGCCGGGACTTCGTCTTTAAATCCTATGACATCAGCCACTTGCCGAGAAAGCAAAGCTCCCACGGAGGGCCTGAGGAATGTTCCATCACTGAAACGGTGCAATTTTCAAAAGGTTACCCGCCTGGCTTGATACAATCGTGCATTCGGTATGAAATGGCCGCGCGCTCAGGCCGAGTTTTCAGAAGGATTACTCAGCAACAACCGGATCACCCGAGCAACAAAAGGAGGCTCTATGAAGAGAATGATTCGATGGTGTGTGCCTCTCGTCTTATTGGCAACTGCCTCGTGGTCGCAGGCCCAGAAAAATGTCGGGACCGAAAAAGCTGTCGCCGATCTCGAGCAACAATGGCTCAAGTCGCAGCAGACAAACGATGTGGCGCTGGTCGAAGTGCTTCTGGCTGATGGCTTCACCAACACCTCTTCCGACGGCAAAGTCACCAATCGAGCCGAAGCCATCGCTGAGGCCAAAGCGACGAAATACACCAGCGTCGACTACGTCGGCCTAAAGGTTATGGTCTTCGGCGACACCGCGATCGCCATCGGAAACTTCCGAGGCATGGGTACCGATCCGTCCGGCAAGCCTCTCGATGCCAATGAACGCTTCACCGACACCTGGGCCAAAATGGCGGATGGCAAGTGGCAATGCGTGGCCAGCCACCAATCGCCAGTGAAAGTGAAAATGTAAGCCGTCCAGCCACGCTGCAGATGGCGCGTGTGCCTGTTGAGTTGCCGAAGGCGCGAGTAGGCTTTTGTATCCCCCCTCACGCGCGCAGCCTGCGGTTCTTACATCGCCGAACCGTTGTCAACACGAGAGGCGATTTTGCGCCAGCGATCTGTGCCATACGCTGCGGCCGGCGCAGGTCGCTAGGAGCTCGCTGTTTTGCAGCCGTTGTTGGTTTTGCTTGGGCGCTAGGCGAATCCGCATGCGATCGAGCCCCGCGTGTTGATGGGTGACACTTCGCACTGGGGCACATTGTCATTGTCATCGACGAGGTCTGCATCAAGAGGAGCGGCAACCCAAAAACCCCCTTTGCCTGCGGAGGTGGCTTGGGTTGGCGGTAAGGGGTTCGATCCAATAGCGCAGGAATGAGAGTCCAGCGAAAAGTCGCCTTTTGCATTTTCTTCCTGGTTGCGCCGCTTCTCGCGCAAGACCGCTTGGCAACTGGCGCACCGACAGCGGCAGTTACAAGCCCGGTTTTTGAAGCGAGCGCGGGCTACGTCTATCTTGATTTGGATAATCCATCACAACAACGCGTCGGCCTTAACGGAGTGGATGCCAACGGCTTTGTCGACTTTAACGCGCGCTGGGGAATGGTAGTGGATTTGAGCTATGCCCGCACGGGCAACGTGCTTGGCACTGAACATAGCGGGAATGTGCTGAGCGGTCTCGCCGGACCTGTGTTCTATCCGGCGGAGTATCGGAATGCGCGGATCTTCGTTCACATTTTGGCTGGCGTCAGTTTGGTAGACAGTGCGGTTCCCCTCACCGGAACCTACTACCTGGGTGGACCTGTGACAAAATTCTCCTATGCCTTCGGAGGGGGATTCGAGCGCCACCTCTCCGGGCCGCTGGCTATCCGGATCGGCGGTGACTATCTGCGCACCACGTTTGCCAACTCCCGCGCGGCGATGCAGTCCCAAAACAATCTCCGCGTCGTCACCAGCATCGTCTACCGATTCGGGAATCGCTAGCAGTAGACGAAGGCAGGCGATGCCACGCATTGAGAATTGCCAGCTTCGAGTCGATGCGTGTATTGGTAGACCGTGTTACCTGGCGGCAAGGCTACGATTTATGTAGTCGGTTTCTACCGCTCCGAACCGCGCACGCTGTTTGCGTTTCCGCTAAGGCGTTGCGGGCCGGCGGCCCGTGAAAAGAGGCTACGATGCATCTCATACTCGCCATAGTTCTCGCCGGTCTTGCGGCATCGGCAGGCGCACCCAATCAGGCAACACCCGCGCAAACCCTGCCTGTTGGGTTCGTCAACACTCTGATGCCCGAACCATCGCAGCTTTCGACCGAGGATGGGCGGCTCACCCTCTCACCCTCATTGGCTGTGGTCACGGACCATTACGGGGACGCGCGCCTGAGCGCCGCCATAGCGCGTAGCCTTAATCGAATCGAAACCCAAACCGGTATTTCAATTCGAACCTCTCCCTCCCCCGCCAGCGCATCCGGAGTGCTGGCCGTCAGTGTCGATGGACCCGGACAAACCATCCAGTCGGTGGACGAAGACGAGTCTTACTCTCTGGATGTCAGTCCCTCGGGTGCGCGCCTCCACGCCGCGACAGTCGTCGGAGCCCTGCGTGGGCTAGAAACTTTCGAACAGTTAGTACAGACCGATCGAACGGGTTATTTCCTTCCCGCAGTGTCGATTCGCGACACTCCACGTTTTCGCTGGCGCGGCCTCATGATCGACTGCGGACGCCACTTCATGCCGGCTGAAGTCATTAAGCGGACGCTCGACGGGATGGCCGCCGTGAAGCTTAACGTCTTCCATTGGCATCTCAGCGAAGACCAGGGCTTCCGGATGGAGAGTCGAGCTTTCCCCCGGCTTACGGGGTTGGGCTCTGACGAACTCTTCTATACTCAGGATCAAGCCCGCGAAATTGTTGCCTATGCGCACGACCGGGGCATCCGGGTCGTGCCTGAGTTCGACATGCCGGGACACACCGGTGCGTGGTTCGTGGGATATCCCGATCTCGCGAGTGCCCCCGGTCCGTTTCATATCGAACGGGAGTTCGGCGTTTTCGATCCGGTGATGGATCCTACGCGGGAAAGTACCTACAAGTTTCTCGATCGATTTGTCGCCGAGATGGCAGCCATCTTCCCCGACCACTTCCTGCACATCGGAGGGGACGAGAACAACGGCGTACAATGGAAGGCCAATTCGCGCATCCAGGCCTTCATGCGCGAACACGATCTCCAGGACAGAGCCGCCCTGCAGAACTATTTCAACCAGCGTCTGCTCAAAATTCTTGAGAAGCATGGCAAGCACATGATCGGATGGGACGAAATTCTTACGCCCAATCTGCCCAAGGACGTTGTGGTTCAGAGCTGGAGAGGCTTCGATTCACTCGCCGCCGGAGCGAAAAACGGGTACAGCGGTATTCTTTCCGCCGGCTATTACCTGAATCTCATGAGCTCCGCCGAAGCCCACTACCTGGTGGACCCTCTGCCCCCGGCAAACGGCCTGAGCCCAGAGGAGCAGGCGCGCACTCTCGGCGGAGAGGCGTGTATGTGGAATGAGCAGACCACTCCGCGAGACATCGACTCTCGCCTCTGGCCTCGCGCCGCTGCCATTGCCGAGCGCCTGTGGTCACCGAGCACTGTATCCGATGTGGACGACATGTACCGCCGGCTCACCATTGAGTCGTTGCGCCTCGAAACTCTTGGTTTGACCCACCTCTCGCAGGAAGCAGTGAGCCTACGCATGTTAGCCGGGACCGAAGGGATCGATCCGCTCGTTATCCTGGCGTCCGTCCTCGAGCCTGTCAGTTTTGACGAACGTGAACACCGGCAAAACCCGAATCAGCTCACGCCACTCAATCAACTGATCGATGCTCTTCCGCCCGATCCGCCGTCGCGCCACAATTTTGCGCTGCTTGTGAGCGCCTATCTGCAGGATCCCGAAACTCGATCGCAAAAAGAAGCCGAGCTTACGAGCAGCTTCAAAGCCTGGGTCGGGGCAGAACCCGGAATCCTGCGCTTGATGGCTGGCTCGCCCGCGCTCGCCGACGCAGAACCACGAGCTCATCAACTCACCGTAATCGGCACGATCGGGCTCGAGGCGGTTTCTCATCTGTCATCCGGACTGCCCGCGGCTGCCGGTTGGAAGGCTCAGCAACTGGCCCTGTTGGACGAAGCGGAGAAACCGCAGGCACTGGTTCGCTTCACCGTGATCAAGCCCTTGCGCGACCTGGTCACCGCGGTTCGCGAAGCCCCTGGCAAATAATCCCTCAACACAAAAAGGCAGGCTGGCTTCTCACCCGGCCTGCCCGAGGTCTTCGTTTTATGTGCCAACCCTACACAAACTAAACGACTTAGGCCAGCAACCATGGTTCTTCCCATGGTCCACCCGTCCCGGATCAATGCCATCCTGCGGCCAGAGATGCTGACCTCGGCAAGTTCGGTTAAGCCGAGCTTCTTCCGGCGTGCTATACTAACACTTAAGTAACCCTATGCTCTGGCAAATGTAATCTTCCGTTAATACCTCTCCCGTATCATAGAACTGCAAGAAAAATACCTATTTAGGCAAGAGGGATAGTTTTGGACAGCGATACCCGCAGACAAAAGCAGCAAGCACTCATCACCGAATTGCTAGAGAGAAAGATCCGGCTGCACGCTCGTCGGCTCTACGAAGAACGCGGTCAGGCCGAAGGCAATGCCCTCGAAGACTGGGTACAAGCCGAATCTGAAGTGCTGGGAAATAGCATCCTGGCACCGCTCTACCGCAAGACGCGTGCCCAGGCTGGCGCCTAGTCGGCCTGGAAACTCCAGCTAGCGTTTACTTCCGAGCCGCAGCAGTTTTCGCCTTGCTCGACCTGCTCCCCTTCTTATCCAGNNTGGAGGCACAAACTTCCCCCACGACACCGCCTCACTATAAGGACTGCCCGACAACCCTCCCCAATAAACCGGCTCAGGACAAATCCGCAGCCCATAGTGATAACGTTTCAGCGGCAGATTCTCACCCAAACGCCGGTGTCGCAGTTCGATGAACGGACCAAACTGCTGCGACCAGTTGCGCGGCACCCCGCCCCCGATGGTCAGGATGCCCAACTTTTTCTGCCGCAGCAACGTCGCCGCGAAGTGTTCCAGATCCTCGAAGGGGTCATACCGTATCTTGTGCCGGCCCGTCGATTCCCGCAGACGATTGTTCAGCGCCGTGTCCAGCCCCATCTCGGAATCGCTGAATGCCGGCACGAATACCGGCACGCCCATCTCATGCGCCGACTTCAAAATTCCCCGCTGCTCCCGCGCATTCTTCGCCAGGTACGCTCCAATCGCGTGATTCAGCTTGTACGAACACATCACTTCATTGTGGTCCCATCCCTCCAGCACCGCCGACATCACTTCTTCCACATCGTCCAGATTCTGCTCCGGCTCCAGCGTGTCATACACCCGGTTGTAGCCCTGCTCGTAGAGTTCCTCGTCGGAAACCTCCGGATTGTGCCGGAAATGCGCGCGCCCGGTCGCTTCCACCAGCCCGTGCGCCATGAGGGCCCCAGTCGAAACCACGGCATTGACGATGCCCCGATCAATCAGCTCGGTCACGATCAACCCTTGCTTGGCGACCGTCATCGCGCCCGACAGCGTCATCACTACGAAACATTCCTCGTCGCGTGCCATCGCCTCTAGCACGTCGGCGGCTTCGCCCAGCTGCCGTCCGGTAAAAGCCGTCTTAGACATCGCACGCACCAGATCGTCGATCGACTTTACTTTGCTCAGATCAAGCGGCTCCAGCGGAATCAACCGGTCTTCAATCGGATTGTGCAAATGACGATCTTTTCCCTCACCACCGTGCCCACCGCTGCCCTGCGACTTTCGCGCAGAATGCCCGCCGCTATGATTGCCCTGTTTCACGATGATTACCTCCAAACCAAATCTGCGTTTCTTCGCCGCCCATTCACCCGGATCGGCTCCAATCTATGCATCTCCAACAGAATCGGATCCGTGTGAATCCGCACAAATCCGTGGCCCGACTTTCCCGCCTAGATACTTTACAGGAACCTCGCGCTACACTGCCATCATGGCTGGCAAGCGCAAGTTCGAGGAACACCTTGCCGCCCTGGATGCGCTTCGCCAGCTTCCGCCAGAAGCCTGCATAGAACCGCTCCGCAAGGCGCTGGCGAATCGAAACAACTTCGTAGTCGGCAAAGCGGCGGACCTGATTCGCAGTCTTAATCTGCCTCAACTGATTCCCGAGTTGCTCATCGCGTTCGACCGGTCTTTTGAGAATCCAACCAAGACCGATCCGCAATGCTGGGCCAAGAACGCCCTGAGCCGCGCTCTCGCCACGTTTGAGCATCAGGATGCCACGATCTTTCTCCGCGGCATGCACCATATCCAGCTCGAACCCATCTGGGGAGGCCTTTCCGACACCGCCGGAACTCTGCGCGCNNACCTGCGCTCTGGCGCTGGTGCAATGCCGCAGCCTGGTCGAAGCCGACTTGCTGACGCACCTCGTCGAGCTCCTGGGGGACAAAGACAAGGCGGTTCGCGCCGAGGTGGTCCGCGCCATCGAGCAGGTCGGGTCTCCGTCCGCCGCGCTCCTGCTCCGTCTAAGAGCCATTCTAGGTTCCGGTTTAAACTCCGAAGAACCGGAAGTGCTCGGCGCGTGCTACAGCGGCATCCTTCGCATCGAAGGCGCGACTGCGATTCCCTGGATCAGCCGTTTCCTCGCCTCTGCCGACGATCCTGCAGCTGAGGCAGCACTGGCCATCGCCAGCACGCATTCTCCCCAAGGCTTCGAAAGGTTGCGGGAACGCTTTGCCGAAGAAGCCGACCCGTGGTTTCGCTCCGTGCTCCTTTCCGCTATCGTTCTCACCGCCAGGATGCGGCCGTCCAATTCCTGCTCGATCTGGTTCGCACCGAATCGCTCGAAGCCGAAGCCGCTATCGAAGCTATCCTCCGGACTATGCCCAACGCGGAAGTCACAAAGCGCCTTGAAGAACTGGTGGCCGGCAACCAGCGCCTGACTCGAGCATTCGCAACCCACCGCCCAAAGTCTAGGTAGATTGGGTCTGTCCGAAACCCGGGAGCCGAAACCCGAAGCCTGCTCCTCGGATGCTATATTGTTCGCCAGGAGGATGAACGCGTGCCCCCCGACAAATTTCGCGTGGCCTTGGTGCAGATGTCGTGCGGCCCGGAGCCGGAACAGAATCTCGAGAAAGCCCTCGAACGCGTGGCCGACGCTGCCGGACGCGGCGCGCGGGTCGTCTGCCTGCCCGAGCTGTTCCAGACACAATACTTCTGCCAGCGCGAGGACCACGCCCTGTTCGACCTGGCCGAGCCCATTCCCGGCCCGGGCAGCGACAAGCTCGCCGCCTCCGCCCGCCAGCACGGCATCGTGCTGATCGCATCGCTGTTTGAGAAGCGCGCACCCGGCGTCTACCACAATACGGCCGCCATCTTCGATTCCGANNTACCGCAAAATGCACATCCCCGACGATCCCCTCTACTATGAAAAGTTCTACTTCACACCCGGCGATCTCGGATTTCGCGCCCTCGATACCAGCGTCGGCCGCCTGGGCACGCTGGTCTGCTGGGATCAATGGTTTCCCGAGGGCGCACGCCTCACGGCGCTGCAAGGCGCGCCCGTGCTCTTCTATCCTACGGCCATCGGCTGGCACCCCGCCGAGAAGTCCGAGTTCGGTGTGGCCCAGCACGACGCCTGGCGCACCATGCAGCGCGCTCATGCCATCGCCAATGGCGTCTACGTAGCTGCGGTGAATCGCGTCGGCTTCGAAACCGGCAACGTCCGCGGAAAGACTGCCCCGGGCCAGGGACTGGAGTTCTGGGGCGGTTCGTTCTTCTGCGATCCCTTTGGCCGCGTCCTGGCAGAAGCCTCGCACGAATGCGAAGAGATTCTGATGGGCGACGTGGACCTGAAGGCTCTCGAAGACATCCGCCGTAACTGGCCGTTCCTCCGCGACCGCCGCATCGATGCCTATGCGCCTATTTCCAATCGCCTACTGGACGGGCGGTAAAGAGCGACGGTGACGATGGCTTCCGCTTCCACTTCAAGCAACACTTTAACAATTGCCCAGGCGTCGGAGACGACCGCCCCAGTCGGCTACCGCATGCCTGCCGAGTGGGAGCCGCACCAGGCAACCTGGCTCGCCTGGCCACACCATCGTGGCGACTGGCCAGGAAAGTTCGAACCCATTCCGTGGGTGTACACCGAGATCATCGCCAATCTAGCCCGGCACGAGCGGGTTGAGTTAATCGTGAATGACGCGGCATCGGAAAGGCAGGCCCGCAAGCTGCTCGGCCGATCCAGCGCGTCAGTGAGGAATGTCCGTTTCCACCGCTGGCCAACAAACCGTTCCTGGCTCCGCGATTCCGGCTGCATCTTCCTAAACCGCCCGTGTGGCGCAGACACTGGTGCCCACGAAAGCCGGCGCGAGCGCGAATCGAACATTCTAGCCCTCAAGTTCCGCTTCAACGCCTGGGCCAAATACTCCAACTGGCGCCAAGACGAAAAGATCGGCAGCCTGATGGCGAATGCAGCCCACGCCCGCGAAATCCGTCCGCTATCCGGCAGCACTCGCGTGGTACTCGAAGGCGGTTCGATCGACGTCAACGGAAACGGCACGATCCTTACCACCGAAGAATGCCTGCTCAGCAAAGTCCAGCAGCGGAATCCAACCATGTCGCGCAAAGACTACGAGAAACTCTTCGCCGACTACCTGGGCGCAGCGCACGCGATCTGGCTCGGCCGCGGCATCTTCGGCGACGACACCCACGGCCACGTCGACGACCTAACCCGCTTCGTAGCTCCAGACACGGTCATCACCATGGTCGAGAACCATCCGAGAGATGTGAATCACAAACCTCTGCGCGACAATCTCCGTCGTCTCCGCGCTGCAGACGATCAAGCAGGCAAGCCGCTGAACGTCGTTGATCTTCCGATGCCCGGTCCGGCCGTCTTCGAGCAGCGACGCCTGCCAGCCAGCTACGCCAATTTCTACATCGCGAACGGCATCGTGCTCGTGCCAGTCTTCAACGATCCCAACGACCGCATCGCCCTGAACACGCTGGCCGCGCTTTTCCCCACCAGGGAAATCGTGCCGATCTATTCCGGCGACCTGGTCTGGGGACTCGGCACCTTGCACTGCATGACGCAGCAACAGCCCGCACGCTAGTTCTCGGTTTCTAGTTTACGGTTTCGAGTATCGAGTCCTCGCGCACCGGGCAAACCGCGCATCGCACACCTTCACCCCGCACTCCGGCCAATAAAAATGGGGATGGTGCTGAGAGCTACTTCTTATACTGCGTGGGCGACGGACCTTTTTCCAAAGTCTCGCGGTCCCAGATCCAGCCTTCGCGGGTGTAGCTGGCGAGTTCGAAGTCCTGGGTGAGTTCGAGGGCGTCGACGGGACAGGCGTCCTCGCAGAGGCCGCAGAACATGCAGCGGCTCAGGTCGTAGGTGAAGTTGGTGAGTTCCTTGCGGCGGGTTTGCTCGTTGCGCGCGCTGGAGACCACGATCAGATTCTCCGGGCAGGCGAGGGCGCACAGGTCGCAGGCAATGCACATGGTCTCGTCGGTGTCAGGATTGACGTTCAGCCGGGGCGCGCCCCGGTAGCGCTCGGCCACCTGCGGCCGCTCCATGGGATACTGCTCGGTATAGATTTCCTTCGGATCCTGATAGCGGAACGTGACCTTTAATCCCTGCAGAAGATCGATCAGGAAAACTTTGCGGAGCAGGCTTGGCATCCCCATGGTGGGGTAAGCATACCACTTGGCAGTCGCCGGTTGCCAGTGCTTGCGCGGATGGAAGCGCCGCGCTTGTGGGAACTTCTGCGGCCCTTTCTTCGTATTAAGACTAGGAACTGAAAACAGAGGTTTTTATGCGAGCCTATCTCGCCAAATTGACGCCCAAGGCGTGGGCGCTGCTGGCAATTGCGGTCACGGTGATCGCTTATCCACTGGTGATGATCGTTGGGCCAGCGGCCATTCGGGCCGCGGTCCCGGAAGTAGTGCGCTCGGTACTGCGACTGCTCTGATCGAGATTCCCTTCTCTATACCTTTCCAAATACCTTTCCAAGGCTCCCGCGGGCCGAATGACACTGCGCCAGTGATACCCTGCTGCATGGAGTCTGGGTGCCAGCCACCGACGACCAACAACGAATGAGCGAGCCTGACGAACTGTGGATGGAGGAGGCTCTGCGAGCGGCGCAGCGCGCGCAGGAAGCGGGCGAAGTGCCAGTCGGAGTTGTTGTCGTGTGCGAGGGGCGCGTCATCGGCCGCGGATGGAACCGCAATCTCGGTGACTGCGATCCCACAGCCCACGCCGAGATTGTGGCGCTGCGCGAAGCTGCCGCAGCCGTGGGTAACCATCGCCTGGCCAACTGCGACCTGTTCGCCACAATTGAACCTTGCCCAATGTGCGCCGGAGCGCTGGTGCACGCCCGGATTAAGCGCCTGGTTTATGGCGCGGACGATCCCAAGGCGGGCGCCGTGCAATCGGTCATGCAGGTGCTGAATCACCCGCGACTGAACCACCGAGTAGAAGTGCGCGGCGGTGTTCTGGCAGGCCGTTGCGCAGAACTGCTGCAAACGTTCTTCAGGAACCGTCGTTAGCCCAAAAGCTCCAAACTCAGATCGCTCAAGAATTGAACCGGCCTCCGCTTCGCTTGGGACCAACGAGCAACGGCGCAGCGCGGTTTTTGGGATGAATGCACGAGGGAGATGTCCCTTCCCACGCTGAGCCCTTTAGAGGTTTAGAGGCGGGTAGCAGTGTGTCCGCAACCAGCCCGCTGACCTTCCGCTTAGTGCGCCGCGACCTCGCGCGGCTCTGTTCGCGGCACTGGTGTCTCGCAACGGATTCTGGCGACGGCTACCGGTCCGTTTCCTATTTGCTTCCCGTTCC
>PMHI01000454.1:0-10596 GCA_003156615.1 Acidobacteriaceae bacterium | reverse complement strand
GCGTCCGCACCGGTTACGGCAACCTTGGAGATGTCCAGCGCCGTTGTTCCCGTGCTCGTGACGGTCACGTCCGCCGTGACCTCATGGCCGACCGCCACCGTCCCAAAAGCCAGGCTGTAAGGGCTAAAGCTGGCCTCCGGATGGATCACGGTTGTCTGCAGCGTGACGTGTTGCGGGCTTCCGACAGCGTTGTCGGCGATGTTGAGTTCGGCCGAAAGAGTACCTACCTGTATGAACAAGCCAAACCCAATTCAACGGCATGTGTGTCATTCAAAACTGTGCCAGCGTGTGGGTTCACCCCACGAGCCTCGCGTTTATTTACCACCTCAAGTGTGTCATGAGACTTTCCTGGGCGCACCCGTGCGTCGATTACGGGAAACGCGAGCGCAAAGGCGACCCGCGCACGGCCAACCACGGGATTCTCCGGAACTCGACGGCTGATCGGCTGATCAACTGTTAGCGCGCCACGTCCCGGCGGACAAACAGGACCAGTACGACACCCGGCCGAAGATTATAAGAACCAACCCGGTCGTAGCGGTCGCCGAGTATTGGCTGCAGCTCGGCTTGCTGAGACTCTTCGGCAATTACGACCGGCTCTCGGGTCGGCACCACGTGGCCCCAATAACCCACATTGGGATAGTCGCGCAAATACCACGGCAAAGGCCAATAGTTCACGGCGGCGATGGTCATGTTCGTCCGCACTCCGCTAGGATTGCGAACGGCAATCCGGTTGAGTCTTTCCACCAGGTCTAGGAACTGACGCTGCGTATGCGCGTACACATAGGGAAGCGAATCATCGTCGTAGCGGAAGAAGCTGAGGTCGGATGCCTGGTACGCCGAGGTCACCAGAGCCATTCCCAGCAATGCAACCAGAAATACCTGCATCCGCCGCCCCCGGATTCGTCGTACTTCGGCGTACGCCTCGGCCAGTCCATAGCCGGCGACCAGCGCCAAGGGAACGCTGATGTTCAGCCCCAACCACGGAGTCTTGTACGGAATGAGCGAATAGGCTGCCAGCATCCCCACGGTCCAAAAACCGGAAAACAGGGCAAAACGATTCGAGGCCCGGCCCAGGGCAATGGCAAAGCCCATCAACCCCAACAACATTGCAGGCAGTTCCGCCTGTCCCAGCCAGCGCAGGTAGGTGAACTGATCGTGCATCACATCGCTGGCTCCGGTCTTGCTCCAATAGCGGAAGGTCGCGATTGAATCGTAAACTCCTTTGTAGTTGCTGCCGAACGAGGAATAAAACAGGATATAGAGGCTGAGAAACACGACCACGGCAACCACCCAAACCCCGATCCGGCTGGTCGGCTTCCTTCCCGAATCGTCCGCCGGTTCCGCCACAGAATGGCCAGGCGGAACTTTCGGTCCGCCGGCGGCGCGCTTCTGGCCCCCTTTCTTGGTCAACGCCAGATAGCCGACGGCGCACAAATGGGCCAGCACCAGCACCACAACCGAGATAATGGCGGTTTCCTTNNCGCAGCGCGGCTGCAGCCAGCCCCAGAGTAAAAAACACAAAGGGCACTTCGTGAATGAAATAACGCGAGAAGTAGACCGCGCCCGGGGAAAGGGCCACGAACGCCGCCGCTCCCAGGGCCGCATAGGTCCCAAGATATCGCCGGAAAGTGAGGGTCAGCCACACCGTAGCGGTTCCAAAGATTGCCGGAACGCACCGAATCGCTACCGTACTCAGCCCGGCCTTCCCAAAGAGGAAGGCATTGGCTGTGGTTACGACCAGGGCCAGGTAGTACAGGGTGGGTCCATGATAATTGGCGGGATCGTATTGATAGGCGCCGGTGCGAAAAAGCCTGGTCAGAAAGAGCCCATTGACTCCCTCATCATGGTGCAGCGGCACTAAAGCAAGGTGGTAAAAGCGCAGGCAGGCGGCGATGAAGACGATGGCCGCGCTGAGCAGCCGCCATTGGCGATCGGACAGCTCCGAATACGTGGCTGTCTCGGTCGGTGCGGTTCGAGGAGCCGCCGTGGAACGCAGCTCTTTCTTGGACGGCCTTGGCTTGGAATGAACCTTTGTCCGGTCTACGGCGTTCATGGGGCCGACCCCACTTTGTAAAGCCAATAGTCGCCGGAACGCGCCACTACACGAAAGTGGCTCCAAAAGGCATCATTCACCGTCAGGTTGCCGCGCTCGAGCGGACTGACCAGGACATAGTCAATATGATAACTCTCGAGGAGCGATGCGGCCTGAGGAGAACCGGCATAGATCTGGCGAATACTGTCTTCCCGCGGCCCGTATTCCAGTCCGCGAGACCATGCCGCTCCGGTATAGCCCAGCAGCGAGCGCCTGCCGGTCAAAAATACCGGCGGGTTATAGGTGGGCGCATGCAGCACCAGAGAACGAGGCTCGGTCTGTCTTAAAATCTGGTCCGCCATGGCAATTCCGTCGGCATCAAATTCTCGGTTGGCTTCGGTTCCGCTTAGCACGCGCACAATCTCGAGTGTTCCGGCGAGAGTAAGGGAAACCATTAAGCCGGCTGCCGCCCAGCGCCATTTTGCAGGCCGTCGGAACCAGGAAGACAGCAAGTGTGCCACCAGCGGAGTCGAGGCCACATACCAATAGAACAGCACCTTGATATTGTCCCAGCCCCAGGGCGCCAACTTCACCAGATTGGGCACGATAAAGCAAAATGTGAACGGCAAATAGAAGCGCAATAATGGCCCGGGCACAAGCTCATCATTGTCCTGCTCGTCCCACAAGATAGCGGCAATCAGCAGGGGAATAAAGGCGCCAGTATTGGCAAACCAAAACCAAAAAACGTTGGCGTCGCCTCGGTCCCAGCCAGGGTACCAGCCGAAGAAGGTTCGCGCCTGGACCGCACTGCCATGAACGGACCACATCATTTCCGGCACAGCGATGATGAGGGCCGGCACCACAAAAGCCAGCCAGGTCCGCCATTGTCGGAATAGCAAGGCCAGGCACGCCGCGGTTCCCATCACGACGATAAAGCTGTGGGCATGGATAAGCGGTAACATTCCCGCCAGCACTCCCGCGGCAATCATGCTACGCACCGCGCCCTGGGCGAAGAAGTTGGGATGGGAATCCCCGTCCGCCTCTGGGCTCTGATCCGGTGTTGGCCCAGGCTGGCTGGCACGGCTGTTCTCCAATCCGGGTCGACGGTCTCCGGTGGAGGTGAGTGCCTGCCACCACAGAGTAAAAATCACAATGGCGACGGGGACACCGAACAAGATGCTTCGCTGCGGGACAAACAGCGTGGTCAAGGGATTTCCCCAGCGCCAGATGGTGTTGCCTGCAATGGTGTAGTCGCGGGGTAGATGCGAGAGCAAATCGAGGATGCCGGAGTCGCTGGTTCGCACGTCCAGAAACAAGAGCCACCAGCCTAGGCCGCCACCCAACAGGATCAAGACTGGAGCAATGACTCCAGCCAGTCGGTCTCGCGTGAGTTCGATCGTCCAGTAATGCATCAGGCCCACTAGCGCCATGGCGAGCACAAAGTTCGGCATCCACATCGCAATGCTCAGGGAGGCGCCCGCCCGCACGAACATGGCGGAAAGAAAATCGGCCAGGAACGGATAGACGAAGCGGACGTTGGCAAAAGCCGGGTCCTCGGGCGGAAAGTTGTGGCCGTGAGCGAAACTCGAAATAATTTGCAAATGAAAAGGAAGATCGCCGAGATTGTTGAGTATGCCAGTGTAGATTCCGTCTGGCTGATGAAACATGACCTTGGCGAAAACGAATCCCACCACGAGGGCCACTGCGGCATAGAAGGCTACGTATGCCGCCGCGGTTCGGCGGGAGCCCGTCGTGGCTTTCCTTATCGCTTGCGCTGTCTCGGCAAAGTCTTGTCGGATTTCTGCCCTGTAGCGCAGCAGCAGCAAGAGGGAGGGAACCATGATGACGCCAGAAGAAATCCATAGGAGCGACTGGTTTAGACCCAGCCATAAAGCGAGGATGAAACCTATCGTTGCGACTGCGGCGAACCCCGTGCAAGCGCCGGTACACAAGCGCGCTGCCAAAGGCATTCCTGGACTGTAGACATAGGTCCACAGCAGGCCTCCGCCCAGGGCCAGCAGCATCAAAAGGATCGTTCCGCCATACTGTGACATCCGTTTCGTTCTCCCACGCTGCGTCGCGAGAACGACGCCTTAACCACCGTTGAGTAGCAAGCCGCTCGAACGAAGCCGAATCTCAGCCCCCGGGGAAAACGCTTCGAAGATGACTGCGGAACTTTCTCCTCGGAAGGGCAGCGTGCCAGTCGCCATCTAGTAGAGCACGGCTCGGGACGACAAAGAGGTCGCTTCGGAGGTTCAGTTCTTGGGCGCGCACTTGCTCGGGCGACATATAAGCAACCGTGCCCAAAGTGGATCCGGGGCCGGTCAGGTGCTGCTCTTCAATAGCAACAGCGGTCAGCGCGTCCCCCGAGGCCGTCTGGTTCGACGAACTGACGGTGGGCGTGACCTGGGCCAGTCCGCAATCAAGAATCTTGGCCNNCCGAGCTTGGGCTTCGCCCTGGAAGCGGGCTCGAGCTTCCGCTTCTTTAGAAATCTCGTCCGGAAAGAACTTGAGAGCCACGAAGCTGTGAGGGCGAGTGTCTTTCGAGGAGGCGGTAGTGCGAGCAATCGCAATGCCTAGCGACAAAATCAGTACGTTTTCGATCGGACGACCCGCAATGCAAATCTCTCGCCGACCTTGTGAACGCAGGCTCATGCGGATTCGGATTCTCCACGGTGCAAAAAGAAAGGCGGGGGCCTCTCTAACACATTCAGGCTGCATGCCACAGCGCCTCTGGTCGGAGCGACTCCCCGCCGAAAACCGGTCTGCTCTCCAATTAGCACAGAGCTATGGAATCGGGCAGATGCCAAGTTACAATACAAGGTCGGATGAACCGAGGTCAACGCCGTTTTACCGCCGCACAACCCATCCGGCCCAGCACTTCTGGGCTCTGTCGTCGAGCCATTTGAGAATGTAACCGGCCTCGAGCCCTTCGAGACATTCAAAAGTAACCGGGAGGCCGTCCACCGCTCCGCGCTCCGGCACGGCTCCAACCCATGGGGAATCGCGAGGCGATTCGATCCGAAACGTCGACAATCCCCGGGTCAGCAATCGCGCAGGGAACGGCCGGAATGGCCGAACGCAGGTTGTATCGCCCACTGAGCCGCGCGAATAACTTATGCTAAGGAAGCGGATAAGTTATGAAGGTGGCGTTCACGGTGATTCTCGATGAGCCGTAAGGCGTGCGTGATTGGTGCCGGTCCGAATGGACTGGCAGCGGCCATCGTACTGACCCAAGCTGGACTGCAAGTAGACATTCTGGAGGCTGAATCAAGCCCAGGCGGGGCCGCGCGCACGCTCGAGTTAACCTTACCCGGCTTTCGGCACGATTTCGGATCGGCAGTTTATCCACTTGGCGCGGGGTCGCCATTCTTCTCCTCGCTACCCCTGATCAACCACGGCTTGGAGTGGATTCACTCGCCGGCTGCTTTGGCGCATCCTCTCGATGACGGCACGGCGGTGATGTTGGAACGTGACCTCGATGAAAGCAAGGATTCCTTTGGGATCGACGGGCCGGCGTGGGATGAGCTCATGCGTCCATTCGTCGAGCACTGGACTGAATTTGCTCCGGAAATACTGCGCCCGGTTTCCTTCGTCTCCCGACATCCATGGCTGATGGCACGCTTTGGAATGGTCGCGATGCAGTCGGCCCGGGCAGTCGCTCGCCGGTTTCATAACCAGCGAACCAGGGCGCTATTCGCGGGCTTGGCTGCCCACTCTTTCCTCAGCTTGGACGAACCCCTGAGTGCGGCATTCGCAATCCTGATGGCGGTGCCGGCATATGCCGTGGGTTGGCCGATTCCTCGCGGCGGCGCACAGTCACTCTCAAACGCGCTATGCGGGTTTCTCTCGACCTTCGGAAGCAAGGTGCACACTTCATCGCCGGTCCAGAGTTTGGCGACATTGGCGAACTATGATCTGCTTCTCTGTGATCTGACTCCGCGGCAGCTACTCAAGATTGGGGCACAAAGATTATCTGACAGCTACAAGCGACAACTGGGGAGATACCGCTACGGAGCAGGTGTCTTCAAAGTGGATTACGCGCTGAACGCACTCATTCCCTGGAAAGCTTCCGGTTGTTTGCGAGCAGCGACGGTACATCTGGGCGGAAGCTTTGACGAGATTGCAGCCTCGGAAAACGCGGTCCGAATCGGGCATGTCGCGGATCGTCCCTTCGTTCTGCTGGCCCAGCCTAGTCTTTTCGATAGTTCACGGGCTCCAGCAGGCAAACACACAGCTTGGGCTTACTGTCATGTGCCGAATGGCTCCAAAGTGAACATGCTTGAGAAACTGGAAGCACAGATTGAGCGTTTCGCTCCCGGCTTCCGCGACTGCATTTTGGCACGGCGCGTTTTTTCTCCCGCCGAACTTGAGAGCATGGACGCTAACCTCGTGGGAGGCGATATTGGAGGCGGCGTAATGGACATTCGTCAGTTTCTGTTTCGACCGACATGGCGCCGATACGCCACATCGGCGCGCGACATTTATATTTGCTCCGCATCCACTCCGCCCGGTGGGGGAGTACATGGTATGTGCGGCTATCATGCGGCGAAGATGGCGTTGTCGAGGTTGGACGTCAGTGGCTAAGGGCGCGAAGAGCTGCGCGAATCCACACTGGCATTCACTCGCGCGGACCAGCCGTAGGCCATTCGACGCCATGGATTGTTCCATCCGGTTCGCGCTCGATCGTCGGTGCGTAGAGTCCCAAGAAGTGACGGCGCCACCACAGACCTTGGGTCCGTTTTTCGGACATGGTCGTGAACCAATATTGCCAAATCACCACGCGTACCTCGCGCGGCGGCTCATGCGGAAATGGATTCTTCGCAAAAAGATTGAGAACGTCGCTGTCATTGGCAAGCAGCCGGACTTCGATGTTGGGCACGATCGGATAGTCCCGCCATGAGCCTAGCGAAGCAAACCACAGGTTCCAGTCAAACCGTGGCTGATAGGGCGCGTAAATTCCAGGCGGCTTGTTCAAATCCTGCGGCTTGTACCGGAACGGATATGCCACCCAGGTCTTTCCGTCGTCAGAACCCTGGAACTCGATCTCGTATCGGCCTCTGGTCATGATGCCAAACAGGCCATATCGATTCGCGACCCGAAAAGGCTCAAGCGCCTCCACCGGCGCGGTGGGCAGTGGTAGCGCGGAGAACATCCAGATCAATTCCACGCCGGTGGCATAGAAAATCCAGCTAAGTATGGTGCCGATCAAACCCAGCTTCAATATCCTAAACGGTCGACGGAAGACGCCTCTCCAGTTTTTCGCATGGCTTTGCACTTGGCTTTGCCCGGCCTGCCCGGCCTCTGCCGACGTCTCCCGCACCTTGTCGGTCTCACCGGGTTCAGGAGCAGCCGGATTGTCCTCGGCACCGGTTTTGGCGCTCGCGACGATGGACGTCTTCCATCGCTGCGGGAGAAACCGCAGCAGAAAGCGATCATCCAGCAAAAGGAATCCCAACGCCAGGACAAGATAGTTTAGAAACGTGTAGTTGGCGGAAAGAATAACGCCCAGTTGCCAAGGAGTCACGATAAAGAAGCACACGACTCGCCAACGTCTCGGCAGAAACAACATCCAAACCAAAACCAGTTCGAGAGCCAGCGTCGCAAAAACTGTCGAGGCATGGAACCAGTGCGGCAGATGCTGCGTGTACCAGCCGATCCAGGTTGGCAGCGGACCGTTCTGGTAGTACTCGTCCATCGCTGTGAAGTTGCGCCACTCGGGATCTCCACCGATGATTTTCGCAACACCGGACTCGAAGTAGATGCGAAACCATTCCCATTGCAGCAGGAACAAACTGGCGCGCGATACTCGCGATGCCAACCCAAAGCCAGGGCGTAAACCGGGCGGAGCAAAGAAAAGCGCAATAAATCCCGCTTCGAGCAGCATGCCGTCTGACTGATAACCGGAAAAATCTTGGGCAGCGCTAACAAACGAAAGGAAGCATACAAAACAGATCAGCAACATTCCCCGTGGCCACGCGTTCACCGCCAAAAGCAGCGACGCGCCCATGCCCACGCAACACAGGGCGGTCAGCGTGTGGGGGCCGCTCGCAAGCCAAAGCAGTGTGGGCGCAAACCAGAATCCGCGGCCGTAGCCAAGGGAATGCGCCACGGCCTGCAGATATTCGTTTGCTGGCAGAATCCCTTCCGGCCCGATGAGGCCGCGGATCTGAAAGACGAGGGAGAAGAAGGCGGAGAAATAAATACAGCCGAGTGCCCGCAACAGGAGCCAGCGTGAAATCAGGCGATCAGGGGCACCACGTTTGGAGTCGAACAGCCAGCGGAGAGCGGACGGAACCCAGTCCATGAGCGACCACAATTATACCGACATAATGAGAGGTAGTATCCGCGAGTTCAGACCAACGAGTCCTCCGCGAGGTACAGTCTCGACGTGTGTTCCAAAAACCTCGGAGATCTACCAGTCGTAACAGCGGCCTGCTTTTTTCAATCTGGCCCCGAGCGAATGGAGGTCCTTCCTCTTGGGATGTTTATAGCCTTCCTTGGAACATCAGCGTCCGCNNAAGCCAGCAACGCGAGTGGTCTGAGTTATAGTGTCTGCGCAGGATCTAATTCCCACGACAGCACCTTGACGAAGAGGCCGAAGATGAACCGAGTTGCAAAGTTGGCGTGTCTGGCAGTGCTATGGAACCCGATCTTCACGGGCATCGTCCCCTCCGCACAGGGGCAGGCTAGGCCGCAGGACGCCGCCACCATAGCACGCCGCAACGCCACCGAAAAAGAACTCGAGTCCATCGCCATCATCGATCGCAAAGTCATGGTGCCGATGCGCGACGGCAAGCGCATGCAGGCCGACATTTATCGCCCCAAGGATCAGTCCAAGAAATATCCCATTGTCTTCGTCCGCACTCCGTACAACTTCAATTACTGGGACACGGAGTTGGGCGCACCTCGCGATATGTCCACCGAATTGGAAGCGGTCAAGCGCGGTTACGCCTACGTCGAGATGAACGAGCGCGGCCGCTACTTCTCCGAAGGCGACTATGACATTCTCGGCCCGCCCCTCACGGACTCCGACGATGCGCTCGACTGGATGGGCGCGCTGCCCTGGTCCGCGGACAAGGTCGGCCTCATCGGCTGTTCCTCCACGGCGGAGTGGCAGTTGGCCGTAGCCTCGCGCGGCAATAAGGCCCTCGCTACCTTCATTCCGGAAAGCTTCGGCGCCGGCGTTGGCCGCGTCAGCCTGTACTACGAGCAGGGCAACTGGTTCCGCGGCGGTGCTGTGCAAATGCTGTTCGGCCCCTGGCTCTACGACTACGGCCTTGAAACCAACGACGGGCGCCCCAACTTTCCGCCCGGCATGTCACAGGAAGCGCTGGTCACCGCCGCCAAGTCCTACGATCTGTCCGCGCATCCGCCCACCGTTGACTGGTCCAAGGCTCTCCAGCACCTGCCAGTGAAGGACATCCTGGCCGCTGCCGGCAGCCCGCACGGAATCTACGCCGACACAACGCCCTCCGGCAAGCCCGGCATGATCGCACGCACCCCCAACGATCCCTCCTGGTACCAGGGTGGCCTCTGGAACGACAGCATGCGCATCGACATTCCTGGTCTTTGGCTCATGACCTGGTATGACATCAGCGTCGCCCCCAACCTTGCCGCATACAATCACGTCCGCAAGACCGCCAGCGCTGCCATCGCCAGCCAGCAGTACGCCATCATCGCACCTGTCGCCCACTGCAGCTACAAGCGCGCTGCGGAGCACACCGTTGTGGGCGAACGTGACCTGGGCGATGCGCGCCTCGACTATGACGCCCTCACCTACGGTTGGTTTGACCACTTCCTCAAAGGGGAGGACAAAGGCCTCCCTGCCAATACACCCAGGGTCCGCTACTACACCATGGGGAGCAATCAGTGGCAGTCGTCCGACACCTGGCCGCCAGAAGGCGCGAAGCCAGTTACGTATTACCTGGCCAGCGGTGGCCACGCTAATTCCCTCAACGGAGATGGCGTTCTGCTCCCCTCGCCGCAGCAGAAGGACAGCGCCGACAAATTCGTCTACGATCCCATGAATCCCGTCCCCACCCGCGGCGGAGGTTTCTGCTGTATGGGCGCGGATTACAAACCCGGCGCGGTCGACCAGCGCAGCCTCGAAACGCGCGACGACATTCTCGTCTATAGCACGGGCCCACTCAAAGAAGGTATCGAGGTGAGCGGCCCAATCGACGTCACCCTCTACGTGTCGAGCGACGCGAAGGACACCGACTTTACCGTGAAACTCATCGAAGTGCTGCCCGACGGCACCGACTACAACATCGACGAAAATATCCAGCGCATCCGCTACCGCGAGGGGTATGACAAGCCTCCCGTCTGGATGGAGAAGGATAAGGTCTACAAAGTTACGCTCCAGCCCATGCAAACCAGCAACTACTTCGCCCCCGGACATCAGCTGCGAATAGAGGTCAGCAGCAGCAACTTCCCCCGCTTCGACCGCAACCTCAATACCGGCGGCGACAACTACAATGAATCACAAGGCATCGTCGCCCACAACGAGGTCCACCACTCAAGCCAATTCCCCTCCAGCATCACCCTAAGTGTCGTGAAAA
>PMHI01000527.1 GCA_003156615.1 Acidobacteriaceae bacterium | reverse complement strand
ATCCAGCTTGATCCGAACTTTGCCATGGCGTATGAGGCACTCGGTATCCATTACGCCAATCTTGGCGAGCCAGGGCGGGCCAGCGAGTACTTCACCAAAGCATTTGAATTGCGGGAACATGCCAGCGAGCGGGAAAGGCTGACGATTACCGCCCTGTACTATGAGAGAGTAACCGGGGATCTGGAGAAAGCGGCACAGACGTATCAGGAGTGGGTTGAGATGTACCGCGAGACGGCAGCGCACATGCCAATCTGGGCAACGTGTACAGCGAACAGGGACAGTACGAGAAGGGGGCGGATGCGGATCGCGAAAACCTCCGCCTCGCCCCGGATCGTGTCTTCTCATATGCAGACTTCTGCAACAACCTGCTCGCCTTGCAGCGATTCGACGAAGCGCGGCAGATCATTCAGCAGGCGCAGGCGCGAAAGCTGGATGATCTCGAACTCCACAATGCTGTCTACGCTCTGGCTTTTCTCGCGGCGGACTCTGCGGCTATGGCGGAACAGCAACAGTGGTTTGTGGGCAAGCGCGAAGAGAACATTGGGCTTTCGCTCGCCTCCGACACCGAGGCATACGCTGGTCGTTTGAGCAAGGCACGGGAACTAACCAAGCAGTCTTTAGACTCCGCCATCCGCGCTGACAGTAAGGAAACCGGAGCAATATTTCAGGGGAATGCTGCTTTGCGCGAAGCCGCCTTCGGCAACGCTGCGGACGCGAAGCAAGCGGCGGCAGAGGCTTTGAAGCTTGCTCCCGTGAGTCCGGGCGTCGAGGTCGAAGCCGCGCTTGCCTTTGCCCTGGCGGGCGATGCGGCGCGAGCCGAATCATTGGCGCAAGACCTGACCAAACGCTTTCCGCTGGACACCCAGATACAGTCGCTATGGCTGCGAGCGATTCGAGCGCAATTGGCGCTCGACCGGAAGAATCCGCCTGACGCCCTCAATGGTTTAGAAGCCGCTGGCCCCATCGAGTTGGGGCAAATCAATTTCCTTGCTAACATTTCCTGTCTCTATCCGACCTACATTCGGGGAGAGGCATATCTGGCAGCGGGACAGGGCAGTGCCGCAGCCGCCGAGTTTCAGAAGATTCTCGACCACAGCGGCATCGTGTGGAACTGCTGGACGGGAGCATTGGCGCATCTGGGAGTGGCTCGTGCGAACGCTTTGCAGTCGAGAACATCACAGGGCGATGACGCAGATGCTGCCCGCATAAGGGCGCTGGCTGCTTATAAAGATTTTCTGACGCTCTGGAAAGGCGCCGACCCTGATATCCCCATCCTGAAACAAGCCAAGACGGAATATGTGAATCAATAGCGTCGGCGGAACTTCATGTTCCAAACATGGTCTTGTGCAAGCCCACCTGCACGTTTTCAAGAGCTTTCCTGCAGATCAGAGCGCACCTATCTCGAGAAGTGGATACTTGAGGCTCAAGGCGGAATGGAACGATGCTCGGCGTGCGGCTGGGCTTTCCGAATAAAGAAAGAAGCCGAGCCTGTCTCGATCCTATAGCCTTTTGGAGTCGATTCTGTGGTTCTCTGCATTATGTATTCATGGACTGGCGACATATGGGTTTTTGACCGGCTGTTAAGATGTCTACGCATAAATCAACTGTAGATCTGTAGATTCGCCTAGACGACTCGTCCACACTTTGAAATAACAAAAGGGCAATATTCCAGAACTCAGAACATTGCCCTTTCTTTACCGTCGTTAGCTCGTTTGCGGCAGCTTGTTTCGCTACTGCGATCCAGCAGTTGCTTGCGCTCCGTCCTGGTCACGGTTGGGTTTTCGCTTCGGTTTTCCTTGTTCGTGACCTGGGGAAAGCTTCTACGTGCAGAGTGTCCCATGGCAATGCGGAGGAGGAGGAGGAGGAGGTATGGTTAAATAGAATGCAACCACATACCCGTCGAAATCTATGGGCGCGTTGTAGACCAAACCGGGCGGTGTTCCCGGGTTTGTCTTCGGCATCTGCTCCCAGTACAGAAACTCCCCCCCTCCATACTTTGTCATCGTCCCATACAGCGAGGAATTGACAGTTATGGCCTCGGCGCTGTAGCTGGTGTTAACCGTCGTGCCACCCGTCCATACTTCAGGTGAGTTCGGGGCAACGCTGGCGATGGGTGTTCCGTCTCCGTTTGCCAGGAATTCATCGGAGTAGGTGTTAAACGCAAGTGTAGTTACGGAACAGGACAGGGACAGGGTGCAAGAACCGTTGCAAGCTTGGCCGGGGACGCACACCTGCTCGTACCAGGCGGTGGCAAGCCCCTTGGTGGATCCCGGGCACACTTCCACGGTCGTCGTCGACGAGCCCGATGTGGGCCAAACTATCGTGCCCTGGTTGTCCCAGAACAGGAGCTCGTAGCCCACGGTTTCGTTGGGTAGGGGTTGGTTGAATGCGCTGAAGGATTGACAAGGATCCCCGATACCGACTGTACCGTCGATCCCTCCCGGGATGGGTGCACCCGCTGGGTACGCCGACGTTGGGAGCGACAGCGAGTTGACGGTAACTTGGGCGTTCGCAACGCTCGCGCCTACAATAACCGCTAAAACGCCCATCACGAAAACAATACAGAAGCGCTTCATTCTTTTGTCCTTGGAGTTCTTTGTCAGGCCGGTCCCGTTATTCCGTGGAGCGGCGGTTAGAGAGTCGTGGTCGAACAGCGTGTTTGCAGTTGTAGATTTCATTTGATTCTCCTTTGTTAGTTTCTTGGGAAAGGCTTCTACTGAATTTCGTTCGTTAGCCGAAAAAACCCTTCACTTGACTTAGCGCGAACCAAGCGCGAGAGGGATCATGCTCCGTGGAAGGAAATTTCCGATCCTGCGGTAAGGCTGGTAGGTCAAGGCTCGATGTGATTAGAACCCATCTCCTAAATAGGCGGGGCGGCGGGGTCAGCACACGCGACAATTCCCGGGCGATGCACAATCTGGGGGGCAAAATGGTGTATGATGCCACTCTGCTGATCTCCGGTCTGGCTCGATCGATGCTGTTGGAGTGGTTCGATGAGATTGCGCCCAGGACGCTTGCTGCTTTCAGCCTTTCTCCTGACGATTTCTTTCGCCAATGAGCTGAATGCGCAGACGACAACGTCGGGCGGGTTGACGGGTGTCGTTAGCGATCCGAGCCAGCGGTCGTGCTGATGCGCACTACTCCCTCCAAGCCGCCGACAAGGGCGATTACCAAGAGCAAAATAACCCAGATGTACCAAGGGCGGGGAGGAAGCAGATTCAGGAGGCGCAAGCGTTCCTTCCATTTTTCAGGCAATAATTCGTCTTTAATGAGCTGAAGGAACCAGAAAATACCGATGGGCGGAACCGCCGATCTTAACGACAAGAGACCATCGAAAAATTGCCTCGACGACGCGACGCATAGACTTCCATCCCGACATGGACGGTAGCCTCCCCGCTGCCTGGAGTCCGTCCTCTTGCTGTCATCAGGTTCCGGCCAGATTGCTGTAAGAGTATCCTTTGAAGAATGTGCATGATCGACCGAGTATCGAGGCTTCCCGTGCCCGGAGGGCAAAACGGTAATCGTTTAGGGGAATGATTCCCTGCGGAACTGCGGAACTTTTCCGCTTTACGGGGATGGAGTATTCTGCTAGCACCTAGAAAGGTGCTTTGACACAGAGCGGACCCATGCTGGACATCACGAAGGACATCCAATCGCTGACAACTTTTCGCCGACGTTCCGGCGACTTCATGAAACAACTAAAAAAGAGCAGCGCCCCGTGGTACTGACGGTGAAAGGGAAGGCGGCGGCCATTGTCCAGGACGCCGAAGCTTATCAGCGATTGCTCGACGTTGCGGCTAGCGCCGATGCAGGAGAAGGTATCCGCCAGGGACTTGAGGATGTGGCCTACGGACGCACCCGTCCGGCGACGGAAGTATTCGACGAGATTCGCCGCAAACATGACATACCTCGCATAGTGCGACTGGAATAGAGCCTGAAGAAACTGTCCGGCGAGGCCGCCGGGTATAGAGGGCCCTTGAAGAATTGCAGAAAGGCATTCAGGCCGAAGACGAGAAACACTAGCCCGAGCAATCTCACAGTCAGCACGACGATTTTCATGCGAAAGTCTCCGGTAAAGTTTAGTTCGCTCTGGGCTCAGC
>PMHI01000753.1 GCA_003156615.1 Acidobacteriaceae bacterium | reverse complement strand
CTTCTGGCGTACAGGCAAAGAAGCACCCGATTGCCGAGGCGTGAGCAGTTCAAGTGTCATCCGCGTTCTCCTTCGTTGAGGCCAGATGGCGATTAACATGAGCGATCTCGGGCCTTCCTCGCGGAAAGCGGAAATCTGGGAAGGGAATTTCGAGGGCACCAAACGAGTCTGTCGGCTAGAACAGTAGCGCCGAACAGCCCTCCGGAAACTGCTCACCCCCACCTTATGGTCTGACCTGCATCTGCGCAATGACCCATTCGTAATGTCACCCATGTTACCTTTATGCCGGTTGCGGGGTTCGATTGCGAATCAAAGAGGCCTGTGTCTCAGGCGGACAGACACTGCGGTCAGGCCTTGGATGAAAGGCAAGCAGCCAAAACGCTTAGACATAGAAAAGTGGTCATGAGGGTCGGAATGAGTACCCATAAAGCACTCGCTAACCCAAGGACCGCTTGCAGGATCGTGATCTGCCCGCGAAGAGTACGCGGAGCGGCGACTGGAGGAAATGGAGTGGAATCCGTAGTGGGAGTTTTATAAAGGCCTACGATTCGCAACTTATAGCATTGCCAGAAGCCACCGCTTCGATGGCCTCCATGACCGCGCCGATCCCATTTACGTCCTTGGAGAGAACGGCGCGAACGCCAGCAGCGGTAGCCAGTTCCGACAGTTGTCGAGTAGCAAACATGGTGTACATCAATATGGAGCACTCAGGAGCGAGGGTGCTCATCACTCGCGCCGCCTCCAGCCCATTCATCACAGGCATTGCGTAATCGAGCAAGACGACATCCGGCTTTACAGTTCGCACCAACTCTATGGCGGCATCTCCGTCTTCCGCTTCACCGCAAACGACCCAATTTTCCTTCATCTTTAAACACACCCGAAGCGCGGCTCGTACCCTTGCATTGTCATCGACTATGAGGATTCTCGTCACGATTTGACTCCGGCCTAGGATTCAGCACCTTGAATGGAAACTCCTCGATGCCGTGGCCCATGGTTGCGCACAATTTTCTTTCGTGGACGTTGTGGCGTTGTGCAGGACAGGTGGTGCGATTCCATGATTGGACATCTATCCACCACGGAAGTAAATGGCCCGAGGGTGGAACGGAGTAGCACCAAGGAGCTAGAGTACTCTTTGTAGTTGGCACAAGGCTTTTTCGATCTAAGCGTATCGTGACAGGTGAGACCGGAACTGCGATTCGAGCAAGGCGCACGCGTACTCACTATCGACACGGCGCAGGAGACTCATCCTCTGTTCCAGAGTGGCAATTTAAAAATCCAGGTGCCTGAAGCTGAACGGCTGCATCGATCACTGCCGGGTGCGCGGAGCAGACTGCGTAACTGCCGACAGCGGCACCGCCGAGATTTCGCTGGACCATGCTTCGCAGGTATTCGCGGGGCCCTTCGGTCCGTGTGGGTCGCTCCGGCTCGACGGGATCAGGCCTCTTATTCATCACTTTCATTATAAGTTTTTGCGCTCAGTATTCGCTTCACTGCTATTGATCCAATGAAGTAGTATGCGGTGACGATTATGTACAGATGAAGATCATTCACCGCTAGGGGAGATAGCTACCGTGCCGAAAAGAACTGGAAGACAGGTTTTTGGAGTTGGACTCGCGGTTATTGTTGGGACACTGATGATCGCCCTGCCGTGCGTGGCCCAGCAACTGACGAATGACGCGCTCTCTTTGACGGTCAACGCGCAGGAGGGATCATATCAATTGTCGCTGCATGACGGTCAGCCTGTGCTCAAGTCCGGAGTGGCCGCAGAGGTTGACCACCGGTGGCTTCGCTCGAGCGATTACCCGCGGCGCCAGGCCTCGGAGACGAGCTTCCAAACTGATCTAGGCTCCGGCCGACAAGTCACCGTCACCTGCAGCGGACTCGAGGGAAAACCCGATCTGGTCTATGTGCTACAGCTCTACAAGCAGCGCCCTTATGGCACCGTCCAGGTAAAGCTGCACAACGGCGCGGGGAAAGAAGTAAGTGTGCAAGTCATTCGGAATGTGGAGGCCACGGGTGAGGAGCCCATCCATTTGGGGGGCGGTGAATCGGCCGACCGGGTTCTCTCCGACAGTTTCAGCGAAGACTGGCCCGCTCTGGCTCTCTACGACCTTGGGGAAGCGCCCGGCGGGATGCATCGCGGCGTCGGGAGTCAACTCATCTACAACCGGGAGAGTAAGCTGAGTTTATTTCTGGCAGCGCTCACCTCAGACCGATTTCTGACCATAATGCATCTGAAAGCTGAGGGCAAGGGGACGAAGGCCAAGATCGCATCGTTTAACGTTGAATCTACCGGAACGACGGAAATCCAGAAAGATTTCGATCTCAAGGATGCTCCCGCGGATGACCAGATCGAATTGGACCTTCCCCTCAAGGCTGGGGAAGACATGACTTCAGAACTACTAATGTTCGAGGCCGGACCGGATTATCACGATCAACTGCTGGCCTACGGTGACGCGGTTCGTCGTTGGCNNGGAGCCATCAACGAGGGCGAAACCCTTTCCAATGCCGACTGGCAAGCCGCGCATTTGAAGTCATTGGGGTACAAGTATCTCCAAGTGGATGAAGGCTATCAGTATGCTCGAGGGGAATATGCAACTCCGAATGCGACGCAATTCCCGGATGGTATGCGATTCGTCGGGCAGCACCTTATCGGGGAGGGCCTGACATTCGGCGTTTGGACGGCGGCGTTTGAGGTCACAAAACGAGCCTGGGTCTATGAGCATCACAAAGACTGGCTGGTGCACAATGCCAAGGGAGATCCGATCCCTATCGGCGCTGTCTGGGACCAGAAGTCGGATCTGCTTTATGCGCTGGACACAACCCATCCCGGAGCCCAGCAATACCTGCGGGACACTTATCGGAAACTCGTTCGCGAATGGGGAGTCCGGTTCATCAAGCTGGACTTCATGGATACCAGCACGATCGAGGGTTACCATTACCGCCCCAACACCACAGCGCTCGAAGCCCAACGCATCGGCCTCCAAGTAATTCGCGACGCCGTGGGCGATGAGGTGATCCTGGATAAGGACGGAAGTCCTATGCTCAACCCGGTAGGGTTGGTCGATACTGGCCGGATCTCCGCAGATACGGGCCATAGCTTCGCAAGGACGAAGGATGCTGCATCTGGCATTGCTGCCCGTTTCTATATGCAGCGCAATTTCTTCATCGACGATCCGGACGCCTTCAACGTCACGGCGACGCATCTCATGGAGCATGCCCACGAACAGTCTTCGATTACGCGGGGCGCGGCCGAGGCGTCGATCGCGCTCTCCGCGGTGTCCGGCGGCATGTATGAGATTGGCGATGACATGCTGATCCTGGGCTCAGAGAAGGATCGGCTGGCGCTGATTGAAAACCGGGAGTTGCTGAATATGTCCAAAGTCGGCCGTGCTTCCACGCCGGTAGACTTGATGACTTACGAGCCGCAGGATGAACAGCCCAGTATCTTCATACTCCAGGAAGATCAACGACAGGCCATACTCACGGTCTTCAATTGGACGAAGGCGGTGCGGTCGCACACGCTGAAGTTGGCGGACCTCGGCCTGCGTGCCGGCCGTGCGTTTGCGGCGACGGATGTGCTGAACCAGAATGAGATAGTTACACTCGAAAGTAGCGCAGTACGGCTGGAGAACCAGCCGCCACAGTCGGTGAGGGTGATAAAGCTGATCGACAAAAGCGTTGCCGCGGCTGCCCCAACCGTGACGGCGCAAGTGCCGGCAACGGCGATAACGGGTGAGACAATTGGTCTTTCGGTGCAGGCCGAGGGTGGCGTGCCCGCAGTAGCTTATCACTGGGACCTCGGCGACGGCACAAGCGCGGACAGCTCCAAGGTATCTCATGCCTACACCACTGCAGGGGACTTCAACATCCTCCTCACAGTGGACGGAGTGGATGGGGTACCGGCCAACAAAAGTTTCTCTGTCAAGGTCACCGGCAATTTAAAGGCGCACTCTAACCTTACCGACAATCGGCGCTTCGTAGAGCCAACCGACCGCTGAGCGTCTCGGACAACGGCAGACCCATACGATCTCCACCGATGCGAAAACACCGCCGGAATTGATTGTCAGGGAATCGACTGCCGCGCCGGGCGGTAATCCACCCGCATGGCGAGAATCTCGAAGGGATGAATGGGCACGGTCAGTTGATTGCCTGTGAACGTCAGGGGTGAGCCCTGGGGTTGTTCGAGAAGGTTGGTCAGGATGGCGCCCGTCGCTCCGTTGGGGATGGTAAACGTTACATTGCTGGACTTACCTGCCCACTCGTAAGCGTGAAAGATCAGACTGTCGCTGTCCTCTGCTTTCTTCATCGCGGTCAACACAACATTGTCGGCTTCCACCGACGCGAAAGAGTATTCCACAGGTAAGTTACCTGCGTGTGGTGCCGCCTGCATGGTTTGTAACCGATAGTTGTACTCATAGCCATGCCGGACGGTGAGAGCCTGCTTCCAGTCGCCGGCGTGGGGATAAAGGGCATAACTGAAATGATGGT
>PMHI01000234.1 GCA_003156615.1 Acidobacteriaceae bacterium | reverse complement strand
TGGGCATTGGCCGTCCACTCCATCATGAGGTGGCCGGCGGCGGCGCAGGTGCAATCGCCGACCTGAGCGTTGTCCATCATGCCCCAAGGCAGTTTCATTTTGGTAGCGAGATCAAGGCTGGGAGGCGGAGCGGGCAGAGCGGCCGTGGCATAGGTGGCGAACAGCAGAGTGCGTGGATCATGGCGCGGCGGGCGTTTGCCGAGCTTCAGTTTGAGAGGATCGATTCTGGTTGGGTCAAACTTCACGGTGACGCTTTTGCCGGCGTCCGTGGGTTCGCTGACGAGGATCTTTACGGGCATAGTTGCCGTTCCTTTCTGGTGAGGGCACGAGCAAAGATCTGACGCGGCAAAGATCTGACGCTAAGAGATCCGCGAGGATCCCAGCTCATGATGAAAATCACGGCCCAACAGATTGGGAGGGGAAGACTGCGCGGCAAATATTAGAACGCCGGGCAGGAGTTGCAACCCCGAACTTGCGCTTATTACGAAAAACGAACAAAGCCACGGGAGCGGGAACTACTATAGCTCTGGAGGTCAACAGATGAGCGGAACTGCGACCGGAATTGGAATCACGCATTTGGGTCAGGTGGCCGTCAACGCAAAAGATGTGGACCGCGCCGCGACCTTCTACGAGAACAGGCTGGGGCTGAAGCTGCTTTTCAAGGCGCCGCCCGGGCTGGCGTTTTTCGCTTGCGGCGGGGTGCGGCTGATGCTGGACCCGGCGGAGAAGCCGGAGTTCGATCATCCCAGTTCGGTTCTGTATTTCGCCGTGCCCGATATTCAGGCGGCTTACGGAAAACTGAGAGAAGACGGAGTGCACTTCGAGGATGAGCCGCACCTGATCGCGAGAATGCCGGCGCACGACTTGTGGATGACGTTTTTCCGCGACACCGAAGGTAATCTTCTGGCGCTGATGAGTGAAGTTGCGCGGTAGCCGGCGGACTGCGACGACCCGGGCCATCGGTGTGCCTTCCATGGACGATTTTCGATTGCCAAGTATCCGCTGGGTGATTGAGAATTCGGGTGATAGGTAATGACGTGAAACAAGCATCTGCGCTTTCAGCATCGGGTTTTGGCAATGCGTGGTTTGCCCTGTGCGCGGCGTTCGCGCTGCACATCCTGGATGAAGCCACCACCGGCTTTCTTGCCGTGTACAATCCAACCGTGACTATCTTGCGCGAGCGCTGGAGCTGGTTTCCCATGCCTAGGCTCGCGTTTGGAGAGTGGCTGGTTGCCCTGATGGTGGCTTGCGGGCTGCTGTTTTGTCTGACTCCGGTGGCGGCCCGTGGGATGCGCGGATTGCGGCCACTGGCGTGGTGCTATGCCGTCCTCATGTTTCTGAACGGCTTGGGCCACATGCTGTTCACGATTCTCGGGCACACGGTGGCTTCCGTGACATTTTCCCGCCCGGCACCGGGATTTTATTCTTCTCCGTTCCTGTTCGCCGCTTCGCTGTGGCTGATGGCCCGGCTGCGACGCACCGCGCAAGTCGATTTTCAATTGCCGACGGGCTATTGACCCTTCCCAGTCAATAGAATCGCGGGGTTTAGGACTCCGGACGGCACGGCGTCTCCCCTGCTATCATCGTTGGCGGAGTCGAGTGAAAGCCATGGAAGACATGGAAGACGAAGAGCAGATTCCTTATATTTCAGGTTCAGGAGAAGGACTCATGGATGAAGGCCCAGGTTTGCATGCGAGTGCGCGCCGCAATGAGGACATCGCGCTCGATCTAATGAAATTCATTGCGATGACTACGGGATACGGCCGAACGACTTCCTCTGGCGTAGGTTTTCAGGGCACAGGTTCGGCATCGAAGCCCGAAGAATACGCCACTCATTTGCTCGAGTTATACGCAAAGTGCAGGGCAGCGGTGGAGGGAAAAAAGTAAGCAGTTCCGAGTACCGAGTGCTGCCATGGTGTGAAGCGATCAGCACGTCTGGAAACAAAGGAACCGCGGCCCGTGAGCCGCGGTTCTTGACTCCCGACGCTCGCCTTAGCGGCGGCCCTTCTTAGCTTTCTTCTTGGCTTTTTTCGCCGGCTTTTTTGCCGCTTTCTTTGCTGCGGGCTTCTTTGCGGCTTTCTTCTTCGCCGGCTTCTTCGCCGGCGCCGGCTTTTTAGCTACCTTCTTTTTCGCCGCTTTCTTTTTCGCGGCGGGCTTGCTGCCCCCTCCACCGCCTCCGGCGGGAGCAGCGGCTTTGGGTGCGGGAGGCGGGGGGGAAGCTGGCGCTACCGGCTCACCCAGCGCGGGTTCGGGTACACCGGCTTCTTCTTCCTCCTCCTCTTCCTCTTCGAAATCCTCTTCGAGCGACTCGGTGTAGGCGCCGCTGTCGCCGAATTCTTCTTCCTCATCATGTCCGTAGAGTGTGGGATCGTAGAACGTCATTGCTCCTCCTGATCTTGGTTTGGCCTCCTGGCGCAAGAACGGCTGCGCAAGGCTGCCGGGGCACGAGAAATTAAAAGACCACCAGAAACCGATGTTGGAACGGCGCGCGATTATAGCACGACGTTTGGTGCAGGCTGCAAGGGCCGTGGTTCTATCCGGCCCGACTATCCTGTTATCACACGAAGCGGCGGAATGGAAGAAGATTCTTTCCGCCCAGTCGGAAAATTTGCCCTGAGGGCAAGATGTGGCCGAGAGCCCAGCGGAGTAAGCGCGGAGAAGCTTGCGGAGCGCCTGTAGCTGCTGCTACCGGGCGGGCTGCACGATCAGGATCATACCCGGCCGCAGGACGGCCACGTTGCCGTTGTAGCGCTTGAGGGCGGCGACCGTGGTGTTGTAGGTAGTGGCGATCGAATAGAGCGTTTCGCCGGACTTCACCTTGTGGCGAAGCACGCTGGCCGGCTCGGAGGGACGTTCGTCTCCGGCTTTCGCCCTTGCTGACTTGCCCGAGGGAGCCTTGGCGCTGGCGGTTGGAGAGGTCTTCCGGAGGTGCCCGACCGACCCGGAGACGGTCGAGGCCCCGTCACCGCCGGGCGTAACTGGCAGATGCAGGGCAAGCACTTTCCTTCCGCGTAAGCCATCTCCGCTGTGCAGGCCGTTCCAGCGGCGGACCATCTGAGCGGAGACGCCGAAGTTCTCGGCTACGGTCTCGACCGTGTCTCCCGCGCGGACTTTGTAGCGAGTGATCCGGTGGGCGTAAGTGCTGGTATCGCTGACCGGGTGCTTGCTGGGTGCGAGCGGAATAATCAGCTCGGCATCAGCCTGGAGTTCGGTGCTGTCGAGCTGATTGGCCCCCTCGATCGCATCTGCCGTGACGCGATAAGAGCGGGCGATCGAAGCCAGCGTGTCGCCGGGCTGAACTTTGTGGTAGCGCCACCAGAGCCGCATGGCGCTCGGAATGGCTGCGATGGCGATCTGATATTGATCTCCTGTCCCAACCGGAAGATGGAGCTCGAATGTGGCTTCTTTCGGCGTAGTCAGTCGCAGCAGGCTGGGATTCAGTTCCTGCAGTTGGGCGGGGGTCGCGTTCACACAATCGGCTACCAGGCGCAAGTCCACGGGATAGTTGATGGTTACCGAATCATAGGCCACCGGCTCGTCCATGGAGACATCATCAAAACCGTACTGTGACAGGTTCTTGGTCATGATGGTCACGGCCAGGATGATGGGAATGTAGTTACGCGTCTCCTTGGGGAGAACGTTGCGACGGTAGAGCTCCCAGAAATCGGCATAACCCGTGCGTTTGACCGCAGCCTGCACCGTTCCGGGACCGGAGTTGTAGGCGGCCATGGCGAGATACCAGTCGCCGAACTCGGCGTAGAGATCTTTCAAGTGGCGGGCGGCGGCGCGAGTCGATTTCTCGGGATCCTGGCGATCATCCACCCACAGGCTGCGCTGGAGGCCGTAGCCCCGGGCGCGGCTGCCCATGAATTGCCAGATGCCGCGAGCTCCGGCGCGAGAAACCGCGAGAGGATGAAAGCCTGACTCGGCCTGCGCCAGGTAAATCAAGTCCTGGGGTACGCCTTCTTCCTTGAGAATCGAAACCATCATGTCGTGGTAGCGGCCGGAGCGGGCGAAAGCGCGTTCGAATGTGCCGCGTCCGCGATTGGAGAAGTAGCTGATATAGCCGGCGACTTGGTCGGTCATCATCAGCGGCAGGTCGGAATGGGTCGACTTGATTTCAGCCTGTGCTTTGGCCCTCACCTTGGCGTCGGCGGACGGAGTGATGCCGTTGGTTTCATCGATGGGTGCGGGCTCGGATTTCTGTGTTTTGGAATCGGACTCCAAGCTGCCTAAATCCAGATGGTTGACGCCCTCTACGATGCGGTCAAATTCCTTCTCCAGTCGGTCGTCGGAGCGGACGTCGAGGTTGCTTTCGAGCAAGGCGTTAAACGCCTTGTCGAAATCCTGGCTGGCAGTGTCGGTCTGGCCTGCCTGGTAGGCGTCCAATCCTGCCTGAAAGTCCTTTTCCACCCGGGCAATCAGATCGCCGACTGGATCGGAAGCGGGCGTCGCGGGCGGAGCTTCTGTGGATGGGGACTGCGGCTTGGTTTCGGCCGGAGCCGTAACCGGAACTTGCGGCTGATCGAATGCCGATGCCTGCGGCGCAACGGGCGGCGTCTGCTGCGGCGCTGGAACTGGTGCTCGAGCGGTCACGGTCAGAGCCGGGGCAGTGCTTGCGGGAAGCAATGAAGCCGGTCTTTGCGCCGTCTGGCAGGCAGAAGCTGACACAACCAAGGCAGCCAGCATGGCAACCCGCATTTGGAGTTTTGCAACTCGCATATTTCTCTATGAGATACGGAGTGCCTTCCGGGGTTTAGACCCCGTGCATTCTATCAAAAATCGTACCCCGCGGTCTCGTTCGGGTCAACGCGCAAAAGGAAGGGCAGCCGTTACGTTCGGCACCCGGTCAAACGGTTACCGGCCGATCTCCTTACTCAGACGACGGAAGTCACATAAAGGTTTGATCGGCTGACCAATCTGGCTTTGTCCAACGGGCTGCAGGTTCAGCGGTTCAGTCCATATTGGAACTCGAAGATTTCGGCCCCGAATGCAGCGAGCCTCTCTGTTGCCTTCGGGACTGGGTTACCATAAACCTCGGAGCCCGCGACGCTCGCCGTCCCCAGCAGTTTTGGCAGAAGCTCCTCGACCACCGGGCCGTTCAGGTGTGCCAGCACCGCGTTTGCGTCCGTGTAGGTTTCCACGAGCCGGCACCTTCTCCGATCGGCACTCAAGAACCATTCGTACCCCAGGGTGCCGGGTTCCTTCTGGCTACTTGCGACCATCGCTCGCGCAATGCCCTCGAATGCATCCAGCTTTCCCTCATGGATGGTGAGATCGACCGCGACGTGGACGGTGTGCATGACCATGGTCCAACTCCTTTCAAGTATTCTCAAGGAATGTTGCCGAGGCTCGATTCATTCGAGCACGCGGCGATAGTCCCGGCGCAGATAGCCCCCGCAGAACGATGCAGCGAAAGCGACAGACTTTACACCCGCCAGTAGTCAGGACGCCAAGTCTTTATCGCCTTCTTGATATCTGCCGGCGACAGCTTTTCCGAAATTGCCCGCTCGGCTAGCTTGGGTAGTTCCGCATCCGAGGCGAAGCGCAGAGCGATAAGCTGAGCTTCGGTCAATTCCGGAATGCGCGGGCGCAAGGGTTCGGACAAAAGGGAACTCAGACGCAGCCGCTCTTCCAGGCAAATCACGCGATCCTGCACGCGGAGCGGGTAAGTGCGAACTTTCAAGACTGCGATCGCCGCGGCCACCGAAAGCACGAAGAGCAAACCGGTGTGCAGGCTGGGGCGCCAGATGAAGTGAACGATGCCGACCACGACGGCGACGGCGAAGACCGGCAACACCAGAAGGTGATATAGCGGATCAAGGCGC
>PMHI01000199.1 GCA_003156615.1 Acidobacteriaceae bacterium | reverse complement strand
GATCGGTGGAAATCACATCCACCGGAGACGAACTGGCCAGCGTCTCCACGTGCAAGTCTGCGATCTCGCTAAAAACCTGATCTCTGCCGGATCGAGTTCCCAGATAGGCTGAAGTCAACGTCCCGACCACGATAATGGCAGCTGCCGCCGCAGCAAACGTCCATCCCAGACCAAAACTGCGCCGTGGTTTTACAGCAATCTTCTGCTGCATCCTCTTCCGGAACTCGGCACTGGGAGTGTAACGTTTTCCAGCGGCGTGAATCGTGCGCTTCATCTGTACGCGCGTANNAGGGGCAGCTGCGCACATGAGCCTCGACGCTGCGCATCTCCTCCTCCGGGAGCTCGCCGTCTAGGCAGGTATCGAGTTTTGTCTTCCAAGACTCACAAACCATAGGTCACCATTTTTCAGTTCATCCTTTCTGCAAACTGTTGCTGTAGGCCACCGCGGAGGGCTTTTCTGGCACGGGATAAACGTGACATCACCGTTCCCATCGGGATGGCAAGTGTGGCAGAGATTTCCTGATACGACATTTCTTCGACCTCACACAGCAGCAGCACCTCGCGATAAGCGACGGGCAGTTGCTCCAGAGCCTGCTGCACAAGCCGTCCATCCGAACGCTGCAGCAGGATGCTCTCGGGCGTCTCCGTGACTGTGGGCGGGGCTTCCTCTTGGCCCTCAAGATCGAGCTGGACAGTCGAGGTCGCCTTTAGTTCGGTGCGGGAGGTCAGGAACGCATTCCGCAGGATCTTGTGGATCCAGGCGCGAAAATTCGTGCCTGGCTGGAACGAGGAAAACCCTTTAAGTGCCTTGGCATAAGTCTCTTGCACGAGATCCTCAGCTTCTTGCCGATCATGCGTCAGCCAGCAGGCAAAGTTATAAAGCCGGTCGAAGTGAGGCATGGCTAATTGCTCGAACGACTCCGATGGCAGGTTCTCTCCGACATGCACACAAGGGTAAACCAGCGGACGATCGTTTTATTCCCATAGCCCCCAAAAAAATACTACGGAATAAAACCGAGTGCCGTCGGTTCTGCACAACGAGTCAGAGAGCGAACCGGAGTCACCGAGGGAATGCTGGTGCGGAAGAACCACGCTCTTTAGCAAATTCGTTTTTAGGAGGAACAAAATGAAGAACAATCTGAAAATGCTTGGTTTGGCGCTGTGCGTGCTGCCGATGTACCTGCAGGCCGGAACTGGACAAGATCTGAAGCCGGTCTATCAACCCGCTCAAGGGCAGAACACACGATCTGCAGAACCGATTCCGGCGGGCACCCTTCTTCCCGTCAGCTTGAACACTGCCTTGCGCTCGGACAAGAACGGAAGCGGAACTACCATAATCGCGACGGTCATGCAGGACGTGCCGCTAGGCCAGGGAGAAATGCTACGTAAAGGATCCACGCTGACAGGCCATGTGGTCGCAGCCATCACTCCAGGCAAGGGGTCTGACGACTCAAAGATCTCATTTCAATTCGACCAAGTCCGATTTGGCAACCTGACCATCCCGATCACCACCACCCTGCGCGCGGTAGCGTCAAGGTCTGCGGTACATGCCGCTATGCCCGAGCTCACCTCGAGCGAATATGCCGACAACACGATTGAAATCGGAGGCGACCAAATTTCTTACGGCGAAGGTGGGCCGGTAATGGTGGGATCGCAGGTCGTGGGGAAATACACCAGCCAAGGCGTGCTGGCCAATGTAGACCAGGATTCGGGCACCCCAAGCGGGGGCACGATAGATGGCGATGCCCGTCCGCAAGCATTTTGGCTCTTCTCAGTGAATGCCCGCGGCGCATACGGATTTCGCGACCTGACAATCCCCCAATCCGGACGCACCGAGCCGCTTGGTGAAGTCACTTTGGCCTCCAACCGGGAGGCAGTGAAAGTCGACAAGGGCAGCGCGATGCTCTTGCGCGTCGATAGCAGCGGGCCCGAGGAGGCACAGGCTCGTACGATTCCTTCGCGAGAAACAGGGCAATAACAAGTTCGCGGGTTGCGGCGGAGTTAATGCCGTCCAGCCACGTCCGCCGCAGCCCGCGATTCACTTCTCAAGCCCGTGAAACCGGCTGGAGAACTTTCTTTAGGCCAGCCTGGAATAAAAGATTGGAAAGTCTGTTATCTCCACTGAAACTCATGCAACTCAAAGTTGGGGAGAGATACACATGAGACAAGTAGGAGTGGCATTGGCCGTGTGCTTGGTGGCTAGCACTCTTGCCGCCGGGCAGAACGCACCGGGCAGCACCCAGAGCAAGAAGTCCAATTCCGAGGCCGTGGCATCTGATTTCGATCCCGTCTCCGGGAAGTACGTCGGCTAGGGATCTCCCATGTTCAACAACTCCGGCTGCTTCACTGAAATCGCGCCTATGGTCAACAACGGGTTTACTCCCGCCGGCCTTTCGAACCGCACAGCCGACACGCGCGTGCTGATTGAAGGAACCTTCGGCATCTGGTTCAAACCTTATGACGGCTAGAGAGAAAAGGTGAACCGCGGCCGAATCCAGTGGGGGCCGCAGGTTTCCTACGTAGACCGCAACACCTGGTCGGGGGTGGGCGGAGAGCCACACGGGCTGGATGCAATGATCTTCACCTCGCTCCGCTACTACTTGCCGTAGCGTGTGCGAGCCTCACCCTCGCGATTGCTCTCTCCTCCTGCGCGGGGTGGGGACTTTATTACTGCTCGTGCGAATTCAGGTCGGAATGAACGCGCGCGGCAAATCTAGAAGAGGTAATGGCGATGGTTAATCCTTTCGACCCTAAGACGGTATTC
>PMHI01000063.1 GCA_003156615.1 Acidobacteriaceae bacterium | reverse complement strand
TGAATCGCTGGAGATCTCCACTTTCGCGACGTTGCTTCCGGGATGAACGGTGCGGTGCGTGTCGCCTGCAACCACTTCCACATCCAACGGAGGAAGAACGGCCCGGTTGGTCGCGACCACTGGGGAGTTTGGGTTGGCCGCTTCTTGGTGAGCGGGCGCCGTAACGGCCGGCTCGGTGGAAGTCTTTGCGGCAAGGTGCTTCCTTGCGGTCGCAGCCTGTTCCACGGGCGCTTGGCCGGTCTTAACAGGCACANNGATGCTTTCCGACTCCCCAGCATCGGATTCAAGCGCCTCGTCCGGGCCAAACCAGAATTCGCGATCCTTGACGAGGACAACGGCGAGGGCAACCAGCAGGAGAACGAGTGCGACCTGCAGCCGGCGAGGCTGCTTGATCGCGAAACCAGCTTGAGGTCTGGCAGCTTCCGTTCCTGGATTCCACTCGTGCATTTTGTGTCTTTCGATTCGCCGCTTTGGTCGCCCGGAGTGCCGATCGCCAGGCACCAGTAGTCTAGACGGTAAGCGCGCGATAACAATGGCACGATCCGGGAACAAAGTGGCCCGAGGGTGCCATAAAGCGGTTTGCCGGAGCCAGTGGGTCCGGGCGGTAGAGTAGAACCCGAGGCAGCGCGGAGCCCAACCGCCTTGCCCTGTGCGAGTTGGAGGAGTCCGGCATTTAAGGATGCGGAAAACTGGGGCAGGCACAACCCCTACCGTTCCGGTGGCCGGAGACCGGTGGAACCATACAGCGAGCTCCTGCGAATTCCACACTGACGAGGATGGGGAAACCGGATTCGATTGCAGGATTTCACCTCAAGGCAAGCGGATCCTCCGCGCGGGGGGCCGATTTCAGGAGCAAGGTCCACAAACGTCCAGCCTGCGGGATTAGCGTCCGCAAACGCCCACCCCCGCGGCATCCATTTTGCTATGGTCGCACTCGCGTAGTTTGCGTTGACCATCAAGAAAGGAAAAAAGCGCAGACCGGCAGTTAAGTTCTTCGGCTTTCAGAAATTCACCCAGAATGGAGGCAACGTGCAACCCAGGATCAAAATATTCACCTATATCACCGCAATCGCTGTGTTCGCCGCTCCGGCGCTCCCAGTTCGACTTGCCGCGCAAGAAGCGCCGCAGAAGAGACACGTGTCTAATTATCAGGTGTTCACTCTGCCCAACACACTTGGGGGAACCACGAGTGGAGCGAACGCGATCAACGACTTGGGTTGGGCGATGGGCTTCGCCGCTTCTCCGGCGAACACAACCGAGGCCGCGGTATGGATCGAGGGCAGGATGATCAAGCTGGGCATCCTGCCCGGAGGGACGAACAGCTCCGTCCCCTGGGAGAGCGTCACGAACAACCAGGGATTGATCGTGGGCATTTCTGATACCTCCGTTGTTCAGCCGCGCGGAGAGGTTTTTAGTTGCGCCCAGGCTGGATTCATTCCAAACAACGGCAATACTTGCCTCGGCTTTCTCTGGCACCCCCCCGGCTTCATGAGTGCTTTGCCGACCCTGGGAGGAGATAACGGGTTTGCGACCGGGATCAACAACAAGGGTCAAGTCATCGGATGGGCGGAAACGTCCTACGAGGACCCGACTTGCGTTTCGCCACAGGTCTTGCAGTTTCTACCATTCGTCTACGACGTAAAGACCGAGAAGATTACCGCATTGCAGGTCTTTCCGGGGGATTCGGACGGCACGGCCAACGCCCTCAATGACCAAGGGCAGATGGCTGGCATCTCCGGTATATGCGAGAACGCTGAAGGAGCGGCCAGCGCTCGTCATGCCGTGTTCTGGGAAAATCAAGACAGCACTCCCATCAATATGGGGAACTTGGGCGGAAAGGCGTGGAACACGCCCTCAAGCATGAATAGCAAAGGCGAAGTTGTCGGCTTTGGGAACCCTTCCGGCGGGCAGGATGCGCCGTTCAATGCAATTGCGTTTTATTGGAGCAAGAGCACGGGGATGCTGAATCTCGGCACGCTGGATCCGTTCCCGAATAGCATTGCTTACGCCATCAATAACCAAGGTCTGATTGTTGGGCAAGCGCTGAACCTTTCGACCGGCGCCAGTCACGCGTTCATCTACCAGGATGGAATTATGACTGACCTCAACAGCTTGATGATAGGACATAATTCGCTGACGCTCTTGTATGCCAATGATGTCGACGATTCCGGGGTCATCGTTGGCGGTGCGAGCAATGCGACGACGGGCGTGACGTCGGCGTTTGTGGCGGTTCCTTACTAAGTATTCTTCGGTCAGGCTACAGCAGACTGCAGCCTGGTGAGCAAGCGAGGGCGACCAGAGTGCCGAGAGTCCCGCGTCCTGAAGATCTCCGCCAGCGGTTTTGGGGCGGCTGGGACTGGCAGCATTTTTNNGTGAATTCTGCCCTCGTTGTTCCGACTGCAAGAAACCGTGGGGTTGACCGATAACACCGCGCGCAGAGATTAAGAAGCTAGCTCAATCTTAATCGTCTAGAAAGAGGGTCGCATGAACCTGATCGGTCCAAGGTTTCAGCTCGGTATTGTCGCTATTTTCCTCTTCTTCGCCGCGAGACAAGTCCTGGCGACTGGTGCGGCTCCTGTAGCAGAGTCCACTAAACCCGCCTTCTGTCGCGCGCCCGAGTATCGGCAGTTTGATTTCTGGGTTGGCGATTGGGACGCATTTGATGCAGAGAATCCCGCCGTCAAAGTCGCGCACAACCGCGTGGACCGCGTTCTCGATGGCTGCGTATTGCTGGAGAATTATGAGGGCATGGACGGATCACACGGCGAAAGCTTCAGCATCTACGACGCTGTGCGGGGGGCGTGGCACCAGAGTTGGGTGACTAATCATGGGNNGTTCTCAGCGGCGTGGATCATACCGTAAGTGGAGACAAATATGTTCGCGGAACGTGGAAGAGCGAAGACGGCGGTGTGCGCGAGACGGCGGTGACCTCGGCCGATGGCGGCAAGACGTGGAAGCCATGGTTTGATCTGATCTTTCGTCCAACGGCGGCATCGGCAGCGAGTCCCCGGACGGCAGACGAGGCCACGGTGGCTGCTCTCGATACGCAGTATCAGGCAGCCGTCAAAGGGAATGATGCCGCTACGATGGACCGTATTCTTGCCGACGATTTTGCCTTGGTGACCGGCTCCGGCAAAACTTATACGAAAGCCGACCTGCTCGCGGAAGCGCGGAACGGACGCGTGCACTACGAACGGCAAGACGACGCGGAGCAGACAGTTCGCGTTTGGGGAGATACCGCCGTGGTTACCGCCAAGTTGTCGGAAAAAGGAACAGACAACGGAAAGCCTTTCGAGAAGACGGTTTGGTTCAGCGATACTTACGTGCGGACTCCGGCAGGCTGGCGATATGTGTTCGGCCAGTCTTCCTTGCAGTGTCCAAAGCCCTGTGAGTGACTTAGTTGCCAAGAGCGTCGGTTGATCCTGCTTGGTGAATGTTTCAAGCGCGCTTACGGAGACCAAAAGTGCTCGCAGAGTGAACTCCTTATTAACAGAAAACAAAAGTACTTAGCGGTACGAACTGAAGTGTCCTCTGCTTCCAAGTGATTCATCTCTGCCTCGCTCCCGCTGGGGTACGCACCCGAATAAC
>PMHI01000371.1 GCA_003156615.1 Acidobacteriaceae bacterium | reverse complement strand
GCTTGATCTCGGAATCTTAATCCTTGAAACAATGGGACGTTAGCACAGAGGGGGCGTGGGTGCAAACGAACGCGCGCACGGGTATGTCAGTTTGCCCACCCCGTGAATAGCGCTCACAACAGCAGGCCATTCGGAGTGGAGTACGTCGATTGACCCCGCAGTGTTCGCCTGCGCCTCGGAGACTAGGAAACGGAGACTAGGAAACTTAGTCCCCCTTAAGTGCCATTGCAACCGGTTCGGCGTTGTTGCATCCTTTCTTTGACAAGTGTTATTTTGGTTGCTTCACAGTGAACTAATAGCGCGGGAGTGCGTATGCTGGGGCGGATCGAATGGGCCCGGCGTGCATTGTTGGTATTCCTTTAACGAGTAGACTGGCGCGTATGCGGCGCCCCCCCACGGCGAGGCAAGAGAAACCACAATAGGAAAACAATCAATTCCATGTTGAAAAAGCTCGCTTGCGTATCCGGCTTGCTCGCAATCGTCGCCTGGCAGGCGGGCTGCGGAGGCGGCGCGTCCGCGGGTGGGACCAACCTCACAGCCCAAACCATCGCCTTCNNCAACCGCTAGCTCGGGCCTGCCAGTCACTTCCTCGGTGACCGGACCCGCGACTCAGTCCGCGGGGAAACTAACTTTCACCGGCGCCGGCACGGTCGCGGTAACCGCCTCGCAGGCCGGCAACACGACGTACAGTTCCGCCACACCGGGACCCAGTCTATCGTCGTTGCTCCCGCTCCGCTGAGTGTCACCGCCAACAACTACACCATCGTCGTCTNNCGTCAACGGCGACACCGCCGCCACTGGCACCCCGCGTTAAGTTCCAGCCCGGCGGCGCTTACAATAGCCGGAAGCTATCCTGTCATCGCCGATCAAGGCACACTGGCGTCCTCCAACTATACCTTCGCGAGCTTTACCAACGGCACGCTGACTGTGCAGTCGGCAGCCGCTGTCAATGGCACACTGGTGATCCCACCTCTGCTGGTTCCGACCATTGACGACAACGGCGTGAAGCATTTCACGATGAACATGCTGAAGGGCAGCACTACCCTGCTTCCCGGCGTCTCCAGCACCACCGAGGGCTTCTGCGGCGTCTGGATGGCTCCCACCATCGAAGTGAACAACGGCGACCAGGTCGCGATGGCAATCACCAACTCGCTGGGCGAAGACACGNNCCGCCACTCTGTGGTATCACCCACACGTAATGGGCGACACCGCCCGAGCCATCTCGCTCGGACTGGCGGGCGAGTTCATTATCGGCGACAACTCCGCCACCAGCGCCGTGCTGCCCGGCATTTACGGCATCAACGACATTCCCCTGGTGCTGCAGCAGGAGGCCATCGCCAGCGACGGCACCATCGAATACACGGAGCCGACGATCACCGGTCCCAATTTCCCGCTGTTTCTCAACGGTATGAATGTCAGCACCGCCCCAGCCACGTTGAACACCAGCCAGAACCGCCTGCGGTTCCGCTTGCTCAACGCCTCCATCGGCTCCCAGGTCACGGTCTCGATGATCGACCAAAGCGCCTTTACTATGATCGCCAGCGATGGGGGCTACCTGGCCGCGCCGTTACCGGTCACTGGTGTCACGCTAGGCCCAGCCGAGCGCGCCGAAATCATCGTCGATCTCGCCTCCGGCGCCACCCGCACTCTTGTCACTGCCGTGGATGGGGTGATTACGGAGTTCCCATCTGCCACCGTCTCGACGCTGGTGATTACAACCACCGGTGTCAGCACCCCGGCCACCTTGCCCACTACGCTCAACACCATTACACCCTACGGTACCGCGAATGCGGTGTCACGTACTGTGACCCTTAACGGCACCACCGGCAACTTCGGCATCGACGGCGTGGAGGTGTTGCAGCTCTCACAATTCGCCCAGACTGCCATTCATTCCACTTTGGGTAACACCGAGGTATGGAACATCCTCAACCAGACCAGGTTCGCGCATTACTTCCACATGCACGATGTCCAGTTCCAAATCCTAAGCATCGAAGGCAACGCGCCGCCTGCCCCTGAGGCCGGTTGGAAAGACACCGTGGCGGTGCCCCCCTACGACACCGTGCAGATCGTCATGCAGTTTCTCGACTATGCCGACGCCAACAATGCCTACATGCTCCACTGCCACACCGTCACCCACGAGGACGAGGGCATGATGGGGGCCTTCTACGTCGACCCAGACTGAGAACCGCCATGCGAATCCCCGCACTCTTCTATGCTCTTTCCATGGCCGTCATGGCGCTGCGCGCCGCCGCCCAGACTGGAGTCTGGCTGCCGGCACAGATTCCCGCTAACGGCATTGGCTCTTGGTGGGAACTGCGCGCCGACGGCTCAACTATCCGCTACTGGGGCGCCCTCGCCGAGGCGCACTACAGATTTGACGGCACGTACCTGACTGTGATTCCAGGCGGTGATCGCAAGGACCGCCCTCGTTTCCGCCTGCGCTTCGACCCCGACCGCATGTACTCGCGTGCCGACCAGACCGATGCGCCCGAGGTTGAATATCGCCGCGTCGGTCCAGCTGTCCCCAACTCGCCCTTGATCGGACAATGGGCTAGCGTCCCCGCCCCCAAAACGGGCAAGCCCGCCATGCCAGGCATGACCGGCCCCCCCACCGATCTGCCCTCGTTCCGCACGTTTACTGCCGACGGCCTCTATCAAGTGCGCCNNCCAGACCATTAAATTTGACGACGAATCCGACCAGTCCTTCACCCTCAAAGAGACCAACCTGATCATCGGCGGCGCGATCTATCGGCCGAATTAGAGCGGAGATCAGCTCTGTCGTTAAAGGAATTTATCCCGAGACCAAGGTTGGCGGTGTAGGTGGGGAAAAATCGCACATCGGCAGGAAATATAGGTAAATAATTGCTGGTCTCACCTGAGGAAGTTTGGAAAATGTGCTACGGTAAGCGTCCACCTCAAGTTAGAGTTTCCTAATGCTGAACGTTCGCCAAGCTACTCTGAACGATGTCCCCATGCTGCGCTCTCTCATCCAGGAAATGGCTGAGTATGAGCACCTGCCTTTTTTGGTGACTGAGGAAATCCTGGCAAGTGACGGTTTTGGAGCACAGGCCAGGTTCCGCGCGCTAATAGCAGAGTTCGATGACGAGCCTGCTGGCTACGCCTTCTTCTTCGACACGTACTCTACATTTCAGGGTCGCGGTTTGTTCTTGGAAGACCTCTTTGTGCGACCTCAGTTCCGCAAGAATAAGATCGGCCGGGCTTTATTGTTACGCGTCGCAGCTATTGCGCGACATGAAAGCTGTTTTGGATNNGCACGTCCTCGACTGGAACGAAACTGCGATCCAGTTTTACAAAAAGATGAATGCCACGTTCCTGGACGATTGGAAAACCGTATGCTTGAAGGGCGATGCTCTGCGCCTGGTCGCGGAATCCGAGGATCGTTGATCTAATCGCATTATAAAAGG
>PMHI01000560.1 GCA_003156615.1 Acidobacteriaceae bacterium | reverse complement strand
GGGACCGGGTGATGGCGATCAACGCGAAAGGCATCTATCTTGCCTGCAAGTCCGTGGTTCCGGTCATGCTCCAGCAGAAATCGGGATGCATTATCAACATGGCTTCCGGCGCTGCCGTCTTGGGCCTGGCACAACGCGCAGCCTACACGGCTTCGAAAGGAGCTGTGTATGCCCTTACTCGGGCCATGCAGGCTGACTATTGCAGGCTCGGCATTCGCGTGAATTCGCTGGTGCCGGGCACCATCTACACGCCATTCGTGGAGGGGTATCTGCAGAAACATTATTCGGAGAACCTGGAGAAGGCCAAAGACAATTTGAAGAAGCGCCAGCTGTCGGGAACCCTGGGTTCCCCCGAAGATGTTGCCTATGCGGCCTTGTATCTGGCTTCCGACGAGGCGAAATTTGTCTTTGGCAGTGGATTAGTGGTGGATGGTGGTTTCTCGTCGGGCAAGATTTTTGACTGATTCAGTTTCGCTACTAAGCGTTCTGCGTTTGATTCCGAGAGCAACACAACGAGCGGGGCGAGAAGGAAAGAGATACAGCTATGATCCTTTTAAGTGCGATCACCTCTGCGGGTCCGAGGTTGGCGGTCAAGACCGATTCTGGAATTTCTGTTCTGGAGCACAGCCCGGCCCGGACGCCGGATTTGCCGAACACTGTGTCAGAAGCATTGCTGACCTCCGGAGGATTCGAACGGGTTCGCGGCTTTGTGCGCGATAACGCCGCGGCTCTTCGCAAGCTCGCCGTTCCGGAAACAGAGATTCAACTCGGTCCGTTATTCACGCCGCGGAACGTGATCTGCATCGGCCTGAACTACAAGGATCACGCGGCCGAAGGCGGAGTGGCTCTGCCGGAAAAGCCGGTGGTGTTTGCCAAGCTGAACGGCTCGATCATCGGTCCCAATGCTCCAATCGTGCTGCCTCCCGAGACCCAGCAAGTCGATTATGAGGCCGAACTCGCAGTCGTGATTGGCCGGCGCTGCAAGGGCGCTTCGAAAGAGGATGCTCTGAATTACGTTGCCGGCTACACTTGCCTGAACGATGTAAGCGCTCGCGATTTCCAATTCGGGGATAACCAGTGGGTGCGTTCGAAGAGCCAGGACACTTTTGGTCCGATGGGGCCCTATTTGGTGACCAGCGACGAAATCCCGGACCCGCAGACCTTACCCATTCGTTGCCTGGTGAACGGGCGAGTACTGCAAGACTCGAACACCAGCAAGATGATCTTCGGGGTGCGTGATCTCATTTCGTTCCTATCGCGAGGGATCACGCTTGAGCCGGGTGACGTGATCAGTACGGGCACGCCGCATGGAGTCGGGTTCGCGCGAAAGCCGCCCATTTTCTTGAAGGCTGGAGATCAGGTGGTGGTCGAAATCGATGGCGTGGGACGGCTCTCGAACCGTGTAGTTGCGGCCTGATGGTATGCGCTCCTGTTGGCTCCGCGGCTTTCATGAAAATCACAAAGATAGAAACGATCTGGTTCGAAGCGCTGCCCGATGCGGTGTGGCGGCAACAGGCAGGCCATTCCCGGCAGGCCCTTCCCAACAATCTATGGGTGCGGATCTACACCGAGGATGGGCTCATCGGTCTGGGGGAAACCTATTATCTTCCGCGTGCCGTGAGCGCGATCATTCATGATCTCTTCGCTGGCCTCCTGATCGGGCGGGACGCGCTCGACATTGAAAATCACTGGAACAATCTTTTTTCGCTGGTAAATTTCTGCGGTTTCGCGGGCGCGGAGATGCGCGCCATCTCCGCCATTGATATCGCTTTATGGGATCTTTTGGGCCAGTATCTGGGACAGCCGATCTACAACCTTCTGGGTGGGCGCAACCGCGAAAGCATTACGGTCTACAACACCTGCGTCGGCTATGGGAAATACGACGATTACACGGCATGGACCAGCGGACGCGCTGGCGAGTTGGCAGAGAGCCTGCTGCAGCAGGGAATCAAGGCCATGAAAATATGGCCCTTCGATAGGTTTGGCTCAACCCTGGCCGGGCCGACGCACCCGCGCGGCAGAGTCACGGTATGGGGACAGGAAACCGCCGCAGGCACTCTGGGACATTTCCTGACCGGGGGGGAGATCGAGGACGCCGTTTCGGTTCTCGAGGACATTCATCAGGCGACGCATGGACGAGTGAGCGTGGCCATTGAAGGGCATGCCCGCTGGGACTTTCTGCAGGCGACTCGCATTGCCCGGGCGCTGGAGCCTTACAACGTATTATGGCTCGAGGAAATTATGCCGCCGGACAACGTCGAGGCCTTTGTCCGGCTGAAGGCCGCGACCAGGGTAACTATCTGCCAGAGTGAGCGTGCGTTCACACGCTTTCACTTTCGTGAATTCATCGAGCGACACGCGGCAGACATCATCATGCCCGACCTTTCCTGGGGTGGCGGATTTACAGAAACCAGAAAGATTTGTAGTCTCGCGGACACCTACTACCTGCCGATAACGCTGCACGATACCATTGGCCCGGTTGGCTTGTGGGCGGCAGCGCATCTGATGCTGCACATTCCGAATGCCATGATTCAGGAAGTCGTCCGCGGATACGTGGACGGCTGGTACAACGATGTCCTTTCCGAGCCGCTGATCATTAAAGACGGCGAGCTGCGCCTCAATGGCAAACCCGGCCTGGGCGCGGCGCTCAGGCCTGAATTACTCGAGCGTGCCGGCGTGCACGTCGAGTCCACCACCGAGGAACAAGTGAGGAGTTGGTAGCCATGACACCCTTCAAATTGTTCTTCACCGGCGATTATCTCGACGAATCCGGCAGAGTCAAAGTGGGGGATGTTGGTCTTGACACGCTCGCTGCTTCGGGCTACGTGGAAGCTGAGTTCTTGAGGGATCAACAGCCCAAGCATGGAGATCGAACCTACTGGGACCGGCTGTATTCCCTTCAGATTGGACCGGAACATGTCGCCCAAGCCAATGGAATCGTTATTTTCAGGCCGTGGGTCAAATCATCCGCTTTCGCCAAGGGAGCGGAAAACCTGGTGGTCCTGGCGCGCGCGGGCGCGGGATTTGACAAGATCGACCTCGCCGCCTGCACGGCCAATGATGTTGTGGTTTTCAATGCTCCCGATACGCTGACCCACTCCACGGCCTCGGCAGCGTTTACTCTGCTGCTGGCCCTGGCCAAGAAGCTTCCGCAGCAGCAGGCACTCGTTCGCACCGGGCGGTGGGACCGGCAACCGGAATTCATGGGAGAGGACTTGATCGGCAAGACGCTCGGGATCATCGG
>PMHI01000381.1:10255-22601 GCA_003156615.1 Acidobacteriaceae bacterium | reverse complement strand
GATGTCGGTTGTGGAATCGGAACCGCCGAAAAGAATCTCGATAAAAGTTGATTTCGTGAAGCCGTTTGAAGCACACAACGTGAACGAATTCACTCTCGAATCTGTCGGCGCTTCAACGTTGGTGACTTGGAAGATGCACGGCACGAACGCTTATTTCATGAAAGTTATGGGTATCTTCGTAAACATGGACAAAGTGATGGGTGAGCACTTCGAGCACGGACTGGACAATTTGAAAATCGTGTGTGAGAAACAAACCGGCCGTCCAGGCCAGTGAGGGTAACTGCGATCTATCAACAGCCATGCTGGGTGCCGACTGGGAAAGTGAAGTATGGAAATTGCTGCTCGATCAAATGAAGCCGGCTGAGGCCGCCCAGGCGAGTAATCCTGGACAGGCGCTCGCGCCGGCCATCCGAGGACGATTCCAGTGTTTGACCGAGCGACGCTACGAGTCGGTGCAGCTCACAGCGCAGTGGCCCAGAGTGAGGCTGACCGGGTCGCGTCCGATTCAGGGTTTCGCCCTGGTCTGAGCATAGTCCGCCAGGATCTTCGTCAACAGCTCGGCGCTCATCGGAGCTTCCCCTTTGGGATCCCCTGCAGACGTCGTCGGCTTTCCCTTGATATAAATGTAGACCGCGTTAAAGGGTTCGTCGCCGATGTTCTCGACCGCGTGCTTGACGGGTGGGAACCACCGACTCTCGCCCGCCAGGGAGTAGACTTCCTGGACCTTACCGTTCTGGTCAGTGAATCTGAGGTGCCCAGCCGTAAGATTGACGACCACACCAGCGGGATGCTCATGCAGGGCTGAACTCTCGTGAGCACCATAGTGGATATCGACAACCTCCACCCACTCATTCTCGAAGTGCACTTTGTAGTGCTTCGGCGCCACCTTGGTGGCGTCCTGTGCTTCGGCAAAATTCGGCAAAAGACACAGAACTAACGCGCCGCAGAAAACTCTAGGCATCATGGTTCAGGCTCCCGACCAAACGATGGACGTTCCTTCCCGTTGCAAGCTGATGATACCTGCTGCTAAGGGGCTTACAAATTTTGACTCCTGGCGATTGAGTGTAACCGCGGCGAAATCAGTGATACCACTCAAAAACCCACGGTTGGGAGGCTGGCAACTGAACGTCCGCCCGAGCGACGGGTAGCGTTTGCAGGACTCCACTACCGCCACGACTAGGGCTGGAGGCAGGAACTTTTCGGCGCTCTGCTCGTGTCCCATGCGGCGCAGGCTGGTGGCTACGACCAAGGCTCCGGCGATGGGACCAAAGATTGCTGAAGTCTCCGCTGACGCGGTTTACGGCGAGCAGGTGAAGAAAAAGACGATGAGCCCCGCAGTTTTCGGCCGCCACGGCGCCTTCGGGGTCTCCGCGGGCAAGGGCGCGATGGCAGCGGATCGGGTGCCATCATGTGGCAAATCGATTTCGATGGCTTCCATAGCGTTCAGCTCGTGGTTATCGTGATCTCGACGCGCCGGTTTTTCTGACGACCGGCGGGATTGTCGGAGCCATCCGGATTCTTGTTGGGAGCGACCGGCTTGGTTTCTCCCCAGCCGCGAGTTGTTATTCGCGACCCGGAGACGCCCGCATTCTCCACCAGCCACTTTTTCACGGACGCGGCGCGGTCGTCGGAGAGCTTCATGTTGTAAGGGTGAGTACCTTTGCCGTCGGTGTGGCCTTCGATGAGCATGGGTGACTTACCGTGACTCTTGGCCACCTCGCCAACCTCTTGCAAACTGTCGGCGGCTTCGGCACGCAAGCCGTATTTATCGAAGTCGAACAGGACATCAGCGTCCAGCTCGATTTTGACTTCGTGCGCCGTGATTTTCGCCTTGAGATCCAGCAGCACGCTCTGAATTCCACTGGTCGCGCCAGTGATGCCACTGTTCACGCCCTCGATTCCCTTGGTCACGCCCGCGATGTTCTCAACTTTGGCGTGCGGCAGCGCCGCCTGGCCTGCCGTTTGCACGGCCGGCGAATCTGGATCGGGGTACTTCTGGGCCGATGCTAAGCAAGAGACGAGAAGCAAAAAAGGTATTTTCAAACTCCGCGGCGAAGCCATAAATCCTCCCCAGTGATACCAGTTTTCAGCACCTATTTATCGGTGATGGGAACGTCCTCAAACGGGGCCGTTACGGGGATCATCAAATCAATCTTCGTTACCTCGGCCGGGGGTGCGGGATACTTCCCCCACCATAGATAGGTTTTTCCCGGAGCCAGGCTAGCGTCGGCGTTCGCACTATTGCTCGACAGAACTGTGCCGTCGGCATCGGTAAGCGTGAAGTATTTCTTATTTCCCGCAGTGACGTAAAACTTCGGAAGATCCACACCGGCCGCGCCCCAATGGACGAAGGTCAGACTCGCCGCCTTATCCGAGTTGTTGCGGAATCGAACTTTTATGTTGAGGACACCCTCGTGGCGCCGGCACTCGATGAGTTCGCCGACCACGCTCTCCAAGTTTGTGTCCTGAGTCTGGATGACATCCGCTTGCGCCGTGGCAGGAGGCGCTGTAAAGGAGGTGGGTTGGTCCGCCGGTTGAGAGGCAGGCGGAGCCGTCTGAGTCGTCTCCACCGGCGGAGTTTGCTGGGTTGGCTGCACTGTTCCCTGAGACGCTGGTGAAACCTCGGCTCCGGGCGTCACATCTGAGAGCAGATTGATTCTTTGATCGCTCCCGTCGATGGCCGCCGCCATGAAGCTGTAGCTCCAAACGCCAGCACTCTTGTGAGCGGTAACGTAGATTTTGCCCTTCGCTTTTGGACCCGAAATGGGGACCGCCAGATCGGCGTCTCCGGAAGTCCCTGAAACGTTGATCGAGCCGGCCGCCAGCCAGCCTTCCTCGATCGGCGTACCAAGTTTCTGGACCAGGAGTGGGTTCGATTGGGCTCGAAGCAAAGATTCCTTGGCCGCATCGGAACTCCTGAGCGCAGCAAACACCGATCCGAGAATCGCGAGCGGCAGGGCCAGGCAAACAATGAGCAGCGCGGGCACGAACCATTTCCAATTCCGCGAAAACCAGCCCTTCCGTGGCGCGACTGAGCTTGCGCCCGGAGGCGTCCCTACCGAATTTGACGTTTGCATTGGCTGCGCATTCATACTCGCTCCTTCTTGGTATCAGAGACTCCAGCGCCGATGCGGAGATCGTGTTTACTCACCATCTTCCGTGTCCCACGATCCCAACTCGGCCTCTATTCAGTAACGCGAAGAAACTGCGGCAAAAGGTCCACACTTTTGGGACAGGCAGCAAAAATGTGCCCCCATGCGACAACGCCCTATTTATCGGTGATGGGAATGTCTTCAAACGGGGCAATGAACGGCATCATGAAATTGATTTTCTTTACATCGGCCGGAGGTGCGGGATATTTCCCCCACCATAGATAGGTTCTTCCCGGAGCGATGCTAGCGTCATTGTCAGCGCCATTGCTCGACAAAACTGCGCCGTCGGTATCTTTAAGGGTGAAGTACTTCTTATTTCCCGCAGTGACGTAAAACTTCGGAAGATCCACACCGGCCGCGCCCCAATGGACAAAGGTCAGACTCACCGCCTTATCCGAGTTGTTGCGAAATTTGACTTTTATGGTGAGGATGCCCTCGGAGCGACGGCATTCGATGAGTTCGCCGTCCACGCCCTCCGAGTTTGTTTCCTGAGTCTGTATAACGCCAGGCGGTGCAGCGGCAGTCTGCGCAGAGCATAGCGATCGCAGAAGCACGAGAGGTAACACCAAGAAAACAATGAGGAATGTCGGCACAAGCCGGTCCCAACTGAGCGCAAACCAGCTCCGTTACGAGACTTGAGTTGTGCCCACGAACACCGCTACCGAACTTGATGTCTGATTCTGCTGTGCTTTCATAGTTGCCCCTTTTTGGTGTCAGAGATTCGAACGCCGATGGAGGGATCCCCACCCCTGATATTCACTTGCCATCTTTCGTCCCCGCGATCCAAACTCGACCTCTATCTAGTAACGCGAAAAAACCACAGAAAAAGGCCCACTTTTTAATTTTCAAGTTTTCATGACACACTCCGTTATTTTTTCGCGAGAATGGAACCTTAATTCCAGAGGGGACCGAATGCCTTTAAGTAGAAGGCCTGGTACGGAAATGAGGTTTCGGGCAACAGAGGAGAAGGTGCCCAAACTTGCGAAAGCTTGTGCTCGGCGGTTGTTGCCGTGTCAATCGGAAAATCGGTTGGCATCGTTGGCAAATCGTTGGAGCCGTATAGCGAGGCTAGCTTCTAAGCGTGGGGCCCGGCCGGTGGTCGGGGCAAAGCGGAAGGAACTTTCCTTGGCCGCGCCATTTCTGCAATCTGAGCAGGCAGTTCCTCGGAAGCAGCAAGTCGGCTCACTGCCGTCAAAGTTGCTTGCTTGCGATGACTTCCAATTGTTTTGGAAGTCGCCAGGCTATCTATGCCGAGCATCGATTGACTGCGACATTATTCTTGGAAGGGTAAACCTAGTAGTTCGGAAAGCTGAGCGCCGAACGTAGCTAACCAATTCTGGGCACATTGGAAACGAGTTCCATGGGAGGGGCTGTGCGATCCTTGGGTTGGATGATCCGTGATTCGGGTGCCAACAGTGACAGTTGCTACGCCGCTGCTGGCTTCCGTATGACATTCATGGAGCTGTCTATCGTGGGGGTCTGCCTGGCGGCTCAGAACATTTTCACTTCGTGTGCCATCTGCCGCATGAGTGTGTATTCCTGGTCGTTGGCAGCGACAAATTGTGTGGCGCGGAGGATTTCCAAGACGCGATGATCCTTACCTTCCGTTAGGGCGAGAAGGGCGCAAGCAAATCTCTCTCGCTCGGCCCCGGGCACATCCTTGCGAGCTACGAACACGTAATCGACATAGGATTTTGAAGTATAGAATATTCGAACTTTCTTCCTGTCGAGTTTTCCCTTGATGATCAGGAAGTTGAAAACCGTTTCATCGATAGCGCCGGCGTCGACCACTCCGTTTTCCACCATCGCTGCGGTCGCAGGATGACTCCCGCTGTAGCGAGACTTGAAATCGGTGTTGGGATTGATTCCCGCCTGCATGAGTTCGTGATAAGCCACCAGATGAGCGCTAGTCGAATCGATGTCGCCAAATGCGAATTGCTTTCCCATCAGGTCGCTAAGCGAATAAATCGACGAGTCGGCACCGGTGATGAAAAGCGTGCGATAGTGCAAGTCGATGGTGCGCCGGACCAGCGGTATAACCCCGTACTCGGCATGAGCGCGCATATACATCAGCGCACCCAGGCAAGCGAAATCGTAAGACCCATCGGCCAGGTGAGCAACGGTTTCGCGGTAGCTGTCGGGAGCTGCAAGATTCACCGGCCGTCCCATCGCCTTCGTGAGATAGTCCCGCAGCGGCTCCCTCTCTCCGCGAGTCGCCTCATCTAGGACCACGCCGACCGTGAGCGGCCTGTCGGCACCGTAAAGGGGTGCGCCGGCCGGAACACAAACTGCCACCAACACTGCGGCGGAGAGTAGACACTTGAACGGGTTTAAGCCTTTCATCCTTTTTGTGGAGTAAGATCGCATCCTTCATTGTAGGCGCTTATTCCGGCATGACGCCGACCGAAAGGCACTGACCTGCCCTGCATGAACAGAGTGCTTTCGCCGCGATTCCATCTCTTCCGACTTTATAGGGTGTACGACAGGTTGAGCGCGCTGATCAGATAGCCGAGTGGGGATTCTTGACGTAAACAGATCACACTCAAAACCCCCGATCGCTAGTCTTTTTCAGTTCAGTGTATGCCACGTCGCCTGCCAGAAGGGCAGTGTGCTTGGATACACGTTTTCTAACGCCCGACTTCGTAGGGCAGTGTGGATTTAAATATTTGCATTGCACAGCGGCACGAGGTATATCCCTTTAGCAAAAACTATAGTGCATCAGTGGATCCTGACTCAAACTCCGCAATTTCGAACGAAAAAATACGGTAAGCCGATCCTCAAGGAAGCGCCCCATGCATTATCCGGGAACTGCTGATTGCCCGAGAAATCGAAGTGGGTCACAGATGACCGCGACCAGGTCCCGCAGAAATTCCGCTGCCCGCGCGCCATCGATCACGCGATGATCGCTCGAGAGCGTCAACGTCATCATCGGACGGATGCCCGGATGGCCGTTGATCGCAACCACTCGGTCGGTAATTGCTCCCACGGCGAGAATCGCGGCTTGCGGCGGGATGAGGATCGCAGTAAAGGCATCCACGCCGAACATGCCCAGGTTGCTGATCGTGAAGGTGGCGTTCACCAGGTCCTGCGGCCGCAACTTGCCACTGCGGGCGCGGTTTGCGAGATCTCTCCGCTGTACGGCGATCTCGTTCAGCGCTATTTTGTCGGCGTTGCGAATGACCGGCGCCACCACGCCATCCTCCACAGCGATCGCCAATCCGATGTTGATTCCGGGATTGGTTCGAACGCTTTCGCCGACCCAGCCTGCGTTTATGCGCGGGTGCTTCTGAAGCACGCGGGCAACGAGCGCCGTCAATAGATCGGTGTGGGAGAGCTTCACTGCGCACGACTTTTCGATTTCCGGTCCGAGGGTCTGCCGGGCTACATTCAGCGCGCCGGCGTCAACTTCGCGCACGACAAAGAAATGCGGCACAGTCGTCCAGCCCTGCGTCGTGCGTTCCGCCATCAGCCGGGAAATCGGGCTGCCACTGTCGACTTTCGTACCAGCTTTGGTGGATGACGCGGACGCCTTGGATTCGACAGCCGTCAAAATGTCGGAAGCAAGAATTTCTCCTTTTGCGCCTGATCCCCGGACTTGGGCAACATCAATGCCTCGTTCGGCAGCGAGGCGTCGCGCTTTGGGAGATATCCTGACCTCTTCCGGGTGTGCAATTGCACTCGCGGGTGGCGCAGGAGGCGCAGTTGCGACAGGCGCCGCGATAGTGGTCTTTCTCCCGGAGACGACGGCGACTTCCTCGGTTGGAGGGACTTCTCCGGGACGAACGATCCAGGCGATCGTCTGGCCTACGGGGACTTCCTCCCCCGCTTGAACCTTGATGCCGGCGAGGATACCGTCGCCCGGTGACTCGATTTCCATCACTGCTTTGTCGGTTTCGATTTCGATCAGCGGCTCGCCTTTGGCAATCGAGTCGCCTTCTTTCTTCAGCCAGGAAACCAGCTTGCCTGTTTCCTGGGCCATTTCTAGAGCGGGCATAACCACACTGATCGCCATAATTGGTTCGTTCGATAGAAGTGGTAAGTAATTCTTTTAGATTGCCATTCGTTCGGAGAACTCTTGAGCGCCGAGGTTCGCTCGTTGCGCATCGAGAGAGGTGCGTTAGTCGCCGACCCCTATGCGCTCGTGTCGCGCACTGGCTTCGATCATTTCACGTATACGCGCGCTCGGTTTCGATTCCGTGTCTCGAACTGCGGGCAGCGGACCATCCACGGTGAAATAGTGCCTGCCGGCAACCATGAGCTGCTCGGCGGGAAAGCGCGTGATCACTTCGTGGCCGGTTTCGGTGACAACGATTTCTTCTTCGATGCGGGCGGCGCTCCAACCGTCGGTCGAGGGCCAGAAAGTTTCCAGGGCAAACACCATGCCGGGCTTGATTTCACAGGAATGTTCAAGCGAGACCAGGCGGCTGATCACGGGCTTCTCCCAGATCGCCAGGCCGATGCCGTGACCGTACTGTAGCGCGAAGGCCGCTTCTTCGCTGGGGAATCCGAATTCCTGCGCTTTGGGCCACACGGCGGCAATCTCCGCGGTGGTGCGGCCGGGGCGGACCAGTTCAATCGCGGCATCGAGATATTCCCGGCAGCGTTTGTAGGCATCGTCCATGGCGTGGGAGGCGTAGCCGATGGTGAAGCAGCGGTAATAGCAGGTGCGGTATCCCATGTAGGAATGCAGAATGTCGTAATAGACGGGGTCCCCGGGGCGCAGCACGCGGTCGGAGAAGACGTGCGGATGCGGGCTGCAGCGTTCGCCAGAGATGGCGTTCACGGCCTCCACGTACTCCGATCCCATGTCGTAGAGAACTTTACTGACCAGCCCCACGGCCTGGTTTTCGCTCATGCCCGGCTTCATGGCGCGATAAAGCTCATCATAGGCGGCGTCGACCATCATCGCGGAATGATTGAGCAAGCTGATCTCGTCGCGGGTCTTGATGAGGCGGGCTTCGGACATGAGGGCCTGCCCGTCCACAACTTTGATTCCTTCTTTTTGCAGCGCGAACAGCACCGGCAGTTCGATAATGTCGATGCCCACCGGCTCTTTATGCAGTCCCCGCATTTCGAGCTCGATGCGGATTTTCTTGGCGACATCTTCGGCACGCCCCATTTCGGGGGTCATGGCGCCGCGCAGCACGGAGATTCCAGCACGCGAGCGTTCGCCCAGCCATGGGCAGTGCAGTTGGTGATGCTTGGCCGCCGAGCCGAAATCCCACAGGATAGGCTCGTCATTTTGCGGAAGCAGCGTAAAGCGGTTGGCCTTGTCCTGCGCCCAGGTGCCGATGTGGGTCGCGGTGAGATAACGGACATTGTTCATGTCGAAGCACAAGAGCGAACCCATCTCCGACTTCTTCAAGAGATCCTTAGCCCGCGCCAAGCGCTCGCGCCGCAGACGATCGAAATCGATGCGATTTTCCCAGTCGACCGCCATTGATCCGTAGGTGGGCAGAGCCATAAGTTTCTCCTTGGAGCAGGTCAGAGGTTAGAGGTCAACTGCATAGGTTAAAACCCACTCATGGGCGCTTCACCAAGGTTCTTACCTCTGCGATCTGACCTTGTACCGTTGACTTGGTTATCGTCCGCAGAGTGCGCGGGCGGCCTCAAACACCATTAGCTCGGTCGGAACGGTTGCATCTTCCAAAGGCGGCGAAAAGGGTATCGGGACGTGCATCGCGCCCATGCGTTTCACCGGTGCATCCAGATCGTAGAATGCGCCGGTGGCGATCACCGAGGCAAGTTCGGCGGTAACCCCATAGCGTTCGTAGCCTTCATCGAGAATGATTGCCCGGGAGGTCTTCTTGGCCGATTCAATCAGCGTTTTCTCGTCGAGCGGCCACAAGGTCCGGGGATCGACGACTTCAGCGCTGATCCCAATTTCTTCGAGCATGGTTGCCGCGCCCAGCGCGACTTGCACCATGCTACTCGTGGCAACCAGAGTAATGTCTTCGCCGACGCGCTTGATGTCCGCCACTCCCAGGCTCACCGTGTAGTCTTCCTCGGGCACGGCACCTTTGAGCTTGTACATCATCTTGTCTTCGAAAAAAACCACAGGGTTGTCGTCGCGAATCGCCGCTTTGAGCAATCCCTTTGCGTCATACGGCGTTGACGGCAACACAACTTTTAAGCCGGGCACATGGCAATACCACGCGTGCAGCGATTGCGAATGCTGGGCAGCGGAGCGGCGTGTCGCCCCCATGGTCGTGCGCAGCACCATCGGAACTTTCCACTTTCCGCCAGACATGTAATGGACTTTCGCCGCCTGATTCACCATCTGATCCATGGTGAGTGTGATGAAGTCGCCAAACATGATATCTACCACCGGACGCATTCCCGTCATGGCGGCGCCCACCGCTAACCCGGTAAAGCCCGCCTCTGAGATAGGCGTGTCGAGCACTCGATCTTTGCCGAATTCCTCGAGCAAGCCAGACAAGACCTTGAAAGGAGTGCCGGCCTCCGCCACGTCTTCGCCCATGATGCAGACCGTCTTATCGCGGCGCATCTCTTCCGCCAGAGCTTCGCGAATCGCATGCGCGAATGTGATTTCCCTCACCGCGACTTCAGGCATACACGTCCTCTCCCACTTCATCGACACTCGGATAGGGCGCAATCACGGCCAACTCCACGGCCTTCTTCATCTTCGCCTCAAGTTCCACCTCAACTTGATCCAGCGCCGCCTGATCGGCGATTTTCTGTTCGATGAGCCACTTCCCAAAATTCGCTATGGGATCACGTTCCGTCCTCCACATTTGTTCTTCCTGCTTGGAGCGATAATATTCGCGATTGATATCGCCGACATGGTGCCCATGGTAGCGATAGGTATCGCATAGCAGAAATGCCGGTCCACCTCCGGTTCGGGCGCGATCCACCAGACGCTGCGCCACTCCGTTGACCGCGCGCACATCCTGACCATCCACCTTCGCCGCTTCCATTCCAAATGCTGTTGCCCGCGACAAAATATCTCCGGCGGTGGTTTCGGAGAAGTGGGTGTACTCCGTGTACAGGTTGTTCTCACAGACGTAGATGACGGGAAGCTTGAAGAGTTGTGCCAGGTTCATGACTTCGTAGAGCACACCCTGGCCTAGTGCGCCTTCGCCGAAGAAACATACAGCCACGCGCCGGTTGCCCAAGTGCTGCGCGGAAAACGCGGCTCCCGTCGCGATGCCCGCACTGCCGCAAACAATAGCATTGGCTCCGAGGTTGCCAGTGGCCGGGTCCGCAATATGCATGGAGCCACCTTTGCCTTTGCAATATCCGGCCTTCTTACCCAGCAGTTCGGCAAACATTTGATCCGGAGAAGCGCCTTTCGCCAAACAATGTCCATGACCACGGTGTGTGCTGGTCACGTAGTCGTTCTTCTCCAGCGCTTCACAGATGCCGACCGCGACCGCCTCTTCCCCGATGTAAAGATGCGCCAGGCCTGGCATCATTGCCCGCGTGTAGAGTTCGTTCACCTGCGCTTCGAATTGGCGGATGGCCACCATCTGCCGGTACATACGCAGCCACAACTCGATCTTTGCTGAAGCTTCACTTGGCTCCACGGCAAGTCCTCACTTTGTGACCCCTGACATGCGCGCCAATACGTCAAATACCACGGCAAAGTCTGATTTCTCCCATCCCATCCCGCGAGCCGCAGTCAGGAACTCATTGCTGATCGCAGTGGTAGGAACGGGCACGTTGAGTTTGCGCCCGAGTTCCATCGCCAACAACATGTCCTTCTGCATCATGTTGCAGTCAAACCACGCTTCTTCGGGCTGTTGCAGAACGAAAGGGCCGCGATACACAATCATGGGCGAGGCGATCGCACTGTGGATCATGACGTCGACCGCAACCTCTCGCGGGATTCCGCTTTTCTCCGCCAGCAAAACGCCCTCGCAGAAGCCCATCATCTGCACCGCTAACTGCAGATTCACCGCGATCTTCATCGACAGCGCCACGCCATTGTCGCCCACGTGCGTGACCTTCGGGCCGACATCATAGAGCAGCGTTTTCAGATGGTCGAAGGTCGCTTTGCGCCCTCCGACCATCACTGAGAGCTTGCCCTGCTGCAAGGTGATCACGCTGCCCGAAACAGGAGCGTCGATCATGTCCGAGCCCTTTTCTCGCACCTTCACGGCTAGAGCGCGACTCACGTCCGGACTCACGGTGCTCATATCGACGAGGAACTTGCCCGGGCCCATCCCCGCCAGAAGTCCGTCCACTCCTTCGGTGACCGCCACCAGTGCCGCCGCGTTGGTGACCATGGTGAAGGTCACGTCCGACTCGGCCGCGACGCTCGCGGGAGAATCGGCGAACTTCATACCTTTGTCGATGAGCCACTGCGCCTTGGAGCGCGTCCGGTTATAACCGCTTACGGTATGGCCTTTTTCGAGCAGGCGCGCCACCATGTTGCCGCCCATCAATCCAAGACCTATAAATCCGAGTTTCGCCACACGGCTGCTCCTAAGAACCTATGCGTTCGGCTTGGAGTTCGAAGCCGTTTTAATGGGAGAGGAAGAATCTGAAAGCACTTGCTGCAGATGTTCGCGCATGGCGCTGCGGGCCGCTTCGGGTTTGCGCTGTTCGACCGCCACCAGGATTCGTTTGTGATGGTACTGGCCGCGCTCGGGCCCGCCTTCCACTTCAAAAATACGGCTTCGCTGCTCACGCAGCAGTCCAACAATCGAGTCCAGCAACGAAAGGATGAGGGGATTTCCCGCCGCCTCCGCCAGCGCCAGATGAAAATCCAGGTCGGCTTCAATGTAGGCTTCACGATCCTGCAAATTACGCTCCATGATGGCAAGCATCTCCCTCATCGTCCCCAGTAGCTGCCCGTCAATCCGTGAAGCCGCCAAGCCAGCAATTTCCGGTTCGAGAACCAGTCGCAACTCGGCCAAATGCGCGGACCCTTCCTGCTGGTTGATCCGGATCATTAAGTCGAGCGACTGCCGGATCGCTTGCGAAGTGCCGTTCGTGACGAATGTGCCTCGCCCTGAGAAAGCTTCGACCAGCCCCTTCTCGCGCAGTGTCTTCACCGCTTCGCGAACTGCAGTGCGGCTTACTCCAAAGCTCTGCGCCAGGTCCCGCTCCGCAGGCAACTGGTCGCCGGGTTTGAGTTGGCCGCTGAGAATCGATTCCTCGACCTGCTTCACGATCTGCTCGTAGAGCCGGGATGTTTTTACCACCCGGTACACGGGCTTGGCAGCTAT
>PMHI01000381.1:0-10217 GCA_003156615.1 Acidobacteriaceae bacterium | reverse complement strand
GGCAGACGCGGATCGGAAGCCACCATCTTGTTCAGGAAGACCATGCCAGCCTGCAGTTCATTCACAAATCGTTCGGTTTCAGCCGCGTCATCGGTCCAGGCGCTGGCACCGAGGCCGAACCGTACATCGTTGGCTAAAGCGACCGCTTCATCGATACCCTTGACTCGAAATATCGACGCCACCGGCCCGAAGAGTTCTTCACTGTAGGCGGGCGAACCTTTTGGTATATCGGCCAGCACGGTGGGGGCGTAGTAAAACCCCGGCCCGGGCAAAGGTTGGCCACCCGTCAGCAGACGCGCGCCGGCGGCGATTGACTTTTTTACGTCGGCATCGAGGGTCGTAACCGCATCCGCACTGGCGAGAGGCCCGAGCTGGGTACTTTCCTCGAAAGGATCGCCGACGCGGAGTTCCTGCATCCGCTTAACAAACTTCTTCTCAAACTCGGACGCGATCTTCTCCGCGACGATAAAGCGCTTGGCCGCAATACAGGACTGACCGTTGTTCTGGATTCGAGCATCCACTGCCGTCGCCACCGCCGCCTCAAGATCGGCGCTCGGCATTACGATAAAAGGATCGCTGCCGCCAAGTTCCAGTACCACCTTCTTGATGCGCTTGGCGGCCGATATTCCAACTTGAATGCCCGCCTGCTCGCTGCCGGTAAGCGTTGCGGCGACTACCCGAGGATCATTCAGAATGCCATCGACTGGCCCAGAGCCGATCAGGAGGGTCTGAAACACGCCTTCGGCGAACCCGGCGCGGAGAATCATTTCTTCAATCTTGAGTGCACACTGCGGGACGTTCGAGGCATGCTTCAACAGTCCCACATTACCAGCCATGAGCGCCGGCGCGACAAACCGCATCACTTGCCAGAAAGGAAAATTCCAAGGCATGATCGCCAGGATGGGGCCACTCGGCAGATAGCGAACAAAGCTGCGCCTTGCGCCAGTCTCGATCAATTCGTCGGCCAGAAATTTCTCCGCGTTCTCGGCGTAGTAGCGGCACCCGCTGGCGCACTTCATCGCTTCGGCTACGGCTGCCTTCAGGGGCTTACCCATCTCCAGGGTCATCAAGTGGGCGCAGTCGCCCTTCTCTTTTTCCAGGATCTCGGCCAGCCGCGTCATTTTTGCAGCGCGCTCTGGAAACGATGTCCGGCGGTGTCTTTTGAAGGCATCGGCTGCCAATTGAAGTTTCGCCTCGATCTGCACCGCACTGAGAGGTTCGAAAGTCCTGATGACTTCACCAGTGGCTGGATTGGTAGTGGCGATGGCCATGTTTTTGACTCCCCCTGTGCCTGGGCAACTCTGCCGCCTCCGAAAGCAAGCGAACTCACGGAGAAGAACCAAGTCCGATACCTGTCTTGCGGTCGGACCAGAATACTACTTGACGGGTAGGCCGCGTCAAGGCTATACCTTCATTTCGTCGGGCTTTTCTGATCTTGATTGCACCGGTCGCTGGCGACGGGTAATCGGATGATTTCGGGGTGGTTTGAAACTGATGTTGCCAGAAGCAATGGATGAGGCAGTTTGGAGGTCGTCATGCGTTCTACGTCGAATCGCATCCGTGTCCTGGGCCTGGTTTGGTTCACATTTGCGCTCTGTCTGCCGCTAACCGCGCAAACCACCAGCGGACAGATTCTCGGTAGTGTAACCGATTCTACTGGCGCGGCCGTCGCGGGAGCCGCAGTCATTGTGACCGACACCCAGCGCGGGACGATTCGCGCCGCCACGACTGGTGCCTCCGGAGACTATGCTGTGCCTGAGCTCGAGCCCGGCACCTACAAGGTCAGGGCCGAGGCCAAGGGTTTCAAAACGGTTGAGCGCCCTAACATCGTGGTCGAAGTCGCGCAAGACCTCCGCGTCGACATGGCGCTCCCGACGGGCGGAGTCAACGAAACGGTGGTGGTGACTGACGAAGTGCCGCTGATCGAAAGCGTATCTTCAACTCTCGGCGGCACCCTGAGCAACGCAGAGATTAATGATCTGCCGTTGAACGGCCGCAATTATGAGAACCTGCTGCAGCTCCGTCCCGGCGTCATGCGTTATCCCGGCGGCGGATTCTCGACCACGAGCACTAACGGTCTGCGTGCGGAGGACAACGCCTACTTTATAGAAGGCTTGTTCAACAGCGAACCGTACTCCGGGCAAGCCATCATCAACGGCGCAGGTATTGCCGGCGATTCGGCAACGATCCTGCCGATCGATGCCATTCAAGAGTTTAACGCGGAAGAACTCCCGCCCGCTGAGTTTGGGTGGAAGCCAGGAGCGGTGGTCAATGTCGCTCTCAAGTCCGGCACGAACAACATCCATGGAACCGCGTTTGCTTTTGGCCGCGATGGCGATGTGTTCGACGCGCGAAATTACTTCAATACTGTGCCGAACCCAAAGCTCCAAAGAACACTCGAACAATACGGCGGCAGCGTGGGCGGAGCGATCGTCAAGGACAAGGCCTTTTTCTTTGGTGCTTATGAAGGGCAGATCTACGACGTAGGAAACTCGTATGGCGGCGTCACCAGTCCGTCCATGGTCCCGATGCCGACCAATGGGACCTGCGTATTCCTGACGACAGGCGACTGCGCCGACAGCATCCCCAATGTGATCGCGGACCTGAATGCCGGAGGCATCGCGGTGAGTCCATCCAGCTTGAATATCGCTGGCTGCGCGCTCACCGGTGGTACGGTCGCTTGCAACGGAACCGGCTTTCCCACCAACAATAATCCCAACATCAATATCCAGAACGGGTTCCCCAACGACGTAAAAGTCTACAACGGGATCGGCAAAGTTGACTTCAACCTGAATCGAAATCAGCATGTCAGCGGAATGTATTTCTTTGGCAACAATACGGGAACCGTCGAGGACTTTTCCGAATTGCAGTCGAGATGGCGGTCGGATATTCACACCCGCGCCCAGGTGGTGGGTGGAAGCTGGACGTGGATCCCCGGCCTCCGCTGGGTCAACGAAGCGCGCGTCGGATATAACCGCCTGTACCAGCCCACCCTGCCAGGTGATCTCAACACCCCCGGTTCTAGCTACGGATTGGACACCGGCGTTTCGGGGCCATTCACGGGAGGCCTGCCGCGCATCGGCTTTGGCGGCTACTTCACGACCCTGGGGGGCTTCAAGTGGCCGAAGTTCCAGGGACCCGATTCCGTTACCCAATTCATCGATCACGTGTCTTACGTCGCCGGCAAACATTCCCTCAAGTTTGGAGGCGAGTTACACTACAACGACGTGACCAATGCCGCATACGGCAATGCGCGCGGCAGCATTAACTTCCTGGGCGGCGTTCTAAGTCCCGGCCCTCCTCCCTCGAACGCTCCTCCAGCTTCGAGCTCACTCGAAGACTTCTTTGCCGGCTTGCCCTTTAAGTCAACCCTCGAAGTAGGAAATCCGACGCTGCATCTGCACAACTGGGCGTATGGTGCGTTTATCCAGGATGACTGGCGAGCCACCAAGAATCTGACGCTGAACTTCGGCCTGCGTTACGAGTTCAGCACCGTCCTCGAGGAAGAGCACAACCTGCTCGGCAACTTCGATCCGAACTTCGGCTTAGTACAGGTGAAAACCGGCTCCAATCGGATTCCTAGCCTCTATAACCCCGATCACAAGAATTTCGCGCCGCGCGTCGGGTTCGCCTGGGATATGAGCGGCAAAGGAACTACGGTGATCCGCGGCGGCGGCGGTCTGATTTACGAAACCGTGAACTGGCAGTCGTTCATCGCTTTCAACAACGCCTTTGGACCCGGCAGTGTTCCCACGGGAGGTGTCTACGCAGGCGCCCCGATCGACCCCGGCGGCACCATCAAAACGGGAAATGTCCTCACCAAGAATTTTTTGAACAACCCCCCGTTCACCGCGACCTGGGACAATACACCGGTTTTCAACACCACACTCGATTGCACTCCGCCAAATGCCTGCCCCGTCATGAGCGTGGACCGCAATCTGACCACGCCCTACGTCTGGAACTGGGCCCTCAGCGTGCAACACGCCTTTGCTCCGAACCTGACATTTGAACTGGCTTACGTCGGCAACCACGGTGCCAATTTAACCGGCATTCGCGACATCAATCAGCCGCCGGTAGGATCGGGCTGGCTGGGCGCCCCGCTTGCCGCGTGTCTAGCCAGCGCGGGCAGCGGCTACAACAACTGCGCCGCGGATACGAATGCCGAGACCGCGGCCGAGCCGTTCGTGACCAAGTTCCCCTACCTGAGCAACATCTTCCAGATGGGCAACGTCTACCGTTCGAATTACAACGGACTGCAAGCGACGCTGAACTCGCGCAACTATCACGGGCTGTCGATGGTCGTAGGTTACACCTGGTCCCACGCTCTCGATGACGTGGGCGCGAACTGGGATTTCGGTTACGGATCGGGACTGCCGCAGAACGCTCATAACCCGGGCGCAGAATACGCCAACAGCGACTTTGATGTTCGTCAGCGCTTCACGCTTTCGCTCACCTACGCGATCCCGGGCAAGAAGGGCTACGCCCAGGCACTCGAGGGGTGGGAGCTCAACTCGATTGTTACTTTGCAAAGCCCGCAATATTGGGGAGCGATGGATGAGGGAACCGATGCTGCCGGCATCGGTGCCCTGCCCGTGAGTCCCCCGGCGAACAGTCCCATTCGGTGGGATTTCTTTGGCAACACCAATGACTTCAAGTCCGGTCCAACCGGAACTCCGCAGTACACCGTAGCGTCAGGCGGATTGCCCACAGCCTGCACGGCGGAGGCTTTGGCGCTCGATGGCGGATCTCCCGGCGCTGCAACCGCCGCGGTCAACCTGTTCGGCTGTTATGCCAAAGGGAACTCCGTCATGATTCCGCCAGCCCTCGGAACTTTCGGAACCATGGGACGAAATATCTTCCCCGATTCCGGTTTCCGCAACTTCGATTTCTCGGTCGCCAAGAACTGGCACTTTGGCGAGCGTTTCCACGCCCAGTTCCGGGCGGAGTTCTTCAACATTTTGAACCATGCCAACTTCGCCAATCCTTACGGCGGGCAGAATGGTTTCGGTTTCAATGATCCGTCCGCGCCTGGTTTCGGATGCGGCTGTGCCACTCCCGATATAGCGGCCGCTAACCCGGCTGTGGGTTCGGGGGGGCCGCGTTCGGTTCAACTAGGCCTGAAGTTTGCCTTCTGAACCCTCCAGGCTTGGCAAATCGGGGTTGGGAATTTCCTCCTCCGGCCCCGATCCTCATTTTCGACTGTATTTTGACGGGAAAGGAATCATCTCGTGTTGACACCCGTAGAGCATCATCCTCTACAGTCCATATCGACCGCGTCATGGGCAACGTCGCTGGCAGCGTTGCTGGCTCTAATTGTCTCGCTCTGCATCTCTGGGTTTGCCGAGCAACATGCCGAGCGCACCATCGACGAGATCAGAACGGAAGCGATCCACCGCGCCGAAGTAGGCCAGTACCCGCTCATCGGACTCGATCCCGGCGACGTGAAGGAGGCATTCAATTCCATCCACACACGCGATAAAGACGAGTGGGCCCGAGCCTTCATGGGAGTGGCCGACCGCTACATGAAGGAAGCCGAGTCGCTCGAGAAAACCGATCCCGCGAAAGCGAACGCCGATTACATCCGCGCCTGGCGGCTTTATTCCTTCGGACGGTGGCCGATTCCCGCTTCTCCCGGCAAGCAGCGCTCCTACGAAAAAGCGCTCGAAGCTTTCCGGGCTCACGCAAAATTCTGGGACCCTCCCCTGGAGATCGTCAGAATTCCCTTCGAAGGAAAAGAAATCATCGGCTATCTGCGCTTGCCGAAAAATCCCACGGGCCCCGTGCCGCTCGTGCTGGCCGTGAATGGACTCGACAGCCGCAAGGAAGATTTGGCCGAGAGTTTCAGTGCGATTCTGCCCTTCGGTGTCGGCTATCTCGCCGTCGACGGTCCTGGCACGGGACAGAATCCGATCAAGGTCAGTGAAAATGCGGATCGCATGCTCTCTCGCGTGCTCGATTATATTGCCACCCGGCCCGAGATCGACAAGACGCGAGTCGCCATGCACGGCGTTAGTTGGGGCGCATATTGGGCCACGAAAATGGCCATCGTCGAGCGCACCCGGATCAAGGGAGCCAGTGCACAGTCGCCGCCGACCGATAAGTTCTTCCAGAAAGGTTTCCTGATGGATTCCTTGATCGGCAATCGCGAATATCTCTTCGATCAGGTTCCCGCGCTCATGGCAATCTTTGACAACGTGCACACCGTGGACGAACTAGCGGCGGCACTGGAAAAAATCTCACTCGTCAAACAGGGCCTGCTCGGCAAGCCGATGTCTCCCATGCTCGTTCTGGCGGGAGTCAAAGACACGCAGGTGCCCATCTCCGACATCTACCTGCTTCTCGACCGGGGGGACGTTCCGAAGACGGCCTGGATCAATCCTCAGGGCGGCCATCTCGGGCGACAGGTTGGAGTGTGGCCCGATCCCAGGATTTTCAAAGAAGTGATCATCCCGTGGCTGGTGCACACACTGGAGCCGGAGCCGGGTCACTAGCCAATCGGTTCCCTATGACGATGACGACAATCCCGTCCGCCGCCCAGACGAATTCCGCAGATCTTTTGCCTGAGCCCGGGCCTGCCCGAGGACCCAGAAAAACGCCTTTTTACCGCGCGCTCTGGGTGCAGGTGCTGGTGGCCATGGCGTTGGCCATCGTGCTGGGTTCCCTGAACCCGGCGCGCGCCGTCGCCATGAAGCCTTTAGGCGACGCCTTCATCCGGGCGATTTCCATGATCATCACGCTGATTATTTTCTGCACCGTCGTAACGGGAATCGCCGGCATGGAAAGCCTGAAAAAGGTCGGCCGCATCGGTGGCATGGCGCTCTTATACTTCGAAGTCGTCTCGACCATTGCTCTCGTCATCGGACTGCTTGTCGCCAACATCGTGCAGCCCGGCCGTGGCTTCAATGTGAATACCGCTACGCTGGACGCCAGATCCGTAGCCGACTACGCCGGACAGGCCAAAGCGCAGAGCATTCCCGATTTCCTGATTCACATCATCCCAATTACCGTGATCGACGCCTTCGCCAAGGGAGACATTCTCCAAGTGGTTTTCGTGGCCCTGCTCTTCGGCTTCGCTCTCTCAAGTCTCGGGGCCCGCGCGAAGCCCCTCGTCGACTTCGGCGAATCCCTCACCTCCGCCGTATTCAGGGTGACCAATATTCTCATGAAGTTCGCGCCGGTGGGAGCGTTTGGAGCCATGGCCTACACGGTCGGTAAGTTCGGCCTGGCATCACTCGGTCCGCTTGCCAAGTTGATTGGAGCCTTCTGGCTTACCTCGATGTTGTTTGTCATAATCGTTCTCGGTCCAATCGCCTGGGCCGCAGGCTTCAGCCTCTTCCGTTTCCTGGCCTATATAAAGGAAGAGATCCTGCTGGTGCTGGCGGTCAGTTCGTCGGAAATCGCGATCCCGACTCTGATGAGCAAACTAGAAAGGTTGGGCTGCTCCAAATCCCTGGTTGGACTCGTGATACCGACCGGTTTCACTTTTAACACCGACGGCTCCAGTCTTTACATGACGATGGCCGCGCTCTTTGTGGCGCAGGCGACCAACACGCATCTGACGCTGACCCAACAACTGACCATCCTCGCAGTAGCGATTCTCACCAGCAAGGGTGCCAGCGGCGTTCAGGGTGCGTCGTTTATTGCTTTGGTGGCCACACTCTCCGTCATCCCCAGTATTCCAGTTGCAGGCATGGCATTGATACTCGGCATTGACCGCTTCTTAAGTATGTTCAGAGCTGTCGTTAACGTGATTGGAAATGGGGTCGCGACTTTGGTGCTCGCCCGCTGGGACGGTGAATTGCCAAGCGAAACGCTCAGGCAGCATTTAGCCATGCCCTCTTAGGTCGCCTTTCTGACGGAAGTCGGAGAGGCTGCGCCGGCGTTGGATTTCGCAGTACAGGCTACGCTAGAGGACTGCGGTCCACATCGGTCAATATGAATTGCTCGATCAGGCAAAAAGAAGATCGCACAGGAGTGAGGGATATGAGAAGGCGGGGGTTCGGGATTTCGTTGATGGTACTGGCGACTGCTCTGGCGGTTGCGACTATGGCAATTGCTGCGGGCGATAAAGGGTCGGACTATAAAGTCGTTGCGACGTGGAAACTCGGCGGCGATGGCGGATGGGATTATCTGACGGCCGATGGCGGCGGACATCGCTTGTTTATTGCTCGAGGCACTCGCGTGATGGTGGTGGATACCGAGTCGGGCAAGCAGGTCGGCGAGATTCCAGACACGGCGGGCGTACACGGAGTAGCCCTCGACTACGAACTCGGCCGTGGATTTACCAGCAATGGCCGGGAAGATACGGTGAGCGTGTTCGATCTGAAAACGCTGGCGGTAGAAAAGAAGATCAAGGTGGGCAACGGTCCCGACGCGATTCTGTACGATCCCTTTTCGAAACGCGTGTTCACCTTCAATGGAAAAGGCAAGGAAACGACAGCGACAGCCATTGAAGCGTCCAAGGGCGAGGTCGTGGGGACGATTCAACTGGGCGGAAAGCCGGAGTTTGCCGCGACCGACGAAAGCGGTACCGTGTTCGTGAATCTGGAAGACAAATCCGAAATCGTGGCCTTCGATCCACGGAAGCTGACGGTGAAGTCGCACTGGAAGCTCACCGACTGTGAAGAGCCGACTGGTCTGGCCATCGACCTGAAACACCGCCGCCTGTTTGCGGGTTGCAGCGGGAACAAGAAGATGGCGATTGTCGATGCCGATAGCGGAAAGGTTTTGGCGACTCCGGCCATAGGAGATGGTTGCGATGCCACCGCGTTCGACGCCGGCCGCGGGCTGGCTTTTGCCTCGGCAGGAGACGGAACGATTACGGTGATCAAGGAAGACGCCGCCGCTGAGTTCAGCGTGCTGCAGACGGTGACGACGCAAAAGAGCGCGCGCACCATGGCGGTCGATCGCCGGACCCATCGACTCTTCACGGTAGCCGCAAATGTGGTTCCGGGGCCGGAGAGAAAAGTGGAACCCGGTTCGTTCGTCGTGCTCGTGGTGGAGGGGGCGCAGTAGGAATCGGTTTGAGGGAATCGCGGAGAGCAAGCCGGTCTTGTTCAGAGCTTAGCAATGGCGTGGCTAGATTCTCCGATCCTCGTCTTCCTCACACATGTTACGTAATTTTATTGTTGGCTTCGGGTGGGTTCTGGCGGCGGGCGCAGCCTTTGCTCAAGGCGGGCCCCCTTATTACACGAATGACCCGGGCACGCCCGGTAATCTCAACTGGGAAATCAATCTTGGTTACATGCCGTTCTATTACAGCGGTCAGTCGCTGTCTCACATCCCGGACGTCGACATCAATTTCGGCGTTGGCGAACGCATTCAGTTGACTTACGAGAGCGCCTGGCTGAGGGTGCAAAATTCGGGCTCGCCCGCGAAATTCGGCATGAATCAATCCAATCCGGGCGTGAAGTGGCGTTTTTACGATGCTGGGGAAGACGGCTTATCGGTCTCGGTATTCCCTCAGCTTTTTCTCAACAATCCAAACAATGCCGTAAGCCGCGGCATCACTCCGGCAACCCAGGGGTTCCTCCTGCCTTTCGAATTCTCCAGGAAATTCGGGCCGGTGGATGTGGACTACGAACTTGGCTATCAGTTTAGCCACAAGGGTCCGGACAGCTGGCTAACCGGCCTGGTGCTAGGGCATGAATTTACGCCAAAACTTGAGGCTGACCTGGAAGTGTATTCCCTGGGGACTTTTCATCCTTCATTCGCCCAGCCCACAATTGAAATCGGCGCGCGCTACAAGCTTCATTCCCCGGTCATTCTTCTCCTGATGACCGGACGCAGCCTTGAAGCGACGCGTCCGAATCAGTCCTATTTTGTGGGTTATTTTGGGCTGCAATTTCTGCTTCCCCCCAGATCGTATAAGTAATAAGGTTGGCCCTTTTCGCGGCAATGGTAAATGTCTGTGTAGGTGTCTTCGTATACACCTTGTCGTGCCGGTCTTAACAGGAACATCGGTAAGGCTATTTACCCTTGAAGGCGTCGAAATAGTGGTTTTCGCCTTCGTCCTCGTACTCCTCCGCGACCGATATACCAACGGCTCCGAGCAGCTTCCTGTACTGCTCGGCCCCCAGGGAGAGTGATGCCAACCCGGTCATTCCATCGTTCCAAGCGGCGGGTTTGGCGGTTGAGGTAAATAGCAGGCGGCCGCCCGGCACCAGTATCTCGGCGAATCTCTGGATCAGGCGATGCTGATCTTCAGCCTGGAGAAG
>PMHI01000150.1 GCA_003156615.1 Acidobacteriaceae bacterium | reverse complement strand
AATAACGACTTCAAGACCGCAGAGGCACAATTTGAGAAGGTGGTACGTCTCGTGCCTCAGATCGAAGAGGGACACAGCGCCTTGGGCGCGGTCCTGGCGCATCTCGGGAAACTTCCGCAAGCCATCAAAGAATTGGAAACGGCGCTCAAGCTGAAGCCCGACGATATTTCCGCCCAGACCAACCTCGCCCTGGCGTACGAGCAAACGGGCGCTAACCAGAGAGCGATTGTTCTATTTAAGAGTGTTGAAGCCGATACGCAGCGCAAGCCCGCCGCGGATGTCTCCCATGCTCTTCCTGCGTTTTTTCTAGCAGCCTACGCTCGCTCGTTAGCTGCCACGGGCCAACTGCAGGAGGCAGTCGCCAAGATGAAGATCGCCAGCAGTGAATCGCCGAAGAGCGCCGAACTACACGACGCCTTGGGCTCGCTGCACGGCCAGCAGCGGAGCTGGCCTTCGGCGGTCAGCGAATTCCAGGAAGCGATTCGGCTCAATCCGCAGTTCGCCGCGGCTCACATGCACTTGGGGATGGCGCTGCTGGCCGAGCAACAGACCGCGGTGGCGATCGAGGAGCTGACTGTGGCTTCCCAGTTGGCAGAGAGCGCAGCCGTCTTTACGGAACTCGGCAACGCGCATGTGGCGAATAACGAAGACGACAAAGCCATCGTGGAATTCCAGCGCGCGATCAACCTCGATTCCGCGTACACGGAAGCTAAGTATCAACTGGCCAGGGCGCTCGAGCGCGCCGGCCACGATCGTGAGGCTGTTCCCCTGCTTCGCCAGGTAGTGGCCGCTGAGCCCAAGAACCGCGAAGCAGGATCGAGCCTGGGATTGTCCCTGCTGGTGACTGGAAACCCAAAAGATGCGATTCCATTTCTTGAGCGTACGCTTGAACAAAAGCCCGCCGATGCCACCGCGCATGAGAATCTGGCTGCCGCCTACTTGCAAGTGGACGAAGTCGATAAAGCCATCCGTGTGCTCAGCTCCGGCATAAAGACCAATCCTGAGAACTTCCAGCTCCGCTACAATCTCGGCCTCGCCCTCAAGTTGAAGGACGATAATGCAGCCGCCATCCCGGAGCTCGAGACTGCCTCTAAGCTGAAGCCTTCGGCCTATGAGCCGCACTACACGCTCGGCGTCATTTACATGCAAGACGGCCGCTACGACGACGCAAGCCGCGAACTTTCGCTGGCGATGAAGCTGCATCCCGACAATGCTGACGGCTGGGCGACGCTCGGCAGCCTCTATCGCAAGTTGGACAAATTGCCGGAGGCGGCCGACGCTTTAAGGGAAGCGATTCGTCGAATGCCGGACCAGCCCGACTCTCACCTAACCCTGGCAGCCGTGCTCGCGCAGCAGGGCCAGGCGGTTGAGGCGGCCGCGGAACGCAAGAAAGGCGCGGATCTGGAGCGCGTGGCCATGAATCGCCAGCGGGCTACAGTGTCCACCAATTCAGGCAACTCGCTGCTGCAGAAAGGGCAAGTCGGAAATGCCATCGAGCGTTACCAGGAGGCGCTCACGGACGATCCCAATTATGCTGAGGCTCATCGCGGACTGGCCAACGCCCTGGAACGCCAAGGCAAGAAGGAGGAAGCCGCGGCCGAACGGCACAAAGCCGACGAACTGGAACGGCCGCAGCCATAATCTTTCGGCTCGGCACCAGATCCCTGCCAATGCGTCCTTGCGAACGCGGCCATTTACAGTCAGCTCCGGATGCGCTATACCAGACGGGGTGGCTCAGGATGAAATCGAGAACAGGCAGAATTCTTCTGAGCGCCGCCGGTTTCCTGATGATTACCTGGCTCACGGGAATTCCACAGTTCACCACTCACGCCCAGTCTAGCGAGAATCCCGCAGGCAAAAGCTACTCCGATGAGATACGCAAGACCTACAACTTTCTTTTTGGCAAGGACAACTTGTCCCTCCCCGGAAATGCTGCGATCGAAGGCAACGATTTCATTCAGCCCGGCGCTTTTCCTGAGGCCGAATACTGTGGCCATTGCCACGAAGAGGCCTACCACCAGTGGCGTCAGGCGTTGCACTCCAATTCATTCCGCACCCCGTTTTACCGGACCAGCGTTAACATTCTGATCCGCACTGAAGGCATCGAGTACTCACGGCACTGCGATAGCTGCCACAATCCGATCGCTGTGCTGTCGGGCGCCCTGACCACGGACTCGCATGTCGATCGCGCCTTTGACAAGGACGGCTTGACCTGCGCAACCTGCCATTCGATCCAGCGATTGCAGTCGACCTCCGGGAATGGCGGCTATGTGATGGGTGTGCCCGCAGTCATGGTGGACGAGAAAGGCAACCGCATTCCCGGCAAGGTTCCATTCGGCGATATCCTGCAGCATCCTGAACGTCACGCGCAGGCCGTCATGCAGCCGTTCTATAAGAGGCCGGAGTTCTGTGCCGCCTGTCATAAGGCCAACCTGCCGAGTACGCTGAACGATTACAAGTTCATCCGCGCTTTTACGGTTTATGACGAGTGGCAGAACTCCAAGTTCTCCAACCGTAATCCGCTGACCTTTTACTCGGCTGGCTTTACCCCCTGTCAGAGCTGCCACATGCCGCGCGTGGCGGCCACTCTGCCCGACTACGGCGCGAAGGCAGGATTGCTGGCGTCGCATCGCTGGTTGGCGGGAAATACTGCGGTACCGTTCTATTACGGTTTCGACGAGCAACTAGAGAAAACGATTGAGTTTCTAAAGCGGGGCACTTTCCTCAACGTTGATATTTTCGCGCTGAAAAAGGCGAGCGACGACACCATAATCGCGCCCCTTGGCTCCGTGCCTTTTCGGCTGGAGCCGAACGACATGGTGCAGGCATACGTCGTCATCCAGAACAAGAACATTGGCCACTCGCTGATTCCCGAGGTGCGCGATCTCTACGAGGCATGGGTTGAGGTCATGGTAAAGGACGCCTCCGGGAAGGATATTTATCACAGTGGTTACCTGAAGCCCGATGGCATGCTGGATACTCGCGCGCACAGCTTTACCAACCGGCCGGTGAATCTCTCCGGCGAGTTTGTCGACAATCACAAGGTCGCGACGATCCATTCCATGGCCTATGACAACTCGATTCAGTCCGGACGCTCCGCCCTGGTGCGCTATGAATTCCAGGTCCCACCTGACGCGAAAGGGCCACTCAGCATCACAGCCCGCGTGAACTATCGTCACCTGCGGCAGAGTTATCTAAACAACGTGTTCGGTCCGGATCATCCGCTTTACCCGGTGGTGGAGCTGGCTTCCCGCACCCGCACGTTGCGTATGGGAATGAACGATCCTACTCCACCCGAACCCGGCGACAATCAGGACTGGATGCGGTGGAACAATGTCGCCATTGGATTTCTCGACCAGCAACAATACTCCGACGCCATTGAGGCCTTTGATCACGTGGTGAAGCTGCGGCCTGACTACGACGACGGCTATGTGAATGTGGGCCTGACTTATATCGAGTGGGAAAAATACTCGTTAGCGCGGCCGGTTCTGGAGAAGGCGCTCGAGTTGCATCCGGATTACGCCCGGGCCCTCTACTACCTTGCGTTGGTCGAACGCCGCGAGGGACATCCTGAAGCTGAGGTCGCCAATCTGCAAAGGGTCGTGGAACAGTATCCGCAATCGAGGGATGCACGCCGTGAACTTGGCATCGCCTACTACCAACAGCATCGTTCCGATGAGGCCGTGGCGCAGTTTGAAGCGTTGCAGGCCATCGATCCTGACGATGTCGCCGCGCACTACAATCTCGCAATCTTGTATCGCCGCAAAGGCATGAAAGCGGAGGCCGCTACACAGGCCGCGCTGTATGCCACCAAGAGAATCGATCCCGCGGCTCCTACTTATTCACTCGATTTTCTGCGCAAGCATCCCGAGATATCGACCGAGAGCGTGCCCTGGCACATGCACACGGACCTGACGCACATGGAACTGGAGCACGACATCCCCAGCGGTGGCGGTCAGCAGTAGCGGAGGAGGATTTGTGTTGGATTGGGATCGCCGAAAATTTCTTCGTTCGCTGAGCCGAACCGCTCTTGTACTTCCATTCACAGATATTCTGGCCCTGGCCGCTTCTCAACAACAGGTGGTCCCCCAAAATGGGGCAAGAAAGAATATTGGTCCGGTCGAGCGCAGCTACGATGCGAAGCCCGCTCCTCCTCCGCCAGGTCCGAAATCTCCGATCGAAGGCACGCCACTCGGTGTCAGCTTCGTGGATGTAGTCAAGGGTTCGGGCCTCGACCTCGAAACGGTCTACGGCGGCGTGGGCAAGAACAAATATCTGCTGGAAACGACGGGTTGCGGACTCGCCTTCTATGACTACGACAACGATGGCTGGCTGGACGTCTTCCTGGTCAATGGATGGCGGCTGGAAGGATTTGCCAAAGGCAAAGAGCCGCATTGTCATTTATTCAAGAACAACCGCGACGGCACNNGATTACGACAACGACGGTTATGACGATCTGTTCGTCACCTACTACGGGCAAAATGCCCTTTATCGGAACAACGGCAATGGAACATTTCTCGAGGTCACAGAACGGGCCGGGCTGCTCCAGCCCGGACCGAAGACACGCTGGAATACCGGTTGTACGTGGGTTGACTACGACCGCGACGGGCATCTCGATTTGTTTGTTGCGAACTATGTNNGACTTTGACTTGAAGACGGCTCCCCTCCCCGAGGACGGTCCATGTACTTACAAAGGTATCCTCGTCGCCTGCGGTCCTCCGGGGCTGCCGGGTGGAAAAAACATTTTGTATCACAACAACGGAGACGGAACCTTCAGTGATGTGAGTCAAAAGGCCGGAATGTGGAACGCCGTTGGCACCTATGGTCTCAGCGTTGCCGCGTCGGATCTCGATAACGATGGCTGGCCTGACATCTACGTGGCGAATGATTCCGCGCCCGCGACGCTGTATCTGAATCAGAAGGACGGCACTTTCAAAGACGTTGCCATCGAAGCCGGAGCAGCGCTCTCCGCTGAGGCAAAACCCCAGGCCGGCATGGGCGTTTCAATCGGCGACTACAACCGCGACGGAAATCTCGATGTGGTGAAGACGAATTTTGCCGGCGATACAGACTCGCTTTACACGAATCTGGGCGAGGGTGTTTTTGAGGACCGTACCTATCCCAGCGGACTTGGCGTCAACACGCGTCTGCTGGGTTGGGGCGTTGGCTTCTTCGACATGGATAATGACGGCTGGCTCGACATATTGATGTCCAACGGCCACGTCTATCCCGAGGTGGACAAGTCGAAGGCCGATCTGAAGTATGCGGAACACAAGTATCTCTACCGCAATCTACGCAACGGGCGGTTCGAAGAGGTCACCAATCAAGGTGGTTCGGGAATTGTGGAGAACGCCCCGGCGCGCGGTTGCGCCTTTGGCGACTACGACAACGATGGCGATCTCGACATCGCAGTCAACTGCATCAATGCCATTCCCCAGCTCCTCCGTTGCGACTCAACCCTCAACCGGAACTGGATCAAGATCAAGCTTGTGGGCGTGAAATCCAATCGCACCGGCATAGGCAGCCGCGTGCTGGTAACGGCCAAGACGATCCCAGCCGGGGAAAAACCGCTCGTTCAGATGGATGAACTGCGCAGCGGCGGCAGCTACTTTTCACAGAATGATATGCGCATGCACTTTGGCCTGGAGCAGGCAACCAAGGTCGACATGGTCGAGATTCGCTGGCTAAGCGGGCAAATCGACCAATTGAAGGATCTGGAAGTAAACCGCGTCTACGTCATTCAGGAGGGCGG
>PMHI01000039.1 GCA_003156615.1 Acidobacteriaceae bacterium | reverse complement strand
CCCGTTTCACGGGAACTCCTCCACGACGCTCAAGGCTGCATGGCTTCCGAGTTGCCGACCATCTGCCCAGTGCGTCCTCTTTTAGGTGAAGAGTCGCTTCTGAGCCGGATGATCGAATTGTTGAATGAGCTTTCTCACTATCCGTCCAGCATGGCAAAGCGACCGTTCCAAGAGTCACTTCGGAACGATTCCTTCGCTTACGTCGTATATTTTGAACATGCGACTTCGAGTGGCGCTGCCTCTTCTTCTGGTTTTGGCAATTTTTTTTGCAACTTTCCAAAGCCACGCGTCCGATCTGGCCTTGGTTGGTGCAAAGATTTATATCTCCCCAGCCGCGCCACCAATCGAAAGCGGCACAATCCTTGTACACAGCGGCCACATTCTATCGGTTGGGCCGATTGCAGAGATCAAAGTCCCACGCGGTACGACCGTAATAGACTGCAAGGGCCTCGTCGTGACTGCAGGTTTCTGGAACAGCCACGTACACATTCTTTTGCCGGGATTACTTCATGCCGAAAATCTCTCCTCCGGGCAGATCACCTCACAGCTTCAACAGATGCTCACACGGTGGGGATTCACGACCGTCTTTGACATCGCTTCCGTGCTCCAGAACACCAATCTCATCCGCCATCGCATAGAAAGCGGCGAAGTGAAAGGGCCGCAGATTCTCACAACCGGTGAGCCATTCTGGATGAAAGGCGGAACGCCGATTTACGTTCAGGGCTTCCTCGAAGCCAATCACATCAGCATTCCGGAGGTGGAATCAACGGCGCAAGCCAAAGAGCGAGTGCGCCAGCAGATCAACGACGGAGCAGATGGCATCAAGATTTTCGCGAATTCCGCGGAGCGCGATGGCATGTTAACCATGCCTTTAGATCTGGCCCAATTGATCGTCGCCGAGGCCCACCATGCTGGCAAACCTGTTTTTGCTCATGTCTCCAATAATCAAGGCATCGAGGTAGCGATTCAGAGCGGGGTCGATATCCTGGCCCACACGACTCCCACCGATGACCTCTGGAGTCCGTCTTTCGTCCACCGCCTGACGGCAGCTCACATGGCCCTTACCCCGACGCTTACCCTTTGGGAAGTCGTGTCCCCGAACGCCTCACCTGACGAACTCGAAAAGGGCATGAGCAGGGCGGCCCAGCAACTGGGGGCTTTCTACCAAGCAGGAGGACAAGTTCTCTTCGGCACCGACGTTGGCTTCATCGAGCGCTTCGACACTTCCGAAGAACTCAAGTGGATGTCCCGCGCCGGAATGAGTTTCCAGGGGATTCTTGCTTCGCTCACCACGAACCCCGCCCAGCGCTTCGGCTACGCAATTCACAGCGGACGCATCGGAAAAGGAATGGATGCCGACCTTGTGGTCCTAAGTGCCGATCCGGCTCAGAACACCTCGGCATTTTCAAAAGTTCGCTACACGATCCGCGGTGGAGACGTCATCTACGCAGAGAAATGAAATTACCCGAAAACCCCAGGGTGTACAGTCGGAAGCCCATTGTATTTTTCGATTGATCGCTGGAGGTTGACGGGTAATCCGGAAGTGAATCCCGCGTACTTCCTGCAAGGTCGGGTTTTCGGTAAGTTCCCGGAGTGATCATCTGGTAAACAGGTGAAGTTACTCAAACCCCCGTTTCACGGGAACTTTGCGTCAGCACCGAATGGGCGCCTGTGGGAAAAGCCGACCTTACAGCGAATTACCTCTGAGTGACACAAGGGGTCTTTGCGCCTCCGAACCGCGTCAACACATCACTATGTCTCTCGGTGAAGGCAAGGAGCCTATTGAGCTAGGCACACCTGAATACATTCCGCTTGCTTCGCAAACTCTGGTTCTGCGTACCCGACGGGAAGTCCGACTGGAGCTAGAACGGTTAGAAGCTAACCGCTCGCTCTTACGGCGAACGTTGCTTCCCTCTTTGTTATTTACTGGGATGGGCATTCTCATAATGTTCCACCCTGAATTTGAGAGCTCCTGGACATATAAACTAGCGGTGCTTTACCACTGGGCGCTCGCGGTGCTTATACCTTGGCTTGTTGTACGCAACGAGAAGAAGCGGATCCGTCGGCAATTACTCTAGCTGACCAGTAGCGTGCCCGATCGAGAAGCAATCGGCCAAGGCACCAGGACACTTGCACGATAAAACGGGCCTTTCCCCGGAGAAGTGCGGGCGCACTCGCCACATTTGCCGTCAAGTTGCCGAGGAACCAAGCCAAAACTCAAGCTCGATCTTCCTGCAAAGTCGGGTTTTCGGTAAGTTCCCCAGCCGAAGGGGCAGGCAGAAGCAATTTACCGATAATCCCGTTTTCCAGCTTTCCGGTAACTTCGACCGCCCGCCTGATCAAAAAAGTGACCTGCGAGATTTCCGGCGAGACGGGAACCAAGTCGCAGATGCGTTGAGCCCGGAAGGTCTATACTCCTGGCACTGGACATTCGTCCATGGAAGGAGGACTTTGTCATGGTCAAGCCAATTCCCGACGGATATAGCTCTATCACGCCATATCTCATCTTCGAGGATGCCAAGTCCGCGATTGATTTCTACGCGAAGGCATTCGGCGCACAGGAACTCTTTCGTATGCCGATGGGGGACCGGATCGGGCACGCCGAGATTCTGATCGGAAACTCTCGGATTATGCTGGCCGATGAAGCCCGGCAAATGGATGCGTACGGCCCCAAACATCACAACGGATCGCCGGTCAGTCTGATGCTCTACGTCGACGACGTCGACGCTTTCACAAAAAAGGCCGTCGCAGCGGGAGCCGAAGTCCTGCGTCCGGTGAAAAATCAGTTCTACGGCGATCGTTCCGGAACTTTTCTCGATCCGTTCGGCTACAAGTGGACGATTGGCACGCACGTCGAAGATGTTCCGCCGGAGGAAATGGAGACGCGCATGGCGAGCGCGACCGCCGGCTAGAGTCTTTTCACCCTTGGCGTAGAAGAATTACAGGGCCCCGACGCGGTGGTTCCCCGTGGTCGGGGCGCCCGGTCGAATTTACCGAAAATCCCGTTTTTCAGACACTTCGATACCAAGAGATCAGGCCGCCCCTCTCCAGGTTTGCTTCCGAGTGGCCTGGCCATCCAGGACTAATCCGTTTCATCCATCGACGGGATACGTGTGGCTCGTTCCAAGTAGCAGAACCTTTAGAGAGATCGACGCCAAAGTCGGTAGTTGGCCCGGGCCTGCGCCCTCCAAGCCTGTATCCTGAGTCTCGCATCATTAGAGGTGAGCACAATAGCGGTTTACAGCATGTCCTCACGGAAACGAATCTTGCTGTCGGAAGGCTCGAGTCTTTCGTCGCGGGAGGCGGTTACGGCACTCGGCATCGCAGGCCATCAGATCGGGGTCTGCGATCCCAGTCCGTTGTGTCTCGGACGTTTCTCACGATTTGTCACTCATTTCTACCGGTGCCCTCCGATCGGCAAGGACCCCAAGACATACCTGGATGTTGTGCTGGATCTCCTCTCCAGTGGCCATTGGGACGTGCTCTTTCCGACGCACGAACAAGCATTTCTGTTCTCCAGGGAAAGAGCGCGCATTCCGCCGGGAATTGGACTAGCCGTTGCAGATTTCCAATCTTTCCTTCAGATTCAGGGAAAGGCTGCCCTCGTCAGGACTCTTGAACGCTTATCGATACCGCAACCGGCTTCGTGTGTGATCCGAACACGGGAAGAGCTGTTACGCGAACACCGGTTCCCGTTCTACCTGAAGGCCGACTATGCAACGGCTTCGACAGCGGTTTGGCGAATCCACAACGCCGAGGAACTCAAATCTAAGTGTGCAGAGCTGGCGTCGGGCGGTCTGCTGCAAGGCGATCAGGAATTTGTCGTCCAGGAATCGGCGAAGGGAATCTTAGAGCGCGTTCAGTCCGTCTTCGACCGCGGAAGATTGGTCGCCGTTCACGGCTACCGTCAAGTGGCGGAAGGTTTGAACGGAGGAGATATCGCCAAGCTCAGCGTCACGCGGCCCAACGTCCGTGATTATGTCAGCCGGCTCGGAAACGAATTGCAGTGGCATGGCGCGTTGTCTTTGGATTACATCCTCCAGGAGGAGAATCAGGTCCCAATCTTCATCGACGCAAACCCCCGCCTTGTTGAGCCGATGAACGCTGTCTTCAGCGGCGTAAACCTTGCGGACATATTGGTGCGAGTCTCAACCGGTGAGGCTGTCACGACGGCGGAGCCGAGTGGCAGAGAAGTTCAGACCCACATGCTGCTTATGGCATTGCTGTCGAAAGCAGCCTCCAGGTCGAGGCGACTCGACGTCATTGTCGAGCTTATGGGAGCAATCGCAGGGACCGGCTTATATGCAGACGGTCGGGAGGAACTACTACCGGTGCGGACTGATTTCGAAAGCCTCTTCCCGTTAGCCTATGTGGTCACCCGCCTACTTCTGAATCCCAAGTCGGCAACCGCTCTTAGTGTCGGAACAATCAATTCCTATGCACTGAGTCCAGGCGCAGCACGGGAAATCGTGGACCTCGGCTCGACAGATCTCGGTCGCACGACTTAGTGGAGGATTCGCGCCGGTCGCATGATTGGCTTATTGGAGGAATGGCTTCCAATCGGCCTTGCGGACGTCGCTCCTGGATCAGGAGCAATCCGGTCACCAACTCCTTCAACACACCGACACGTCCGAGTGGCCCGTAACCCGGGCCGGGTTAGCAATTGCCGGTATAATCGCCGCGAGCGGCGCTGAGCCCGCGAACCTGTAGCCGCGGTTCCCTGTATCGCGTCAGAACAGAAGCCCGGTGCTAGAATTCGGCGCGCACAAATGGAGGGGAATGGCACACATGCGTACAGCATTGACGCGGTCATCGATTCTCGGGCTATGGCTGGCGCTTGTGCTCCCCAGCCAGGTCATGCTTGCGAGCGCCGTCTTAGCTCACGAAACCGAAGGCAAGTTTCAGGGCGATTCAAACGCTGACCCTCCGGTAACGCAAGATGATGTCAGGATAGTTCAACGTGCAAAGGCAATTCTAAACTCGCCGGCGAAGTGGAATCGAGCAGACAACAGAGAGTGTCCCAAGACCGCGAAAGCCTTTAGCCTCTACTGCGCGATCGAGATTGCTTCGGATGAAGTGAGCGGCCATTTTGAACATCGAGAGGCGGCGATGCAACAGGCGCGGTTTGTGATTGACGATGACCTCGCGAAAGGGAACCACTACGACCACCGATTGATGGACTACAACAACGACCCCAGAACAACCTTTGCGGATACCCAAGAGTTCTTCCGGCTGCTAGAGGAACGAATTGCCACCCGGCTCTCAAGGCAACAGAAGGAATCGTCGAGCAAGCCTTAGTGGCAAGATTCAGGAAGCAAAGAGAAAGCCGTCGCGCTCTATGGCGTCGATCGAACGATACGAGTGCCTGAGAAGTCTCGTTTTCGGTAAGTTCCCCCTGTATTGGTCGGTCCCGGGGTGAAATAGCATCGATTCCGGTGCCGGGTAACGCCCCGTGGTTTGGCGGAAAGCCACTTGTCCGGAATGCCGACTACACGGCCACGTGTCAATCTGCTGCCTGTCGACGATCAGCCCGGAACCTCAGGAAAGCGCGGAATAACCATTACTCGGATAAAGCAAAGGTGTTGTAGCGTGTGCGCGTTCACGCATGGTCAGATTTAAGCGTTAGAGTTCAGTCTTTACCTAATCCAAGACCCATGATATCGACGGAGGGCAATTCCTCAAAAGAGAGTACGGCTGAATTTGCCTGAAGCCTGTTCCACACCAAGAGCAAGAAGGACACGACGCCTAGGGCACCTAGGACGAGGGTGTACCTTAGCGGATCTGCCAATGCTTGCTGTTCAGACCGTGCGCTTTTCTCGGTAAGCGGTATCAGGAGTAGCAGGTAGGCCCAGAAGGCAAACTGGACGTTGGCTTTGCCTGGAAGGAAAGAACAGGTGAACGGAATCTTGTGAAATCTGAGGAGGCTGAGTTCGGTAAAGAGTACGCCGAGAAGCCCAAGCACGGCAAGGTGGCCGGCCACCTGCCGCCAAAGCTGGAATGGCAACGAGAAGGCGGCTGAGCCGATCAGGATGGGAGCGACAGCGAGCACAAGCAGCGAGCGCCGAGTCGTCGCGATGTAGTCCTGCGAAGGATGAACCTGCGTGACGCGCAGAATCCAGTTGGCTGGCAACGAGACCGGTAGGGAGAACGCGACGCGGACTCCTACGACGGCGAAGCTCATCATGACGATGGTTGAGATAAGGAAGCGGAGGCTTGCTGGATGAAGTGATGGCCTCGCCAGATCCTGCTGGGCTGCGGGGATATTCAGGCAGGAAAGTGCGACGGCGAATCCTACCCCCAGATAAAAGGCAACGACAACACGATGCTGGCGGCTCCGCACCAGTGACCGAAAACTAAACAAGAGCATGGCCGTTTGCAATGCGCTGCCGAGGCTCGGCGACCAATGCCAGCCGTTAGCCTGCGGCATGATATCGGGCTCCTCCACAATCTTGCGCATGGTGCGGAAATAGCAGAGCAGCAGTGCTGAGACGGCTCCTGATAGTGACAGGGCGAGGCCGATCCAAGCTCGTCGAGCCAGTAGACTAAAGCCC
>PMHI01000653.1:405-3014 GCA_003156615.1 Acidobacteriaceae bacterium | reverse complement strand
TCCGCCCCGTTTTCCGGGTCTGGACCCTGCGCACGATTGATCGGGAAACGGTTAGCAACCGTGCTCAAAGGCCGGGCAGAACGGATAGGAGTTTATAGGTTTGCACTCCGTCGATAAAAGCGCAGTAGGCCTCGACTCCGCGCGATCGCAGCGCTTCCACATTCATCCGCAACTGGCGGCGGACGGCTTCAGTAATCTTGTGGACATGCTGAACGACAAAAACTGCGGCTGGTGCCTCCGTGACCCTAAGGACCTGATCTGAGTTTGCGCCGGTATCCTTAATGCGCATTGGCCGCGGAACCGATGGTCCTTTGAGCATCATCGCGATAGGCAGTTCGCGCCCGTTGACCGAGCAGGTTGCAAAGATATCGTTGTCCTCCCCACCCCAGTCGCCAGCGCTTTCACACTCTCCCAGCAACGCGTTCAGTCGTTCTTTGATCACTCGCTCCGGGACTATTAGGGGCAAGGTCACGTCTCTCGTGACTACGTCCTTGAACGGCCGGAACTGATCGATATCCCAACACGAGATCTCGAGGGGCTCGGTTGGCGTTGGCGTGGCTTCCCTGAATGTAGCGAGGATACTCTCCGCTACGAACTCCGGTGTGATCGAAGGAGGAAGAAGTACAGCGCACTTCCGCAGGTGGCGAACGATGAGTTCTGGCGTCGGTAGCTTCCTGCTGAGAAACAACGCGGAGAGTCCGTCGTCGTCAGTCAGTCGGAAGCGCCGTAGCATCCGGCTCACCAGATCCAGTTTCTGCCGCCGGCTTAGCGCTTGCGAGTCGTTTTGCAACACGTGAAATCCCCAGTGCTCGTTCCATGTCATGCCACATCCAGAGTACGCCGCCGGGTCCAGTCAGCCTGTCGATGAGTCCCGACTCGTGTAAGTGCGTCAGTACCCTCGATACCGTTGCTCGACTTTTCCCCAAGACATCGGCCAAATTTTCCTGAGTCTTGGGTCCGCTTTCGAGAGCCAGGTAGAGATCGACGCTGCCAGCCCGTTGACGGAACAGATCCTCGATATGTAAACCGCTATTCGGATTTGCCGCGATCGACAGCCGCGTCACTTTTTCGAGATTATCGAGTCGCGTGCGGATCGCCGCGATATTTTCTTGAGAGTATTCGGTCTCAGCCATCGACGTTCGCCTCACTTCCGTTCTCGATAACGACGGGAACAACATCCTTTGTTTTCGCCGAGGCCTTCTTCCTTAAGCGCTGCAGCGTGACCGCGACGGTAGCCGCCGTAGTGTTGAGCACATCAGCCAATTCTTGATTAGTGAGGTCGGTGCCCATAAGGAGCTTTACGAGTTCCGTCTGTGAGATTTGACTTTTAAGCTGAGCGGCCAATAGACGGTTGGTCGTCTTGGCCTGCTTAAGTAAATCATCCAATGTTGCCGAAGTACTCTTTGCCATTGCTGATGCCTCCTATTGTTAGTTTGACGCCGGCTCGTCCTGTTGCGGAGCGGCCAGTTCCGCGACGACCACCCGCGCTGCTTTCTTCGCGCGCTCGATCGTCTTCGCCACCGCAGCTTGATTCTTTCCCAAAGCCTCCGCAATCTCCCGCGAGGTCAGCCCGGCGCGGCTGAGCAGGAGTTCCGGTTTTTGGAAAGCCTCGCCCCCACTCAAAGTTTGTACCTGCAGAAATACCAACGCTCGTAAATACTTGACCAACTCCTCCATGGTTCACCTCCCAAAGGGTTATTATAAATCCTCTGACAGGGCGTGTCAAGTCGTCCTCAATCGTGATTGAATCAGTTGCTCGACGACAATCTGCCTAAACTGTGTACAACAAACACTTACAAGACATATGCACAACATGCTCCTTTGCGGTTATATCGGTAGAAACAAAACACGCTGCCTCCGCATCCGATGATTCGACCGCCGTCGAGTTTCGTCTTGTCGAGAATTGAACCGTTGCCGCGCAACGTCCGGTCACCCACGGCCTTGTGAGCCATCAGTGCTTCGCCTCCCCTTACAACAAACCAACGCTACTGCAAGGATATCGGCTATTATAGCGGCTCCAAGAACACAGAAACGTGGTGGGGCATCCTGAGATCTTTCCAAGCCGGTTCAGGTGGCTGTCTTCCAGGCGCACGGTTTGGGCGTTCCGTTGGTATCTTCACTTCATTATTCGGCGGCTGAGCAGTGCCGTTGGCGTCAAGACTGGACCGCATCATGTCCATCATGTATGTTGCATCCCTTTGGCTTAATCAAAAAAGTGGGTCGAGATGGAGAAATGAGGCTGTGTCTCACAGCTCTATGTTCTACTCGGCATAGACACTTCGTAGCTCTGGCTTGATGATCCGGCTGCCGTCGAGTTTGATCTTGTCGAGAATTGAACCGTCGCCGCGCAACATCCGGTCACCCACGGCCTTCTGAACCACCAGCGCACCGTCTGGTCACTACGAACCAAGGTTACACAAACGCGTAGCCGTCGACGAACGATGATTGGCTAGCGCGGGATGCGCAGGTAAGATTCTGCGAGCTGGTAAGGACGCGAAGGACAAAGGGGGAACGATGGACGTAAGCGTGAACGAAAACATGATTACCACGGCGTTTGAGCTGCCGGGATACCGCGTGGTGCGGAACATAGGTCTGGTGCGCGGAATCAC
>PMHI01000653.1:0-397 GCA_003156615.1 Acidobacteriaceae bacterium | reverse complement strand
TGCAACACGCCAGCTCTCACGGTGCCAATGCCGTCATCGGCGTGCGCTACGATTCAAACGAGTTGATGCAAGGCGTCACCGAAGTCTTGGTCTACGGCACCGCCGTCCAAGTCGAGCGCGCCGCCTAGCGCCGTCACGCATGCCGGAGCGGTTGGGGTCGAGAGTTTTCAGGGGGTCGGAGCTTTAGTTTATCCTGAGCGCAACGAAGGGCTCCGACAAACAGCGCCTTCCTCAGTTTCACAACACGCAGCCGACGATTCTTCGGCTGCTGCCTTCGCCGCGCCTTCTGCGGCGCCCTTGTCGCCCCGCGCGTGACGACTGAGCTTGCCGTATCCGGTTTACGCGCGATGAGGCCTCTGCGTGCTAATCCGTGGGCACAGCCGTTCCGTCCGACCAC
>PMHI01000131.1 GCA_003156615.1 Acidobacteriaceae bacterium | reverse complement strand
ACTCCATGAAATAGGCGACTGCTTGCTGCAGGGTCAGCTTCGACCCAATATTCAGGTTTGCGTAGTTGTGCAGCACAAAAGAGCCGATCACGAAAAGGCCGATGAGGGCACCGAAGATCGCGCCGCCGAGCGCCTTCGGCCATGCTCAAAACTGCCTGACACTGCATGGCGTAAAGCACGGCGAGCACTGCAATCGACAGAAAGATGGCAGCCATTCCGGTTGGCATGTGGCTCATCTGGCCGTCATGGTCGCGGTAAACGGCGGGATACTTCAGGAACTCGGTCTTGAGCGACGGCACCAGGGCGAAAGTGGCTCCTCCAACGATAAAGTAGGCCACGAAAGCGCCGACGGCGGCGAGAGCGATGCGGGAGATGTTCATGGGGAAGCCCTTTCCAAGTCGCCGGAGGTTACACCAGGAACCGGCTCGAAGGCAAACCGCTCATAGGCAAATCGTAATCTGGGCGCCCTTTTGGCTGAAAATTTAGCGACGATTGCCCTGCGTCTTCCGTAACCTAGACTCCGCTTTGGCAAGATGCTGGAATTAAAGGACGAAGCTGACTCCCTCAGAAGGCTGGCGTACCGTGCGGAAACTGCTATTGCTATTAGGCTTGGCGTTCATGCTGCTGGGCGCACTGTTATGCGCGGCGCAGAACACTGAGCAGAACAACGAACAGAACAATCAGCAGAACGGCGACGAGGGCACTCAGCAGAATGGCGAGCAGCCGCTGGGAAACGTGGCCCGGGCACAACGCCAGAAAAAGCCTGCCGCCAAAGTGATCGACGACGACGATATGGCGCAACGTCGCGCTCAGCGCGGCTTGAGCGAGGCTGCCATCCGGTGCGATGCCGACTGCGCAGCGGCGGTGAAGGCCGCCATACTGCAGGACGGCCAGATCCACATAACCGAGGAGCAGTGGCAGACGGCGCTTGGGGCAGGCGAAGACGAGCTTGCGACCGACGACGATTGGAGCCAGATGCTGCCTGAGATCCAGCAGCAAGTTTGCCAGAACCATGCCATCGAATCCGACAAAGCCAAAGATCTGGATCGGCGGGTGAACAAGAAATTTATCGACGACGCGCGCGATAGCATGGACGCGATCAGCCACGCCATGGAAGCGGGTACCAGCAAGGCGGCGGTGAATCAGGCGGTCGACGGCGCGCGCGCTAAGGCAGTAAAGATGTTCATCGTGAAAACGCTGGTTGAGCGCGCGAGAAAATCCTGCCCCGTTGCGGCTCCGGTGGCGAAGACCATTGGTCAGCCGAACTGAAGCGTCGGCGCGCGCCGCGCCCCCAGTTTTGGGCATGTCCGCCAGGAACGCTGCTAACCAATCGGTAACGAGACCGGTTTCAAAACGCTCTATCTCCTCCCATNNCTCCAATGGGGTTTCTATCATGCGCAAATTGATCTGGTTTTTGGTTCTTGCTGCGGCGTTTTCTGGTTTGGCTTTTGGCGATGACGAACATCATCATGACGACGTTTCGTTTGACCAACTGGGGACGGTGCATTTTCCGGTGTCTTGCACTCCTGAGGCGCAGAAGACTTTTGAAAAAGGAGTCGCGCTGCAGCATTCGTTCTGGTATGAGGAGGCGGAAAAGACATTTGTCGCGACGGAAAAGCAGGACCCGAAATGCGCGATGGCTTACTGGGGCGAGGCGATGAGTTTGTGGNNGAGCGCGAGCGCGATTACATTCAGGCGCTGAGCGCGTTTTATTCGAACAGCGACACGATGGACCATCACGCGCGGGCGGTCGCTTACTCGGCGGCGATGGCGAAGGTGTATCAGAAGTATCCGGAAGACCACGAGGCGGCGGCATTTTATGCGCTGTCGCTGCTGGCGTCGGAACCGGAAGGCGATACGACGTTTGACAACCGCAAGCAGGCGGGCGCGATTCTGGAGAAGCTGTTTGCCGAAGAGCCGAATCATCCGGGGATTGCGCATTACATGATTCATGCGTATGACAAACCGCAGCTGGCGCAACTGGGATTGCCGGCGGCGCAGAGGTATGCGGCGATTGCTCCATCGGCTCCACATGCGGTGCACATGCCATCGCATATTTTTGCGCGGGTGGGCGATTGGCCGGACTCGATCAAATCGAACCTGGCGTCGATTGCGGCGACGCGCAAGGCGACAGAGATGCACATGGGCGGCGAAGGGCATCAGTTCCACGCGATGGATTTTTTGATTTATGCGTATTTGCAGAGCGGGCGGGAAGAGGATGCGCTCAAGGTGATTGAAGAAGTGAAGACGATGCCGGCGATGTCGATGGGCGGGATTGGAGACATGCAGGCGTTCGGGATGTCGAAGTTTCCGGCGATGTACGCGTTGGAATTGCATCGGTGGCGGGACGCGGCGGGGTTAGCGGGGATTGCGAAGGCCGAGCCGGGCGACCGCGCTTATACCTACTGGGCGAAGGCGATTGGCAGCGCGCGCGCCGGGAACCTGGCGGCGGCGAAGAGCGATCTGGCGCAAGTGGATGTGATCCGGAAGGAGTACGCGGCAGGTAAGAACACTTACCTGGCCGAGTATACGGAGATGCTGTATCAGGAGGCGTCGGCGTGGGTGCTGCATGCCGAGGGTAAGGACGAGGAGGCAACGGCCGCGCTGCGCAAGGCCGCAGACCATGAAGATGCAGTCGGCGAGGAGCAGACTTCAATTCCGGCGCGGGAGATGCTGGCGGATATGCTGATGGAGATGAAGCGTCCGGAGATGGCGCTGGCGGAATATCAGGGAGATCTGAAGTTGAATCCAAAGCGATTTAATGGATTGTATGNNACGCGGTGCTGGTGAAGACTTGCGACGGGTCGACGTCGGAGCGTCCGGAGTTGGCGAAGGCGAAGCAGGCGGTGGTGGCGCAGAAGTAGCGGGGCCGGGACAACTTTTCATTTTATTTTTTATTTTCTCATTTCACTTTTTCATTTTTCTATGCGCTGCAGGCGGAAGAGCAGCGTGCCCCATCCCAGCTTGACGCGCATTTGCACGGGCGTGTGGCTGGGGTCCTCGGAGTACCAAACCCAAACTT
>PMHI01000103.1:780-3605 GCA_003156615.1 Acidobacteriaceae bacterium | reverse complement strand
TGCTTACGCCGGTAATGCAATGGCCCCGGCGTTCGAGGACATTGAGGGGTCGGCCTCACAAGGAACTGAAACCGATAGGCAAATGGGGCCAGTGCGCGCTGTTACTCATGCCGCCTTCCAAGGAAGTAGCAAGAAGAATCGCGCTAACTTTGGAAAGCTACTCGCCGTGCCAACCAAGGAAACATCGGACATGTTGTTGAGCATCCTTCTCAAATCGTCAGTTAACTGCACCTATGCGATGGAAGGCGTCGATATCCCCAATTCGGCGTTCCAATTTCCTCTCTTGGCTGGACAGTGGACTCGCGTGGTGCTTTATGTCGGAGAACAAGGGGCAGGGAGCAGTTTTACNNGCAAGGTTGGAGTTGTTGGCTACGGAAACTTCTCGTCCCGGTCAGCATGGATATTTCGGGCCAGTGTTAGCAACGGGAGCTGTGAATCCGGGCGCCGCTCGGCGGTGATTTGGATCGAGTCGCCGCTGCGTTGATGCGCCTGCGATACGGGGGCAATCGCTAAGTTCGCCGTGACCACTGACGGAATTGCGAGTGGAGGCAGGGAGCGGTGGCTGATTCACTGGTGAACAATCCAAAGAGAAACAGCTGACTGCCCTAGCTGTGTTTCGGGAAGAGTCAATGTGCCCCCGGCAGAACTCGCGGAAAAGCTTTCAACTTTTTGGAGTTGAGTAGCGGGCACAGAGGGAGGAGTTTGTCCTGCCACTACCCAATAATTGAGATTGCTGGTTTGAGCATCAATCAAATATCGATCTACAGTAACAGGACCACTGAAGGGCAGATTCTTGAATGCTACAGTCACAGTTTCGTCTGTTGTAAGATCCCCATAGCCCGTGGCGGCAAAATCGAAGCTATAGTTAGCCACGATGAGACTCGCCGAGCTTGAATCTGAAGAAGCGAAGGCCTGAAGATCGGGCTTTGCCAGGTTTGTTGCAACAGATTTTCTTGTACCGTTCATGCGATCAACCATGCTGAAGGCATTCGCAATGGCCTTGGGGTACTCGACGCTGTTTTCAACGTGATTCCACGACGCGAGATCCATGTCGGCGTTAACCCCGGCTGTGTCATTTCCCTGGTTGTCTCGCACCTCCAAGAAAGACCCTCCCGTGACGGTTCCTTTGAGAGCTTGGAGAAGAAAATTAATTGCCCAAGCTGCCCCTTCGTGAGATCCGTTGATGGCAGCATATGGCCCAGTGCCCAAAGAACTGGCCCCCCATTCAGTCACCCAAATTTCGGTCTTCGGATACCCACTAGCAATTAGCGTATCGCGGATGCTTTGAGCATATTCAACCAAGACATTGGCATCGCCCCCATAAATGTGAAGTGATACGACATCTNNAGCCGGAGCGGCGATGCGGATTCTCTTGTCGGGGTTCTGATTGGCGACCGTATTTACGGCGCTGGCCCAGTGGCTATAGACAGTGTCAAATTGGGCAAAACGACTGGGATCACCCTGAGGGACACTTGACGTTGTAGTGAGCCACAAAGCCCTAGGGTCTGTGGTTATATCCATTTCATTTTCTACTTCAAACAAAGCCTCGCTAAATCCCGTTCCCCCGTACTGGTTGGCCACGTAGTTTACAATCGCATAGCAAAGCGCATCATATANNACTGTAGTGGATTTCCCTCAATGGACGACGGGGCCCATTGCCCAACAACGACATGCGGAGTAAGGTTTCTGTACTTGATATTTTGAAGGTCGTTGTTGAGACGACTGCATCCAGTGAGGTTTCCGTTGGCATTTAGTGCGCAGTCTCCGAGTCCATTTATGTTCCTCATTCGTTTCATTGCGAATTCCGATGAAATGAGACTCCAGTCCGGATAAAGATCGCCATCGGATTCCGGCGCAGAGGCGCTTGAATACGTATTCTTCGCGGCGACTAAGTCGTCACCGCCTGTCTCGCTTACCGCCTCTCCCGCGTCCACTACCACGTCAGCAGCCACGGCAGCGGGTTGCGGCGGGGCCGGCGGTTGCATAACTTGTACGCTGAAGGCCACGGCTGAAGTGTCAGACCCAGGATTGGGGTTCTTAACGAAACCTTGCATGTTTCCCACTTGGGCCTGGGTGGCTGTTCCTGTTGCTACCAGCTGCCCAGCCGACCTGAACGTGGTCTGAAGGGCTTCGCCAGCAAATAAGACTTGGGCACCCTTTGCGAAACTCGTGCCACTAACTGTGAGTGTGAAAGCCCCTACCGAAACCTTGTTCGGCGAGACGGAAGTCACAACCGGGATGGGGTTACTGAGCGTAAGAGCTGCTGTCGCCGAGATTGAAGGCTCGTAAGCGCTCGTGGCAGTTACTTTCACCGCGTTCGGATTTGGGACGGTTGCAGGCGCCGTATAAAGACCTGTTGCGTCGATGGTTCCAACGGTTGCATTGCCTCCTGGGACACCGTTGACTGACCAACTCACACCAAGATTCGTTCCCCCGACGTTACCCGTACAAGGCTGCCCGTGCGTCCCCTCATACTGATCCCCATTCGTCCTATTCTGTCCTGCGTTGCCGGTACAGTCTGGCGGAACGGAGAGTCCGGAGACTGTTGCGGAAAATTGCTGCTCGTCGCCGGCGCGAATTTGGGCTGTAGCCGGAGTGACAACGACCGAGGACGATTGCGTAGATGACATTGTGGGTGACTGGTTAGATCCGGCGCCACAACCACAAAAGATAGAGAGAGACAGTAAGAGGACGAAACAGTTGAGGGATGGCCACGGGGTTTTTGGCATCCTCATTATTGCACCTTTCAGCGAAAGCGTTTCCGGAGTAGTCGTCGACATCCGAAGTATAGGTGTGGGCTTAGCTCGGCAGCAGGTCCCAAAGGT
>PMHI01000103.1:0-725 GCA_003156615.1 Acidobacteriaceae bacterium | reverse complement strand
AGGTGAGGTGTTGGAGAAACAGGCGAAAATCACGAGCAAGGGGCAGATTACGGTACCGCGCGAGGTTCGCCGGGTGCTGGGTGTTCGCCCTGGCGACAGGTTGTCATTTGAGAGTGATGAAAATGGCGTGCGCGTGCGACCTGTCAGGGCTAAGAGCCCGTTCGCGAAATTCAAAGGAATCGGGAACCCAGGGATTGGTTCCGGCAGGGAGCGAATTATTCGGTGGGTTCGGGATCTGCGTGGTCGATGACGACAGCTATTGACACTAATGTCATAGTGGCGCTCTGGGATCGGGATCCAGGCCTTAGCTCCGCTGCCCAGTCGGCGTTGGACGCTGCACTGGAGCGCGGAACCCTGGTCACTACTGCCACGGTCTTCGCTGAGTTGATGGCTGCCCCTGGCCGCAGTGAATCATTCTTGGATTCGTTCTTCAGAGAAACCGGTATCAGCATTGACTGGGCCTTGGATGAATCAGTTTGGCGGACGGCTGGCCGAGCCTTCCAGGGTTACGCTGCGCGNNCCCCGCCGCATTCTGGCAGACTTCCTCATCGGTGCCCATGCTCTAGAAGGCGGCCACTCACTGCTCACGCTCGACGATCATCTCTATCGCACAGCATTCCCGCATCTTGCTGTAGTAAGGGTCTAGTTAAGGATCTAGTTACCGTGATCAGTCACGTCCAACTCCTCAGTGGTGATGCAGATAGGCGTGGCATGCGGTGCAGAGC
>PMHI01000095.1:13310-20454 GCA_003156615.1 Acidobacteriaceae bacterium | reverse complement strand
CGCTAACTGCCCAAACCCAGCCCCCCGCTGCTTCCGCGAAGACCTCCGCACTCCCGCCCGGCTTGGATACCCGCTTCATCGACACTACTGCCGATCCCTGCGTCGATTTCGCCCAATACGCCTGCGGCAACTTCACCAACTTCTATCCCATTCCCAATGACCGTTCCGCCTATGGCACCCTCGCCCTCGTTGGCGAGCACAACGAAACCGTGCTGCATACCATGCTCGAAGCCGCCGCTGCCGGTGGTGGCGAACGCACGCCTAACGAACAGAAAATCGGAGACTTCTACGCTTCTTGCACCACCGCGGACGCGATCGACCGGAACGGCTTGAATCCTCTGCGAGCCGAACTCGACCGCATTACAGCCTTGCATAGCAAAGACGAATTGCCCGAACTCTTAGCCCACTATCAGTTGATCAACGACACCGCATGGTTCAACTTCGGCGAACAACAGGATTTCAAAGACGCCCGCAAGCAGATTGCGGTTGTCGATCAAGGCGGCCTGGGTTTGCCCGAGCGCGACTATTACTTCCGCACCGGAGACGTCGCCGAAAAGACGCGCACCCAGTATGTCCAGCACATCACCAACATACTCAAACTCATGGGCGAGCCGGAGACCAGGGCCGCCTCCGACGCGCAAAAGATCATGCAGTTGGAAACTGCTCTGGCCAAGGTTTCCATGGATATCACTTCGCAGCGCGATCCCAAGAACNNGACTTCTTCAAGGGCATGAATGCTCTGCTCGCTTCCACTGACCTCGAAACACTGAAGACGTATTTGCGCTGGCAATTGATCCACAACACTTACAGCCTGGTTCTGCCCAAGGTTTTCGATGACGAAATCTTTGACTTCTACCGGCGGAAACTCGCCGGCCAGCCCGAACAGCGCGCCCGTTGGAAGCGTTGCGTGCAGGTCACCGATGGAGCCTTGGGCGAAGCGCTCGGTCAGGTCTATGTCACCCAGGAATTCCCGCCCTCCAGTAAGCAGGCCACGCTTCAGATGGTGCACGACATCGAAGCGGCCATGAATCAGGAAATCGACACTCTGACGTGGATGAGCACAGCCACCAAAGCCAAAGCCAAAGAAAAACTGCGCGCCGTCGCCGATAAGATCGGCTATCCCGACCACTGGCGCGATTACTCCAAGCTCACCATCGTGCGCGGGGACGCGTTCGGCAACGCACAGCGCGCGGTGGAGTTTGAGAATCGCCGCCAGCTCGCCAAAATCGGACAGCCGGTCGATCGCGGAGATTGGGGCATCAGCCCAGCCATCGTCAATGCCTTCTACAATCCCAGCATGAACGACATCAATTTTCCCGCCGGCATCCTCCAGCCCCCGTTGTATGACCCGCACTCCACCGACGCCGAAAACTACGGCCACATCGGCGGCGTTGTAGGTCATGAGCTGACTCACGGTTTTGACGATCAGGGCCGCCAGTTTGACGCCAATGGCAATCTCGACGACTGGTGGACGCCCGAGGATGCCAAGAAGTTTGATGAAATGACAGACTGCGAAGTGAAAGAGTACAGCAACTTCGTCGCAGTGGATGATGTGAAGGTGAATGGCAAGCTAACTCTCGGCGAGAATACCGCCGATAACGGCGGTCTGCGTCTAGCTTTCATCGCGTTCCTCGCCGACGCCAGGCGCAAGGATATTGACCTCACTAAGAAGCAGGACGGCTACACTCCCTTGCAGCAATTCTTTCTCGGCCACGGGCAGACCTGGTGCGGCAGCACACGCCCTGAACAGCTCCGCCTCCAGGTGCAGACCGATCCCCACTCGCCCCGTCAATTCCGCATCAACGGGGTCGTGCAGAATATGCCCGAGTTCGGCCAGGCCTTTGGCTGCAAGCCCGGCCAACCCATGATGCCAACCAACGCCTGCCACGTGTGGTGACGAGCAGCACAGCAACAAAACCGGCGTCCCGCCCCCTGCGACGGGAACGCCGGTTTCCCCATTCCCTCACGACGACGGAGGGCGTGAAGAGCAACGACGTGAAGAGCAACGATCAGACTGCTCCTGTCTGATCTCCTCTCCCAATTGTGCCCCCAACCACGCCCCCCATTTGTCAGACCCAGGTCAACAATTTGTAAAAAGCTGGCGTTGTGTCCGTTAAATGGGTTCGGCCTCGTAACCACATTCCATAACCACATTCTAAGAACCGGAGTCTCAGGTGGACAGCCACCGGGCTCATGTGGGGACCGCCGCACTCGGTCGTTCGCCGGTCCGAAGCCGGCTGTCGGACCGAACTCAGCTCATGCCCGTTTGAAATACTGCACAGCCCGCTCATGTTTCTGCGCCGCCGCCCGCGACGAAAACGTTCCCAGGTTCTTCCGTTTCCCCGTCTTNNGAAGAAGATGCTCTGTTTGTATCGATCGGTTGGCAAAGAAAAAGAAAAGGACGCTGGTCAATTATCATCCCGTGCAGTCGAAGAACCCCTTTCACGATGCAGCGATAGGCCTCCTAAGGAGATCCCACATGCGGCCTCGCCATAAAACTCTCCTCACGGGCACGAAATACTTCGCCCCCGTGACGAACCACCACAAGCAGCTTCGCCTGATCTCCAGATTGGGGCCCGCCGGACGCCCAAACGATTCCCTCGACCCCACGATCCTTCGAGCAAGCACAAACGCCGGCCCCGAGGACCGGCGTCTCATTCGTTTGAACTCAAGATGTCCCGAACTCTAACTCCCCGCCACCATCTGCGCCGGAGCCCCGCCGTCTACGTCGGCCTGATTAAATACCACGTTCTCTCCCATGTGTGCCGGCCGGGGCGCCAGCATCTGCTCCTTGCGGTACACCAGATTGCTCGCGTTGAACGTCGACAGCTCAAACCCATGCCCATGCGTAATCGCGTCGGTCGGACAAGCCTCCACGCAATACCCGCAAAAAATACATCGATTGTAATCGATGTTGTAGACTTTGGCGTAGCGTTCGGCGCCGCTTACGCGGTGTTCGGCGGTGTTGTCGGCGGCTTCGATGTAGATGCAATTGGAGGGACAGTTGGCGGCGCACAGGAAGCAGGCCACGCATTTCTCGAGGCCGTTTTCGTCGCGCTGCAGCACGTGAGCGCCGCGGAAGCGGGCTTCGAACCTCGCTCCCTTGAGCGGACCCTTGCCGTCGGGATAATTTTCTACCGTGGTGGGCCGGAACATCTCCATGAAGGTGATGCTCATGCCTTTGGCGATGGCGGCGATGTTTTTGAGGACCGGCATGACCTTTCAGTATACCGAAAACGTCGGCCGTTGAGGCGCGGGTCTGACCCAGGCCCACCCGGGCCCAAGCTGCGAGTCCGCGACGACAAGAATTGGGACAAAAACAGGCGTTATTTTAATAGGCTGCTGGATTTCACATTGTCGAGCGACGAAATCCGGCTCACATACCCGGCGTCGGGAGCGGCGGCTACGAAGAGGTAGTCCCTTATGATCCTTCGGAAATCGATTTTGTGGTGGCTTACGTGATGCCGTGCGACCCCTGGTTTGTGATTCCGGTGGGCGGGGCGGAAGACGGCGAAGCTGTGCTTGCACGGGAATCCTCGGAGCGGGAAGCTGGGAAGATATTGGGAGCCTTGGGATTGACGAAGATGAGACGGCCGGAGAATGAGCGAGGCTGATTGCCGATAGTTGATTTAAGAACCAATTGTGCTCTACGCCCGGGAGGTTTCCGTCAACAGTCAGGAATTATCAATCGACGGCGCTTTGCCGGGGTCTGAGCGAAGCCTAAAAACGCTGAGGGCGCAGAGCGCGTCCGCGGAGTGCACATACTTGCACGTCGCTTTGGACATCTTCAGATGTGCTGGAACTGAGACACTTACTGTCGGATCGGCGTGCTCACGATAGACTACTGGCAACATTCCATGCGCGTGCGGGTGCTGTTTTTCGGGGTATTGAAAGATCTGGTGGGGAGAACCGGCGAGTTGCTGGAGCTGCCCGAAGGGGCGGTGGTGCGCGAGGTGCTGTCGCACTATTTGTCGGAGGTTCCGCGCATGAGGGAAGCCGTGGCCTCGATCGCTGTGGCGGTGAATCAGGAATACGCGGGAGCGGAGACTGTGCTGAGGTCTGACGACGAGGTGGCGCTGTTGCCGCCGGTTAGTGGTGGGTTGGGAAAGGCGGCCTCGATCGTCCGCAACACGATTGACACGCAGGGGGTACTGGCGCGCATCAAGCGCGGTGAGGATGGGGCCGCTGTGGTGTTCGAGGGGGTGGTGCGTAATCAGACGCGGGGGCGTAGGGCGCTCTATCTCGAGTACGAGGCTTATGAGGAGATGGCGCTTGACCAGATGGAGGGGCTGGCCGAGCAGGCTTTGAAACAATTCCAGGTGCGCGAGGTTGCACTGGTACACCGGCTGGGGCGGCTGGAGATCGGCGAGACCAGCGTGTTGATTGTGGTGGGGTCGGCTCATCGCGCCGCCGCGTTCGATGCTTGTCGCTGGCTAATCGATACGCTCAAGCGCACGGTCCCAATCTGGAAGAAAGAATATTTTGAGGATGGCGCGGTGTGGGCGGATGGTGAAGCATTTCCGGAGGAAATTCCCCGAGCCCAAGGCAGCCCCGGACGCGAGGGCGCATCTAAGTGAGCGGGCTGACGCCGAGCTTCGCTCGGCCAACGGGCGAGTCGCCCGCCGCCCCCACACGGGCTTTGCAACGTATACTTCTTTTACTGAATGAGAGAATTCACTACTGTGATTCTGCTGTTGCTGGCCTGCGCTCTGTCGCGGGGGCAACAGGCCCCGGCACCGAAGCAATCGACGCCTGAACCCGAGACCACGCTCAAGGTCGATGTCAAGCTGGTGAATGTGTACGTGACCGTGACCGACGCTCATGGGGCTCCGATTGGCGGTCTCAAGAAAGAAAATTTCGTGCTGCAGGAAGATGGGGGCGAGCAGAAGATCTCGGTGTTCGACAAAGAATCGGCGCTGCCGCTTTCGATTGCGCTGGCGATTGACACGAGCTTGAGCACGCGGCACGACCTGCCGCTGGAGCAGGCGTCGGCCAAGCGGTTTGCGCGGACGATCCTGCGGCCGGTGGATGCGTTGTCGGTGTATGGCTTTAGCGAGAGCGTGTCGCAGGCCGTCGGCTACACGGCAAATCTGAAGCGCATTGATGAGGGCATCGACCACATCCGGCTGGGCGCGGCCACGGCGCTGTTCGACGCCGTCTATATAGCCTCGCGCTCACTCGATCGCCGGCAGGGACGGAAGGTGATGGTGCTGATCACCGACGGAGGAGACACCATCAGCCAGGTTGACTACAAAGAGGCAGTGCGCGCCGCCGAAGAGGCCGAAGCGCTGGTCTACAGCATTATCGTGGTGCCGATTGAGAACAGCGCGGGACGGGAAACCGGCGGGGAACATGCGCTGATCCAACTCTCGGAAGACACGGGAGGAAAGTACTACTATGCGACCTCAATGTCGCAGCTCGACGATGCTTTTCGGCAGATCAGCGACGAACTCCGGACGCAATACCTGCTGGCCTACTATCCGTCACAGCGCACGTCGAACTCGCAGTTTCGCCGCATTCAGGTCGGGATTACGGGGCCGGCCGACGCCGCTGCTTACCACGTGCGGAATCGGGCTGGCTACTACACAACCAAGTCGGATTTTTAGAGGCAGTGGCCAGTGGTCCGTGGGATCAGCACGTGAGGAGAGAATAGCGCCCCAAGAGCTNNGGGGACGGCGCCAGCTACGAAGGCAAAGCGGTTCCGATGGCTTGATTGACAAGGATGGTGGATGGTTTGGTATCGTTCGGACTTGATCAAACATGGCTAGCGGAATGCTTCTCCATCCCAAGAGTCAACTTGGGTTCGCGGGTAGTTGCCTTTGAGTTCGTGTTGCTCGCACCGAGTTGAGATGCGCAGTTTCTCGTCCCATCGAACCGCGATTGCCGATCCAGCTTGCGAGTTTTTGAAACGGGAACTTTAAGAGGGGTTCAGTGAATAGTCCGAATGGAAGGTTGACGATCTTGAACTGTAATTTCGCTGGCCGTTTAGTCGCGAAATTCGTGGTAGCGGTCTTGCTGGCTTCGCCGTTGCTGATGGCGCAGACGGTGGGAACGGGCAGCATTGTGGGCATGGTCACTGATCCGCAGCAGAAGGCGCTCGCCGGCGGGAAGGTGGAGATCACGAATAAGACCAGGGCTGTGGTGATTCATGTGACGACCTCGGGGGCGGGACTGTACTCCTCGGGGCCGATTCAACCCGGAGATTACCTGGTACGGATCGAGGTCAAGGGATTCAACCTGACAGCACTGACCGTGGTGGTTCAGGTCGGCAACACGACTCGCGCCGATGTGACGATGCGAGTAGGGACAGAGAAGCCGCAGGTTGTCGGTCCGGGAGGTACGACCGTCAATGTCGAACAAGCGACCGTGCAAAGTGTGGTCGACGGAGAACAGATTGAGAGACTGCCAATCGGCGGGCGAAATTTTCTTGACCTGGCGCAGCTTGAGCCCGGGGTCCAGATGCAGGATGGCAGCGTCTTCGGCCCGAGCAAGAATGGGCTCTCCTCGATCTCAGTTCTGAACCAGTACGGCCGCGGGGAGAGGATTGAAGTGGATGGAGTCGACGTGAGCGACGAGACGGTAGGAACCGCGACGCAGAACATTGCTGCGAGTGCGATTCAGGAATTTCAGATTCCGCAGTCGGTGCTCGACCTCTCAACCGGACTGACCTCCTCCGGCGCAGTAAACGTGATCACCCGCTCGGGAAGCGATCAGATACACGGCGGGCTCTTCGGAGTGTACCGCGGCGATCAGGGTGCGGCGGCGCTGGCTGACTCCACAGCGTCTTCTGCGTCTTCTTTTCAGCGGGAACAATTTGGCGCAAATGCCGGGGGAACGATCATCAAGGACAAAGTCTTCTGGTTCGCCGATGCCGAGCGCACACAGCAGAATCTGACGGCGGCCGAGCCCTTTAGTTTTCCTTTTAATGGGCTGAACACTATCCTCAGCCAGCCCTACCGTGAGTTCGACACGGATGAGCGTGTGGACTGGAACATGAGAGGCAGCACGCGGGCGTTCTATCGTTTCAATTTCTTTCAGAACAACGATCTGCGTCCCGATGGCTCCGCCAGTTCGACGCAACAACTCCACAACACCAACAACACTGCGACGAACGCCTTGGGCGTTGACTTCAACACGGGCGTGT